>JBBSQV010000011.1:0-38356 GCA_038243675.1 Flavobacteriales bacterium
AAAACTTTTGATGTGGGTGATGTATTTACTTTCGACTTAAGTCTATTGCAAAGCAGTAAGAACGAAACGGTGCAGAAAGTGGCTAATTTATTAGTTCAGATGGCAGATCTTAGGGAATCACTTATAAATGTTCACTTGCTTACAGAAGACGAACTTGACGAAGTTCGGAAAGAAAATGAAGATTTCGATAATCAAGAAAACGGCGAACTTTAATTTACAACGAATCGAAAAGAGTCCAACCTTGATCTAAACTTCTTTCTTCATCAGCATCAAGATTAACAGAATACGGAAACGCATATTTCTGCAAAGAATCTTTCTTCAACCATTTCTGCTCATCTTCTTTCTTAATAATAATCGGCATTCGCTTTTTGCTGTTGTGGATTTCAGACATTAGTTCATTGGCTTCGGTGGTTAGCATTGTAAAAGTCTTCTGCTCCTTCCCCGTTTCGGCATTTTGAGTAATCGAATAAAGTCCGGCGAAAGCGAATAAACCGTGATCGGGTTCAAAGATTGTGTATTTCTGCTTGTTTTTACCTTTAGCGTCAAGCCACTTCCATTCAAAATATCCATCGGCAATGATCAGACAACGCTGATTTATCACGTCCTTAAACGACGGCTTTTCGTTAACCGTTTCTATTTTTGCGTTAAGCGTACTCTTCCGGATCTCATTGTCGGTTGCCCAATACGGAATAAGTCCCCAATTGAAATGGGTTATAATCCCTGGATTCTGATCTGTGATAATTGGCATTGCAGGAAAGTCGAATCCGTTGTAGTGATTTTGTGGTGCAAAATTTATGGCAGGGTCCACTTCGGCATCAAAGCGCTGCTCTACTTCAATCTTCATTTTTGTTTGGGTAACGTGGTAGCACATTATTTCTACTGATTTGTTTCTAAAGATAAAAAATGATTTAAAAACTTCAAGAGCTTTTTATAAACTAATTATGAAAATTACAGCTAAAAAAAATCCCTTTCAGTTTTTGCCGAAAGGGATTTTTACATATTTAAAACTATAAATATCTAGTTCAATTTAAAACTTACTGTAACATTTGCAGTCACATCTATTTCGCCAACTGCAATAGTTTCACGTGGCATATCACTACTAGCAGCACCTTTAACCATTGAGCTATACATCATTGGTCGAGGATAATTAGGTTGCGAATTATCATTAATCATAATTGCTAAACCGACCTTCTGTCCTAAAACAGAAACATAATCCTGTGCTTTTAGTTGTGCTTCTTTCATTGCTAATTTTCTAGCTTGCGACTGATATTCGGCCAATTTTGAAGATCTGAAATCTACTGTTCCAATTGTATTTACACCGGCATTAACAAGCTTCTCCATTACCATATCATACTTTGATAAATCTCTTAATAAAATTTCAATTGTTTGGGTAGCTACGTAATTGTATTTCTTTTTGTCGTAATCATAAGGTGAGCTCAAAGACACCCGTTTGGTTTGGACATCTTCCTTAGGAAGCTTTAAATCTTTAATCGCTTTGATAACATCAGCAACCGTTTTATCATTCTCCTTTTTTACAAATGTCGCATCACTACCCTTATTTTCGACTGAAATAGAAATAAATGCTTGATCTGGCTCTACTTTTACCGTGCCTTCACCCGAAACTGTAATCTGAGCTGGCGGAACTATTTCTTGTGCTTGTGATGGTGTGATATTGCATATTGCAACAATTGCTAATATGAGGAATGACTTTTTCATAATTGGATTTTTTAATTTAAGTTAGAACACTTTCCAATAGTTATGCCATTAAATCTTTTTCATCTTTGCCATAATTCCCAAAATAATAATTGGAATGGCTAGAATTACAACCATAAAAATATTCTCTGTAAACATTTCTGGGAATTTCGCAAGAGTAATTGCATAACCCCCAATCGCTCCTCCAAAGTGGGCAGTATGTCCGATATTATCTCTCTTAGCACGCATTCCGTAAAGGGAATATAGCAAGTATCCAATTCCAAAAATATATGCTGGAATGGGAATTGGAATAAAAAACAAATACAGACTCATATCTGGCTGCAATAAAATCGCCGAATATAAAACTCCAATTACTGCTCCTGAAGCTCCAATTGCTCGGTAATTAAGGTCGTCTTTATGTAAATACAAAGTCAAGAGGCTTCCACAAATAAGACTACCGAAATATACTAGTAAAAATGTAAATGCATTGGTGTAAGCCAAAACTACAGGCGCAAAGAAATACAACGTCAGCATATTAAAAGCTAAATGACCAATATCTGCGTGTAAAAAAGCCGACGAAAACATTCGGTATTGCTCGCCATTTCTAATTGACGCAATGTGTAACTCATATTTTCTGAAGAATGCCATATCTCCAAATCCCTTAAAACTAAACAATGCATTGGCTGCAATAATGATTATTAAAACTAAATCCATACTGATTTTAAATGTGAAATGTAAAAATAATCATCTTTTACTAGCTTTAGGCATTGACCCCTTCCTAAATTTGGTTTTAAGCGTATATTTGTACTTTCAAAATTTGACCCAATGCAATTACTGTTCTTTATACTTTTCTATCCCTTAATTTGGCTTATTTCAATTTTACCTTTCCGTCTTCTCTACTTATTATCTGATTTCTTTTATCTAATAGTTTATAAAGTTATAGGATATAGAAAAGCCGTTGTTAGACACAATCTAAAACTGGCTTTCCCAGAAAAATCAGACGCCGAACGTTTAATTATTGAAAAAAAATCATATCACCATCTGTGCGACATTTTTATGGAAATGATCAAAACAATGAGCATTTCTGATAAGCAAATTCAAGAAAGATTCAAGTTTACCAATATGGATGTTTATCTTGATATGGAAAAACGCGGAAAAAGTATTGCGATGTTTGCTTCCCATTATGCAAGTTACGAGTGGCTGATTTCGATGAACAATTATATCACTTTTAAAGGATATGCGATTTATAAAAAAATAGCAAATCCATATTTTGATAAACAAGTGCGCGACATACGCTCAAAATTTAAAGCTTATCTAATTACTACAAAGGAAACTTATCCTACGATTGCTCAAAATGAAAAAAAAGGCATCAGAGCAATCTATGGTTTTGCAAGTGATCAGTCGCCAAAAGCGAGTCGTATAGGTCATTGGACAACTTTTTTAGGTATCGACACTCCAACCCACACGGGAGCGGAAACGATTGCCAAAAAGTTTGATATGAATGTTATTTTCTTAAAAGTTAAGAAAATAAAAAGAGGTTATTACGAAGCTACGTTTGAGGAAATAACAGAAAATCCGAGACAAGTCCCGGATTTTGAAATTTCTGATGAGTTTATGAGAAGGGTCGAAAAGCAAATCATCGAAGCGCCAGAATTTTATCTTTGGACGCACAAACGATGGAAAACTTCACGCTGATGGAATATGTAATAATAGAACATAAAAATATTTCGAAAGATCAAAATCTAATTGATGACAACCATTTAAAAAATTGACATTCGAAATTAAATTAAGCAGAAAAGAAGATAATTTGAATAGTTAATTTAGATAATTACTTACCAATGAAAACCTTATTTGTAAAAAATTTTACTTAATAGTTCTTAATATAATTTATTACATTTTTTTCTACTTCTTCGTATGGCTTGTCAAATAACTTAGATAATACATCTTTAATAGTATTGTCTGTCGAATTATAGAGTTTCCAAATGCCTTCTTTCCCATGCATCTCGTAGACTAGCTTGCAGAATACTCCCCCCGTTACGTATAATATAGAATTATCAAATTGATTGCGAAATTCAAAATTGATGATATCATCAATAGATATCTTATCCTTTTCTTTAAATATTTTACTAACCTCTTTTAAAGCACTTTCAAAACTTTCATTATATCCAGGTCCTCCAAGCCAGGTTGCCAGTCCTTCATTAATTATCGTAGGGCAATAAGGATCTCCTTTTTTAGGTAGAGGAAACAAAATATGTACAAATTCATGTGGATAATTTTCATTTCCGAAAGACGTGAATATTTCTCTCATCGGAATATTGGTCTGACCACTAAGGTAGTACGTCCAATATTCAAAATTATACAATTTACCGAATTCATCTGAATTAGGTAAAATATAATATGTGAAAGATTCTGGTTTCAAATCGAATTTACGAGCAATATCATCAATAAATTTAACCGCTTTCTTAGCTTCTTTTTTTTGAAAAGTACAATTAGGATGCAGTATATATTTAATATATTTGAAATTATATCTTTTCCAATTTCGAGTATCGAAAGATATAGCGTTTTCTAATTTGTAGTCACCATCCAAATTCTTTACTGCATAGAGTCTGGTAATGTAAGGAACTGAATGTTCTATATAATTTTGGTCTGCTGTGTTATAAGAAAAAATTGTTTTAATGAGATATCTTCCGCTTTCAACTTTATCAATCTGAAGGATTTGTGGCTTAAAATAAGAATGATACTTATCCGCAGTCATATTTGAATACATCATTTCTGCCGCTCTATCAACTTTAAAATATCCAACATTTAAATTACGTTCATTTTCCTTATCATTCCAATAAGGATTACGATATATACTATCAGGTTTAGAATTTAAATAATCTTTATATAATTGGTAAATTTTTTTAACTTCAACATTAGATGTGTCGACTCTTGCACTTATGGTAGGAACAATTGTTTGTCCAATTAAAATGCTATGCACAAGTAACACAATCAATATTAGTAATTTTTTCATTAAGCTTAAAAATTTATATTCCTGATCAAAACCTTTTTTAGTTGTAAAAAACTTAAAGCATTTTCTACAATTGGACTTTGCACTCTATTTCTAAAACACTTTTACAGTAGCAACGAATAGGTTACAAGTCCAAGGAAAAACACTTATTATTGTCACAAATTGATGTTTTACTTAATTCGACAATTCCTTTATCGAAAATAATAAATCCCTTTTGAACTATCTGCTCTAAAGGGATTCAAATATTATAAGGTCATTTTAAATTAAGGTGTTTAGAAAATCCTCCACGAATCTCTTAATTCTTAAACCACTCTGATACCATTTGACGCTCATTATTCTTCGCCTCTTTATGTATAAACTCGTTTGTATCTTTATTATAATTATAATCTAGCGCCCATTCTTGGTGGTTTGCTGCCATATCTTTTATGCTTTGACATACAAAAGCAATTTCAGCGTTTGTAGTTGTTGGGTGCATTGACATACGAATCCATCCCGGCTTGTCTAGAAGATCACCAAGTGTAATTCGTTGTGTAAGCGCATTTGAAGTTGCTTGATCTACGTGCAACAGAAAATGTCCGTAAGTACCCGCACAACTACAACCTCCACGAGTCTGAATTCCAAAGCGATCGTTTAATATTTTAACTGCAAGATTAAAGTGTAGTTTATCAACATAAAATGACACTATTCCCAAACGGTTTTGATGCTGATTTGCCAGAATATGAATATTCTCGATTGGTGCAAATTCTTCAAATAGATATTCAAGAAGTTCGTGCTCTCTATTAAGCATATTATCAACTCCCATTTTATCTTTTAACTGAACGGCAAGAGCAGTTTTAATAACTTGAAGGAATCCTGGCGTTCCACCATCTTCTCTATCTTCAATATTTTCGATATACTTATGCTCGCCCCAAGGATTTGTCCAGCTTACTGTTCCTCCTCCAGGACAATCGGGTACTAAATTGCTGTACAATTCTTTTTTGAAAATCAAAACTCCTGATGTTCCAGGGCCTCCTAAGAATTTGTGTGGAGAAAACATAATAGCGTCAAGACTTTCAGTCTCATCTTCAGGATGCATATCGATCGACACATATGGCGCGGAACACGCAAAGTCTACAAAGCAAACTCCATTATATTCGTGAATCATCTTTGCAATCGTATGATAAGGCGTTCTAATTCCTGTCACATTCGAACAAGAAGTTACAGACGCAATTTTTACCTCTCGATCTTTATATTGCTCAAGTAATACTTTAAATTCATCAAGGCAAATTAATCCATCTTCAGTTTGTGGAATGATAACCACTTTTGCTATCGTCTCTAACCAAGTAGTTTGGTTTGAATGATGCTCCATATGTGAGATAAAAACCACAGGTCTATCTTCTTCAGCGATATTTACAAATCCTTTTACGCTTTCAGGAACTTTAAGTCCGAGAATACGCTGAAATTTATTAATAGCGCCAGTCATTCCTGTTCCAGTATTAATAAGTACATCATTATCATTTGCATTTACGTGCTTTTTGATAATTTGTCTTGCTTGATTATAAGCCATCGTCATTGCGGTACCCGAAACTGTCGTTTCTGTATGAGTATTTGCTACGAAAGGGCCAAATTCATTCATCAACTTTTCTTCAATAGGACGGTATAGCCGCCCGCTTGCAGTCCAGTCTGTATAAGTAATTTTTTTTCTACCATACGGAGAGTCAAAATCTTGATCAATACCAATAATGTTCTTTCTGAATTCGGCAAAGTATGTTTCCAGTTCAGTAGAAATCGTATGTGGAAATGTGTCTATCATATTGATTTTTTTTATAATGAGAGGATTTAAGTTCTAAAACTTAGATTCCTGCAATTTCTTTAATTTCGTTTATAATTTTCTGCGCTAGATCATCTGCAATTTTTTGTGTCGCAGCTTCGGTGTAAATTCTGATTATTGGCTCAGTGTTAGATTTTCGCAAATGTACCCAATTATCTGCAAAGTCAATTTTCACACCGTCAATAGTCTGAATCTCCTCAGATCTATAACGGTCGGTCATCGCCAGCAAAATAGCATCAACATTAATTTGAGGAGTCAGTTCAATCTTATTTTTACTCATATAATATTGAGGATACGAAGCACGTAATTCTGAAACTTTCATTTTTTTGTTAGTTAGGTGAGTCAAGAATAAAGCGATCCCAACAATGCTATCACGTCCGTAGTGAGATGTAGGATAGATAATTCCACCGTTTCCTTCTCCACCTATTACAGCATTATTCTTCTTCATTAACTCCACAACATTCACCTCTCCTACAGCCGATGCTTCGTACATTCCATTGTGTTTGTTGGTCACATCGCGCAACGCTCTTGAAGATGACATATTCGATACCGTATTTCCTGGAGTCTTGCTCAGTACATAATCAGCAACAGCGACAAGTGTATATTCTTCTCCAAACATTTCGCCATCTTCGCAAATAAAAGCAAGTCGGTCAACATCTGGATCTACAACAATTCCTAAATCTGCTTTTTCATCAACAACAAGTTTGCTGATATCAGTAAGGTGTTCTTTTAACGGTTCTGGATTGTGAGGAAAATGTCCTGTTGGTTCACAGTATAATTTTACTACTTCTACTCCCATTAGTTCAAGAAGTTTTGGAACAATAACACCACCAGAAGAGTTCACACCATCAACAACTACTTTAAAACCTGCAGCTTTTACAGCATCAACATCTACAAGATCCATCGCCAAAACCTCATCGATATGAATATCCATATAGGCATCATTTTCTGTGATTTCGCCTAGATTATCAACATCTGCAAAGTCAAAGCTTTCAGCATCTGCAATATCCAGAATTTTCATTCCTTCCATTCCATTCAAAAATTCTCCTTTTTCGTTCAGCAATTTCAGCGCATTCCATTGCTTTGGGTTGTGAGACGCTGTTAAGATAATTCCACCATCAGCATTTTCAAGTGGAACTGCAATTTCTACAGTTGGTGTTGTCGAAAGTCCTAAATCTATCACATCGATTCCCAAACCTACAAGCGTTTGCATTACAAGATTGTGAATCATTGGGCCAGAAATTCTAGCATCACGACCAATTACGACTTTCAAATCTTCTTTTCCTGAATACCCTTTTAACCAGGTTCCGTATGCTGCAGCAAATTTGACTGCATCCAGAGGCGTCAAATTCTCACCCGTTTTTCCTCCAATTGTACCACGAATTCCCGAAATAGATTTGATTAAAGTCATAAATTTGAAAACAATTATTTTTGATGTGCTATTAGTAGCAATATTCTTCGTTTGCAAAGATAATCGTTGCTTACTCAAAAGCATATTATTTAACGTGCTTTTTGATAAATTCCTAGTAATCAATGGATAAATGATATGATTTATACCTACGTAGAAAATTTAATTGCCTCCATTAACTCCAACTATTACGAAAGGGCAACTCACATTTTCGAAATCCATAGAATTTTTATTTTCAAAACCATTATTTCTAGATAAAAACAGCATCTTCAAAAGGAATGACCCCAACCAATTAATATTTTGCTTTTTTGATTCTTTATATCTTTTTATTCATAGTTTTTTGGCTTTCGCCGAATTTTTGCTGGATGTGGTAGGTAACATTTTGTTCGCTTCCGAAGTTATTCGTTTCAATTGCGATCTTCATTACGGCAATTTTGTCAATAAATACCGTCGAAGTTTTCGTTCATATTTATCTCGCTCTTTTGTACCAGCACGACCAATATATTTATCCTTCATATCTGCCAACGTGGAGAATTCATTTTGCTTTTTCATATGGATAAGGATTAGTATTTGTAATACTCTTTAAAGTTAATCAAACTGTCGCACAAAATAAATTTAGTTGTTCTCTATTTTGAAATTCAACATTTAAAAAACTTATCGTAAATTTCCACTTCGCAAAATTTTAATTTTGATATTTTAGATTATTCAATTATTTAGATTCCATTAATCTTTAAATTTTTCAATCTTTAAATCTTTAAATTTCCCCTTATGAACTTTCTCGCACATATTTTCTTATCACAAGGCATCGACCAAGTCAAAATCGGAAATTTTATAGCGGACAGCGTTCGAGGGAATAATTATACTGACTTTGACGAAGATGTGCAAAAGGGAATTCTTCTGCACAGACAGATTGATACTTTTACTGATGCTCATCCAATTTTTAGAATTGGTACAAAGCGATTGCATTCCCGCTATCATCATTATGCAGGCGTGATTCTAGATGTTTTTTACGATCATTTTTTGGCTCGAAATTGGTCCAAATATAGCTCGATTCCGCTGCAAGAACACAATCATAGCTTTTATCAATTGTTAGAAGATAATCTTGATTGGCTACCAGAGCGAATAAATTACATTTTGCCGATAATGAAAAGACAAGATTGGCTAACGACCTACGCTACAATAGGAGGACTTTCTGAAATCCTTTATCAAATGGATAGCCGAACAAAATTCGCATCCAAAATGCAGTATTCTCCCGAAGAATTGGAAGAGTTTTACGATGAATACGAAGCCGAGTTTTTCGAATTCTTTGAGGATTTGCGAAAATTTGTGGATGAGAAATGGATCGAGTTAAATGCAGAATAACGAAATCTTCTTTTTGAAAGAATCGACTGTACATTATGACCGAAGTTCAGCAAGTTGCGCCAATTCTTTAACATATTCTTAGAAATTTGAACCTCATAAATAGTTCATTTATGAAGTATCTTTGTACTTTCAAAATTTTCTATGCAAGACACCACAAATACTATAGATGTACAAGGCGCTCGCGTCCACAATCTAAAAAATATTGATGTTTCTATTCCGCGAGAACAACTTGTTGTTATTACAGGACTGTCGGGATCAGGAAAATCTTCACTCGCTTTTGATACAATTTATGCCGAAGGACAACGTCGTTATGTAGAGACTTTCTCTGCCTACGCACGTCAGTTTTTGGGCGGACTAGAACGTCCAGACGTCGATAAAATTGACGGACTTTCGCCAGTAATTGCGATTGAGCAAAAAACTACCAGTAAAAGTCCACGATCTACAGTTGGAACTATTACCGAGATTTACGATTTCCTCCGTTTGCTATATGCGCGAGCTAGTGACGCTCACAGTTATGTGACGGGCGAAAAGATGGTCAGCTATAATGATGATCAAATTCGATCATTGATTTTTGAGAATTTCAATGGTAAGCGGATCAATATCCTTGCTCCAATTATTAGAGCTCGTAAAGGGCATTATGGCGAATTATTCGCTCATATTGCCAAGCAAGGTTATCTGAAAGTTAGAGTCAATGGCGCTATCCGCGAAATTACTCCAGGAATGAAACTCGATCGTTATAAAACCCACGACATCGAAATCGTTATTGACCGAATGGTAATTGATGATAGTCCTGAAAATGGAAAGCGTCTTGAAGAAAGCATTAATACTGCAATGCACCGAGGTGAAAATGTGTTGATGATTCTAGATCAAGACACCGAGGAAGTTCGATATTTCAGTCGAAATCTAATGTGTCCAACTTCGGGAATCTCATACCAAAATCCAGAACCAAACAATTTTTCTTTCAACAGTCCGAAAGGTGCTTGTCCGAATTGCAATGGTTTGGGAACGATAAATGAAATCAACCTTCAAAAAATAATGCCAGATCCTAAATTGAGCATTAATAAAGGAGGTTTTGCACCATTGGGAGAATATAAAAATTCGTGGATTTTTAAACAATTGGAAACAATTGGAGAGAAATTCGAATTTAAATTGACAGATTCTATTTCAAAAATTCCGTCGGATGCACTAGATATGATTTTGTTTGGAGGAAAAGAAAAGTTTTCTGTTGAATCTAAAACTCTGGGAATTACCAAAGAGTACAAAATAGAGTTTGAAGGAATTTCTAATTTTATAAAAAATCAATACGAGACGGCCGATTCTACAAGTATCAGAAGATGGGCAAAAGATTTTATGGATGTCGTTCCTTGTCCAGTTTGCGACGGAACGCGATTGCAAAAAGAGTCGCTGTACTTTAAACTAAATGGTTTAAACATTGCAGAATTATCTGATATGGATATTTCTGATCTCACCGCTTGGTTTGCAGATTTGACAAATCACTTGACAGATAAACAGAAAAGCATAGCATCTGAAGTTGTAAAAGAAATTAGAGACAGACTAACATTCCTTATGAACGTTGGACTTGACTACCTCGCTCTTTCACGTGGAAGCAAAACACTTTCGGGTGGAGAAGCGCAACGTATCAGGCTTGCCACCCAAATTGGGTCTCAGCTTGTTGGAGTTTTATATATTTTAGATGAGCCAAGTATTGGTTTGCACCAAAGAGATAATGAGAAACTGATTCACTCGCTAGAAAACCTGCGTGATATTGGAAACTCAGTTATTGTCGTTGAACACGATAAGGATATGATTTTACGTGCTGATTATGTTATTGATATTGGGCCAGCAGCGGGAAAATTTGGTGGACAAATTGTAAGTGAAGGAACGCCAGATCAATTATTGAAAGAGCACACAACAACAGCAAAATATCTAAACGGTGAATTGGAAATTGAAGTTCCAAAAGTGCGTCGTAAGGGAAATGGGAATTTCTTGAAACTGACGGGAGCTACTGGAAACAATTTGAAAAATGTAAGTATCAGTTTGCCTTTGGGAACGTTGATTTGTATTACAGGAGTTTCGGGAAGCGGAAAATCTACTCTGATAAATGGGACATTATATCCAATACTAAACGCCTATTACTTTAATGGAGTAAAGAAACCTCAACCTTACAAAAAAATTGAAGGATTAGAATTCCTTGACAAAGTAATCGAAATCGATCAAACACCAATTGGAAGGACTCCACGATCTAATCCTGCAACTTACACAGATGTATTTACAGAAGTTCGCAATTTATTTGCAATGACTTCCGAAAGTATGATTCGTGGTTATAAAGCGGGACGATTCAGCTTTAATGTAAAAGGTGGACGATGTGAAACCTGCGGCGGATCTGGAGTGAGAACAATTGAGATGAATTTCTTGCCAGATGTTTATGTGGAGTGTGAAACTTGTCACGGAAAACGTTTTAATAGAGAAACTTTGGAAATCCGATACCGTGGAAAAAACGTTTCTGATGTTTTAAATATGACTGTTGATGAAGCTGTTGAGTTTTTTGAGAATATTCCGAAGATCTACAGAAAGGTAAAAACCATTCAGGATGTTGGCCTAGGATATATTACTTTGGGACAGCAAAGCACAACACTTTCGGGAGGGGAAGCGCAAAGGATTAAGTTGGCATCGGAACTTTCTAAGAAAGATACAGGAAATACGATTTATATTCTGGATGAGCCTACAACTGGTTTGCATTTTGAAGATATTCGGATTTTGATGCAAGTAATTGATAGACTTGTAAATAGAGGAAATACAATTATAATTATCGAACATAATATGGACGTGATTAAACTTGCCGACTATATTATAGACGTTGGTTACGAAGGTGGACAAAAAGGCGGGCAGATTATCGCAAAAGGTACACCTGAACAAGTTGCCAAGGTTAAAAAGAGTTATACCGCTGAGTTCTTGAAAAAAGAATTGGCGTAGAAATAGCGAAAGTGCTGAAAGTTGTACTATTTTTAGCCCTGATTGCCGCGCAAATCCCGCAGGCAATAAGGCTATTTTTTCTTGGAGATTGCTTCGAACCTCGCAATGACAGCGACCGAAGGAAGCTCCTATTGTGGCTTAGCAAAAATGCATTATGCCGAGGAATTGTAGCAGAAAGCAGGATTTAGCTCCTAAAACAACAAAAAATACTAGAAAAGAGATGAGATTTGAAGATTTTGATAATGATGATGATAAGGTACTTCAGGACAGAATGAAGCAAAAAACTTGGAATGAGATTCGTACGAATGATTCTTGGGCGATTTTTAAAATTATGGCCGAGTTTGTGAATGGATATGAGACGATGGGCCGCATTGGGCCTTGCGTGAGCATATTTGGATCGGCACGAACTAAGACTGATGATCCTTATTACATTCTTGCCGAAAAGGTCGCACACGATATTAGCAAAGCTGGATATGGCGTGATTACTGGTGGAGGCCCTGGCATAATGGAGGCGGGAAACAAAGGTGCGCATCGCGGTGGAGGAACATCTGTAGGTTTAAACATTGAGTTGCCGTTTGAGCAGCATTTTAACCCTTATATTGACAAGGATAAAAATTTGAATTTTGACTATTTCTTTGTTCGAAAAGTAATGTTTGTGAAGTATTCTCAAGGGTTTGTAATTTTGCCTGGCGGTTTTGGAACGTTGGACGAAATGTTTGAAGCGATTACCTTAATTCAGACGAAAAAAGTTGCAAAATTCCCGATAATTCTGGTTGGATCTGAGTATTGGAGCGGCTTAATGGACTGGATTGATCAGGTTTTGAATACTAAATATATGAATGTGAGTCCTGAGGATTTAGATTTGATAAAAATCGTAGATACCGCGGAAGAAGTGGTTGATGTTTTGGATAAATTTTACAAGAAATACACGCTTAGTCCTAACTTTTAAAGAATTAAAAAACTGCTCAAATTGCAGTTTTTTTTTGCTTGTTATTATTACTTTTAATATTGTGATTTTTGAAATTTAAATTTCGATTCTTTGCTGTTATTTTTCTGCTTTTTCAAGCGGTCTACTTATCAGCACAACATAAAATGCAAATTGATGCCAAGTTAAATTCTGAAACTCACACGTTTCAAGTAAGGCAAAAAATTCTTTATAAGAATCAAAGTCAGGATACTCTCAATAATATAATTTTGAACGACTGGAATAATGCCTATTCTTCTAAAAAAACTCCATTAGCTGGACGATTTTCGGATGAATTTCAAAAAACCTTCCATATCGCAAAAGTCAAAGATCGCGGTTTTACAACTATTGAAAAAATCGAAAATACTAGTCAAAGCTTGACTTGGAATCGAGTTGACAATCAAGTAGATATTATTTCTGTAATCTTAGAAAAACCATTATTCCCTGGAGACGAGGTTGAAATGATTTTGGACTATTCGGTACAACTTCCAAACGCTAGATTTACCAAGTACGGCTACGATGATGACGGTGATTATGCACTTCGAAATGCTTTTTTGTGGCCCGCTTTACGCGAAAATAATCAGTTTGTACTGAATAGCAATCTAAATCTAGACGATGCAGCAAATGCCTTAGTAGATCTGGAGTTTACCGTTCAAACTGACGTTAAGAAGTCAGTTACTACCGATTTGGATATTGAGAATACCGCAAAGGGTTTTTCTAAAAAATTCATTGGTAATAATCGGTATGATTTCAGTTTATACCTTGAAAGCAAAAGTGATTTTTTAAGTTTTAAAAATAAAGATATTGAAGTCCTTAATAACATCAAATCCAAAAATGTTGATGATATCCGAAAAGCGATAATTGTTGATAGAATTGTCGAGTTTGCGAAAGAGAAAATTGGAGACTACCCCTACTCTGTAATGACGATTTCGCAGGTGGATTACGAGCGAAATCCGTTTTATGGTTTCAATCAGCTTCCCTCATTTTTGAAACCTTTTCCAGAAGATTTTGATTATGAAATCAAAGTTCTAAAAACTTATTTAAATGCTTATTTAAAGAATTCGCTTCCGCTAAATAAACGCAGCGATAATTGGATCTACGACGGAATTCAGATGTATTACCTGATGGAATATCTGCAATATTATTATCCTGATGAAAAGATGTTGGGCTCGGTCGCTAATTATAGAATTCTGAACAGTTTCCATTTGGCACACATCAAATTTAATGAGCAGTTTTCCTATTTCTATATGTTGATGGCTCGAAAAAATCTAGATCAGCCGATTGGAAATCCTAAAAACACCTTGATAAAATTTAATGAGCAGATTGCGGGAAAATATAGAGCAGGATTGAGTTTTGAATATCTCGATGATTATCTTGGGAATGATATTTTGGATACTTCAGTAAAAACCTTCTTTGAGCAAAATAAAATACAAACTTCTATTCAAAATCCTTTTGAAAGTGTATTGAAGTCAAATACTACAACAAATATAGAATGGTTTTTTGACGATATCATCAATTCCCGTCGAGTTATTGATTATAAGTTTGGAACGCTGAGCAAGGATAAAGATTTCGTGTATTTCGACTTGAAAAACAAAACTGGAACAAATGTGCCGATTCCTGTTTATGGATTGAAAGACAATCAAGTGGTTTTTAAGAAATGGCTGGATGAATCATCTACAATCAGCGCTTATAAATTGCCGAGAATGGACGCTGACAAACTTGTTTTGAATTACGAAAATGTGGTTCCAGAAATGAATTTGCGTAACAATTGGAAATCTTTAAAGGATTTTAATATTACAAACCGTCCCATCAAATTTACCTTGATGAAGGATTTGGAAGATCCTTATTACAATCAGATTTTGTATGTCCCTACAATTTCCTATAACTTATATGACGGATTAATTCCAGGATTGAGATTTCACAATAAAACCATTTTAGACAAGCCATTTACTTTCGATATAAATCCAGCATTTTCAACTAAAAAAAGCGGACTTATTGGAAGTTTTCTTCTGGCAGTAAATCAGAATTACAGAGACTCTAAACTCTATAATATGCGATATTCCATTACTGGAAATTACTTCCATTACGCGCCAGACGCAAGTTATTTGAGACTAAATCCATTGGTGATGATGAGAATTCGAACTTCTGATTTACGTGATAATGAGCAGCAAGCAGTAATGTTGCGACAAGTAATTGTTAGCAGAGAACAGTCGGCATTTGTTCAAGATGATCCTCAAACAAAAAACTATTCGGTTTCCAATGCGAAATATTACTTCTCAGATTCGGAAGCCACAAAATCCATCGGATTTGTTTCGGAATTGCAGTATGCTGAGAAATTTGGGAAAGGAATTATTCAAGCGAATTACCGAAAACTTTTTGAAAACAACACCCAAATTGACCTTCGCTTTTACGCAGGTGTTTTTGCTTTTAACAATACACAATCTGATTTTTTTAACTTTGCACTTGACAGACCAACCGATTATCTTTTTGACTACAATTATTACGGAAGATCAGAAACAACTGGACTTTTTAGTCAGCAATTAATCCTGGCTGAAGGTGGATTTAAATCTAAATTTGAGAATCAATTTGCCAATCAATGGATGACAACATTAAATTTGGGTGTTAATGTTTGGAATTGGATTGAAATATATGGCGATGTAGGATTGCTAAAAAATAAAGGTTTAAATGAGCGATTTGTCTTTGATAGCGGCGTTCGACTGAATTTAGTTCAGGACTATTTCGAACTCTACTTTCCAGTAGTTTCATCAAATGGTTGGGAGATTGCACAGCCTCGCTACGATCAAAAAATTAGGTTTATAGTGACATTAAATCCAAAAATCCTATTAAACCTTTTTAATAGAAAATGGCTTTAATATAAATCAAAGTAGACAAACATTGCAGAATATTTTGTATTAGCTAATAAAAATAAATAATATTTCTACCAAATCGACCGATTTTTACTAAATCATCAAATAGCGCTAATTTAAATTTAGTCTCTTATTATGAAATCAATCAGTTTTTCTTTAAATTTGTTTCCGAATTTGATACTCTCAATATATGACACAAGCACAGACTAACGCAGCACTTTCATTTGAAGACTTTAAAAAAGAAGTTATTGGAGACTATCAAGTAGCTTCGATAAGTAGAGAATGTAGTCTTCTAGGAAGACGTGAAGTTCTTACGGGAAAGGCAAAGTTTGGGATTTTTGGCGATGGTAAGGAAGTGCCGCAGCTAGCAATGGCAAAGGCTTTTAAGAATGGAGATTTCCGTTCTGGATACTACCGCGATCAGACTTTTATGATGGCTATTGGACAACTTAATATCGAGCAATTTTTTGCAGGTTTATTTGGACATTCAGATATCGCTTATGATCCAATGTCTGGCGGACGTCAGATGGGTGGGCATTTTGCAACGCACAGTTTGAACGAAGACGGAAGTTGGAAAAATCTCACGCAACAAAAAAATTCAAGTGCCGACATTTCTCCTACAGCAGGACAAATGCCACGTCTACTTGGACTTGCTCAAGCATCAAAAATATACAGAAATTTAGCAAATATAAACGCGAGTAATTTTAGCGAAAGCGGAAATGAAATTGCTTGGGGAACAATTGGAAACGCAAGTACATCCGAAGGTTTGTTTTTTGAAACAATCAACGGTGCTGGTGTATTGCAAGTACCAATGGTGATGAGCGTTTGGGATGATGAATACGGAATTTCGGTTCACGCAAAATACCAAACTACAAAAGAAAGCATCTCAGAAATCTTGAAAGGTTTCCAAAGAGATGAAGATAATAAAGGATACGAAATCTTTAAAGTAAAAGGTTGGGATTATCCTGAACTTATTTCAGTTTACGAAAAAGCAGCAAAAGTTGCGAGAGAAGAGCACGTACCAGTTTTAATACACGTTGTGGAAGTTACACAACCTCAAGGTCACTCAACTTCCGGATCGCACGAAAGATATAAAAATGCCGACAGACTTAGTTGGGAAGGCGATTTTGACTGCATCAAGAAAATGAAAGAATGGATGATTTCTTCAGGAATCGCTACTCAAGAAGAACTTGATAATATTGACAGAGACGCTAAGAAAGTAGTTCTTGAAGGTAAAAAAGCAGCTTGGATTGCTTTTACAAAACCAATGCAAGATGAGAGAGCTGAATTAGTTTCACTTCTTGAAAAACTTTCAGCAAACGAGAAAGTTGCTTCTTATATTTCAGATTTAAAATCGATCAAAGAACCAATTCGCAAAGATATTTTGAGTACAGCACGTAAAATTTTACGTCTTGTTATCAAAGATTCAGCTCACGCCGAATTATCGTCTTGGATTCAGAATTATACAGAGAAAATTCAGCCTAAGTTTAGCGCTCACTTATTCTCAGATTCGGCACAAAACGTATTTTCAGTAGAAGAAGTTCTTCCTGTTTACAACGAAGATTCGCAAGATGTTGATGGACGAGTAATCATTCGTGACAATTTTGACTCGATTTTTTCAAAATTTCCAGAAGCACTTATTTTTGGTGAAGATGCAGGAAATATCGGAGATGTAAATCAAGGATTGGAAGGTCTTCAAGAGAAATATGGCGAAATGCGCGTTGCAGATGCTGGAATTCGTGAAGCTACAATTCTTGGTCAAGGAATCGGTATGGCGATGAGAGGTTTGCGCCCAATTGCTGAGATTCAATATTTGGATTATTTGCTTTATGCAATCCAAATTATGAGTGACGACCTTGCAACTTTGCAATACAGAACTTGTGGAAAACAAAAAGCGCCACTAATTATTCGTACTCGTGGTCACAGACTAGAGGGAATCTGGCATTCAGGCTCGCCAATGGGAATGATTATCAATGCAATTCGTGGTATTCACGTTTTAGTACCGCGTAATATGACCAAAGCAGCAGGTTTCTACAATACGTTACTTCAAACTGACGAGCCAGCATTGGTAATTGAATGTTTGAATGGATATAGACTAAAAGAAAAAATGCCAACAAATATTGGAGAATTCAGAACACCAATTGGAGTTGTGGAGACTTTGACAAAAGGAACTGATATCACACTAGTTACCTACGGATCTACTGTTAGAATCGTTGAGCAAGCGGTAAAAGAACTCAAAGAAGTAGGGATTTCTTGTGAACTTATTGACGTTCAATCATTATTGCCGTTCGATATCAATCACGATATTGTAAAAAGTGTTGCAAAAACAAATAGACTTCTAGTAATTGACGAAGATGTTCCTGGCGGAGCTTCTGCTTATATTTTGCAAAAAGTTGTCGATGAGCAAGATGGGTACAAACATTTGGATAGCAAACCCGAAGCTTTAGCATCAAAAGCGCACCGTCCGTCTTATGGTACTGACGGAGATTACTTCTCAAAACCATCTGCAGAAGATGTGTACGAGAAAGTTTATGCAATGATGCACGAAACAGATCCAGCAAAATATCCAAGTTTATTCTAAGATATTTTTCAAAATATTAAAAGCCAAGGATTCGTCTTTGGCTTTTTTGTTTTAAATTGTTGTAGTTTTAATATTTAAAGGATAGAAAACTTGATTGCAAAAGATAGAAAAAACTTAATTTCCGAAACACTTCTAGAAAGTGTAGATGCTAAAAAGATTCAATTGAAAAAAGGTGATATTCTCTTCCGAGAAGGACAAACCTCTAATTTTTATTATCAAGTCATTTCTGGCGAAATAAAGATGAATAACTTTAACGACGAAGGAAAAGAGTTCATCCAAGGAATTTTCACCGCAGGCAGCAGTTTTGGCGAGCCTCCGCTTTTATGTGATCTTACTTATCCCGCAAATGCAGAAGCTTTGACCGATGCGGAGCTTTATACTGTAGAAAAGAAAGCTTTTTTCAAACTCCTTCTCGCAAATCCAGAAGTGAATTTAAGCATCTCTCAATATTTAGCCGAAAGACTTTACTATAAATCTATGATGGCAACAGAAATTTCGACTCAGGAACCAGAGCATAGAATTTTGAAATTAATTGATTATTTAAAGTCCCAAGAGAATAGTTCTAAACACACCAAATATCGCGTCGCACTCACACGCCAACAAATTGCTGACCTCACAGGTTTGCGAGTAGAAACCGTGATACGTGCTGTCAAATCTTTAGAGCGAAAACAAGAACTGCATATAGAAGACAGAAAAATATTCAGATAGATTTGTCTTTTTTTGCCATTTATGATTCAACTCATAAAAGATGGATGTAAACCTGTAGTATCTTTATACTATCAAAAAAAACATTAATCATCATATTATGACACTATATCAACGATCATTAGACAGAATACAGGGAGGAATATTTGGATTTGCAGCTGCAGGAATTTTAGCTCAAAGCTGTTTAGGCTCGGTCGCAGCAATGCTAATTTTGCAAAACGGTAAGAGCGCTGGCCAAATGATTGAGCTGCTATTGGTAGTATCGGTTACAATGGCTTTCAACGGAGGCGTACTTTCCAATCAGAAACCAAAAATTCTTCTAAACCTGCTTATTATTAGCACAATTGTAAACTTTACTTTAGCAGCTATCAATTTACTCACCTTCATTTATTAAAAATTTATATACATAATTTTGGCGGACTGCAAATCGGACGTGATTTTAAATAATCACTTTGATTTGCAGTTTTTTTTGTATTTTAAACTTTCGTCGAATGTTAAAACATCTTTAAATACCTTTAACATTAAAAGAGGCTTTTAGAATTTTTTGTAATTTACAGATCCAAAAAAAATAACCAAAACTAAATTTTAAAAAGTATTATGAAAAAGATTGTGATGTTCCTCTGCGTTTTAGCCTTTATAGGTTGTAAAACTAAAAAGTCAGTTGTTGAAAAAGTCGAAGCGCCTAAAATATTTATGTTATCTGTAAATGAGATAGACAATACTCAAAAAGCCAAGGCTTATAGTTTAGGAAAACGCGTTCTGATGACCTGTAACACTTCAAAGTTTCAACCTTTTTCTGCAACTGATGCTACAGCTGACGTTAGAAAAAATACAACTCAAGAGCGACTTACTCAAACTTGCCATAAATTTCGTTTGAAATATGGATCATTCAAAGACTTAAAATTAGCCGAAGTTTGGCTAGACAATGAAACTGGAGAAACCGTCTATAGATTCAAAGCTGATTATTCGAAACCAATCGCTAACAAAGAACTTCGCGTTTTTATGAATAGCAATAATCAAGTTTCAGCAATTAAATCACTAGATTGGAAAGCTGGACTTTAGATATTACAAATTAACCACAATAATTTAACCACAGAAAAAGAAAAGATGAAAGAGAAAATTTTATTTGTACTTACAAGTCACGGAACAAAAGGGAAAACTAGAGAAAAAACTGGATATCATCTTGCCGAAGCGTCGCATCCTTGGGAAGTTTTAACGAAGGCAGGTTACGAAATCGATTTCGTATCTCCGCAAGGTGGAAATCCGCCAGTTGATGCTTTTGATCTTAGTGATCCAATCAATAGAGAATTTTGGGAAGATCCAAAGACTAGCAAGAAAGTTGCCAATAGTATGAAGCCTTCAGAGGTTGATGCCTCCGAATATAAAGCGATTTACTATGCGGGCGGTCACGGTGCGATGTGGGATTTGCCAGACAATATGGAATTGCGTAAAATCACAACCGATATTTATGAGAATAATGGCGTTGTCGCTGCCGTTTGCCACGGCCCTGCTGGATTGGTCAACGTAAAGCTTTCTGATGGCTCTTACCTCGTTGATGGCAAGAATGTTAACTCATTTACCGATGAAGAAGAGAAAGCCGCAGGAATGGGTGATATCGTTCCTTTTTTATTAGAAACACAAATTAAGGAACGCGGTGGGATTTTTGAGAAGTCAGGAATTCAAGAAGCACACGTAGTCACAGATGGAAGATTAATTACAGGTCAAAACCCAGCATCGGCAACGGGAGTTGGAGAAGCGATTGTCGCGGCGTTGAAATAGCTGTCAGCTTTTAGCTTTTAGCTGATTAGTTTACGAAAAACTGTCAATGGTTATATTTTTAACTGTTGGCAGTTTTTTTGTTTTTAGCTGTTAGCTTTTAGCTGTCAGCTTTCAGCCCTTAGCCTCATTGTTTGTGGAGATAATGTAATGCAAGTAATTTTTAGGCTTTCGCCGAAAGAATATTAGCAACAAGTTGTGAGGAGAGAAAGATGGTTAATCTTCGCAAGATATCTAGCAGGGGATTTTGCCTTCGGTTGAAGCAGTACTTTTTAATGAAATACTTGTAAACTTTTAAAGATGAAATGGTCAAACACCAAGCAGACATTTATATCAAATTTTAAACTACATAAACTTATTCTATAGATGTTGTTCCGTAATTATCTGTAAAACAGTAATATAAAAATATTTGTATTTAGATTATTTTATTTTTGCCCCATATTTATTTTTAATTTACGTTGAATTATCTTTTTTGAAGTCTAGTTGAGTTTTGAAAAAATTTGGGTAATAAATAACAAAAAGTCTTTCGTAACAATTGCATTTATAACAAAAGACGGAATATCAGCACAACAAAAACTAACTTCAAAATAAATATCCGCTCGTTGAAACGGATATTTTGTTTTATGCCTTTATAAAAAGAATAGTATTTAGAAGAACAGCTGGAAAATCACTCTTGATTACGATTTTAAATGACTTTGGAAGATTTACCAGCAGATTGCACAATACATTAATTGAAAATATCTATCATCGGTTAAATCGTCTATAAATCGTGGCGACGCCAATTACTACAGATGTTTCAGGACTTTCAAAGCAAAATCTTTCTCACCCTTCACTTCTTACCAATCGGGTACTTCCCACGCAATTGAATTATTATACCACAATGCTCCTTCTCTCACCACAAGCGGTGACTCAAAATTATTAGTGTATAAACTTCCGGTGCCTAAACCTTGAGGCATTTTGCTTTCCAAACAATAAGTCCATTGCGCAATTGCATTCAGTCCGATATTAGATTCCAAAGCCGAAGTAATCCACCAACCGATATTTAGTTTCTCGGCGATTTCAATCCATTGCATAGAGCCCTTAAAACCACCAACCAAACTTGGTTTCAAAATGATATACTGAGGCTGAATTCTTCTCAGTAATTCTTCTTTATCTTCCTCCGAAAACACACCAATTAGCTCTTCGTCAAGAGCAATGGGGATTTTGCTCTGTTTTGAGAGCTCTGCCATTGTGTCATACTGCTTTATTTGGATTGGTTGCTCTATGCTATGTATTTGATAACCAGATAGTACATCTAATTTATTTAAAGCTTCGTTTGCATTAAATCCACCGTTGGCATCGACTCTTATTTCAATCATTTCGGGGGTGAAATGTGAGCGAATATAGCCCAATAACTCAACTTCTTGGTCGAAATCTATCGCACCAATTTTGAGTTTTATGCAGTTGAAGCCAGCTTCAATTTTCTCTTCGATTTGCAGCTTCATTTCTTCAGAAGATCCCATCCAAACAAGTCCATTTATCGGAATGTTCTTCGCTCCTTTTTTGAACTGCGAAGGAAATAATTCAAAGGGATTTTTGCCTTCAAGTGATTTGAAAGCAGTTTCAATTCCGAATTGTATCGATGGGAATTCAATTAGCTGATTCCACAATTCCACAACGCCGAGATGAATGTTTTCGCAAGTCCATTTGAGCTTTTCTTCGTAATCATCGCGATCGTCGATACTCAAGCCACGCAGTATTCCGCACTCACCTATTCCGATCTTGCCGTCCTTCTTGAGTACTATAATCCAAGTTTCCTTAGTTGTAAGCACACCGCGTGATGTGCCACTCGGTTTTTTGAACTCGAGCACATATTTGTGATAATTTGCAGTCATAATAATATGGTTGTAATGAATGAGATTGCCCTAACACTGATAGAAGCGCAAATCCCGGAAGACTAATGCTGATTTTTTGCCGACAGAATAGAGCGACCAAAGGAAGCTCCTATTATGGCGCCGCAAAAAACAGCATTAGGCCGAGGAATTGAAGAGAATAGCAGGAAAAAGTTTCTGAAAAAAATTATAATTCTAGTGATTCGCCAATTTCTAGCAGCATCAAATCTTTGTCTTTGTCAAAGAATTTACGTTTCGCTTCAGCGTGATCGATCTCGATGAATCCGAAAGTATCGTAGTGGTAACCTAGGATTTTATCACATTGCACAAAATCTGAGGCGATAATTGCATCATCGACATCCATCGTAAAGTTGTTGCCGATAGGAAGAATCGCAAGGTCAAGTTTAGTACGCATCGGAATCAATTTCATATCCATTGTCAGCGCAGTATCTCCAGCAATATAAATATTCTTGTGCTCGCCTTCTATCACGAAACCAGCTGGATTTCCGCCATAAGTACCGTCAGCAAAAGAACTAGAGTGAATTGCATTCACCATTTTCAGCCTTCCAAAATCAAAATCCCAGCTTCCGCCGTGATTCATAGCGTGGGTTGTAAAGCCTTTTTTCTCGTAGTAGCCTGCAACTTCAGCGTTGGAGACAATCGTTGCATTGGTACGTTTAGCAATCGCTTCAACATCCAGCGTGTGGTCTTGATGTGCGTGGGTAAGCAAAATGAAATCAGCTTTTAGCTCATCAATATTGATATGCGCAGCCTGCTCATTTGCGGAAATATATGGATCGACAAGAATGTTAATCCCTTTAATTTGAAGCCCTAAAGAGGCGTGACCGTAGAAAGTAATAATCATAATAGTGTGTTTTAAGCATTATTTACAATGATGTCTGAAATTAGGTAAATTAATCCTAAACACAGCAAAACAGATAGAAAAAATGTGCTCAAAGCCAATTTTTTAAGTTCAGGATCGAGTGCTCTTGGATCTTTGTTGCGAGCAACCCGACGTAAATGAAGCGTTAAAGGAATATATGCAATCAAGAATAAATATTGATCAAACTTGAATCCGACTCCATTGTAGATTAGCGCGAAAATTACCATTGAAACCATTGCTCCAATCACTAAAAAGAAGTGGTATTTTTTTGCAGCAACCGCCCCAATTTTGACAACCAAAGTATTTTTTCCGACCTTTCTATCTGAAATTTCGTCTCTCATATTGTTTAAATTCAGCACTCCTGTACTTAACAAACCGATTGAGATAGCGGGCAGAATTAACTGTAAATCAACTTGTTGTGAGTGCAAAAAATTAACGCCAAGAGTACTTACCAAACCAAAGAAAGCAAAAACAAACATATCGCCGTATCCTCTATATCCGTAGGCTGTATTTCCGACAGTATATCTTATTGCAGAAGAAATTGCTAGAATTCCCAAGCCTAAGAAGAATAACGAATATCCAATATTTTGTTCTCCAAAAGCAAAATAAATAAGCGCAATTGCCGAAGCTAATGTTAGAATTGAAGTGATGACAATTCCTCTTTTCATTCCTGCAGGCGAAATCACTCCGCTTTGTATTGCTCGTTTTGGCCCTACTCGATCATCGTTGTCTGTGCCTTTTATGCCGTCGCCGTAATCATTGGCAAAATTGGATAAAATCTGCAATCCTAATGTTGTAAGAATGGCAAATGAGAATACTTTCCAACTGAACACATCTGTAGGGGTTAAAATCTCTTTTGTAGGATTTGCG
The DNA here is from genome assembly GCA_038243675.1 of Flavobacteriales bacterium. Classification (GTDB taxonomy): domain Bacteria; phylum Bacteroidota; class Bacteroidia; order Flavobacteriales; family Flavobacteriaceae; genus Flavobacterium. Next base: position 24,773 of record JBBSQV010000011.1, read on the forward strand.
AGTGCATAGATACTTCCCACAAGAATTCCAGATATTGATAAAGGTAATGTTCTTAAGCGCGCGGCTTCGATCCAATGTCTCATTGAGCTAGTTTATTTTGTTCTTCTAATTGTTTACATCCAATTGCTATCAGATGTTTCTATTTGATAAATCCATCGGTTTACACTTCTTTGCAATACAGTATAATTTGCGAGCATAAATGAAATATTTCCCGCCGCAGTATGGATTGTGACGTTTCCGATGTCAATGCTTTTATGCCAGAATCGCTGTGATGTTGTGATTGCTTGAATCTTTTCGATACTAACTCTCTCCTTTTGGACATCCCACGCGCCACTTTGTTTTATAATTGTTTCAGGGCCTACGTGTAACTGATAATTCTTAAAGCTAAAATAGGAAATAAGAAGCACAGTAAAAATGTAGAGCGGAATAATGATCCCGAAATTATTAATATTTTCATTCGCATTAAAGAAGAAAATCGAATAAGAAACTGCAGGAATACCAATAAAAATGAATAAAGTAAAAGCCAACTTTCTCCAATTTGCCTTTAATTCTACAGGATGTTCCTCTGCGGTGTCAAAAAGCATCCTCATAATCGCTTCACTTTCTGCCCGATCACAACCTGGGATTTCTAATATTGATTTTGAATTCTCAGCGTTTCCGCCAAGTGCTTGTCTGATTTTGATCTGAAAAAGATTCATCTTTCTCTGAAAAAAGTTCTGCGAGATGCTAGCAATCTGAACCCTTTGAGGTTTTAATAAAGTGCTTTTTGTCTTTAAAAGTCCATAAGAAAGCAACAGCGAATTGTTTTCTTTTACGATTGTAAAGTTGAAATACTTAAGCAGAATTGTTACGACATTGATTACTAGAATCAATAATACACCAATGGTACCAAGCACAAGAGTCAATTGAAGACCAATATTTTGATTAAGATAATTATCGATTTGTTGCTCGTCCAAAACTTCATTTTGGGCAAACTTTATTATATTATCGTAAATCGTAATCCCAAAAGCTAGCAGTAATGAAATAGTTTTGAGATAATTGGAAGTTATTCCAACTTTGAAAAGCGACATAAAGCCAATCTTCATAAAAGTTTCTTGTGGTGAATTTACTTCTTCATTTGAATCAGTATCAACAGCTTTCGTGCTTTGGAAATTTAGAAGTTGTGTCTTTAGCATTGTAGCTGCATTATGCGAAAGTGCTTTGATTTTCACTTCGCTGCCCGCCGCGCCCGCTGTGTCCGCATCAAGGGTGTAGACGTTTATGATACGTTGCAGTAAATTCTGTGTGATATTAACCTGCTGAATTTTCGAGAGCTGAATGACAGTTTTTGTCTTGTTCAAAATTCCGTGAGTCACCACAAATTCTTCTTGCTCCACATCAACATAAAACCTAAAGTTGAGATATTTGAGATATGCCACAACCGCCATTAATGCAAAGATAGCTATGGCAATTAGTGCAATATAAAGCTTATTTATAGATTCTAGTTTGAAAAGGTACACGACTAAAAGCGGCCAAAAAGCACGAGCGGTTTTTTGGATGGTATCGGTAAACATAATAAGAATTCCGATTTTGGATTGACGTTGCGGCTCTTGAAACTGCGTATCCATTTACAGTTGCTTTAGAATTTTTGCGGTCAGCAGAATTTTGATTCTTTCAGCCTCTTCTTTTTTGATTCCAGGGATTTCAATATCACTCCCTTTTCCGCCAGCAGTAAATACTCCTACTGTAGCCAGATCAAATTGTTTTGAAACCAAACCTTCAAATAAAGTGACGTGTTGTACTCTATTATAAGGGATTACAGTTGTGCTTGTAGTAATGTAACCACTCTGAAAGATTACATCGTGATCCCTAAAAGCATATTTCTTATTCTTAAAGGATAAGTATTTTGATACGAGATATAGAATACAAAATACTATAAATACTCCCGCCATAATCCATATATTGACTGGCATTTCTGGTTGAAAGTAAAAGAATGCAAAACCTGCAAGTCCAAAAATTATTAGAAATAAGAGACTATTCATCAAAACTACTTTCCAATAATTTGCTTCAAGAGGAGTTAAAACTACTTCTTGGTAAGCGGGAAAATCGTCGATATGTATCTTGTTATTTAAAAAGTTCTCCAAATTCATTTAGTTTTATCGTTTACTAAAAAGCAAAAAAAAAGCTAGTTATGGCAGCCACTTTTTTTCGAAATTTGGTTTTCTCTTTTCCAAGAAAGCATCTCGGCCTTCTTTTGCTTCGTCTGTCATATAAGCAAGTCTTGTTGCTTCTCCAGCAAAAACTTGCTGTCCTACCATTCCGTCATCTGTCAAGTTCATTGCGAATTTCAACATTTTGATAGAAGTTGGCGATTTTCCAAGTACTTCCTGAGCCCATTCGTAAGCAGTATTTTCAAGCTCGTTGTGTGGAACAACTGCGTTGACCATTCCCATATCAAAAGCTTCTTGAGCGGAATAGTTACGACCTAAAAAGAAGATTTCTCTTGCTTTTTTCTGACCAACCATTTTAGCAAGATATGCAGATCCATATCCACCGTCAAAGCTAGTAACATCAGCATCTGTCTGTTTAAAAATAGCGTGTTCTTTGCTCGCAAGCGTCATATCGCAGACCACGTGCAAACTGTGACCTCCACCAACTGCCCATCCTGGGACAACGGCGATAACCACTTTTGGCATAAAGCGAATAAGTCTCTGAACTTCCAGAATATTTAAACGGTGCATTCCATCCTCGCCTACATAACCTTGATGTCCTCTAGCTTTTTGATCTCCACCGCTGCAAAAAGAGTATACTCCGTCTTTGCTTGAAGGCCCTTCGGCAGAAAGAAGTACAACTCCAATTGAAGTGTCTTCTTGTGCATCATAAAATGCTTGGTACAACTCAGCAGTAGTTTTGGGTCTGAAAGCGTTGCGTACGTCGGGTCTATTAAACGCAATTCGCGCGACGCCATTGCACTTTTTATAAGTTATATCTTCAAATTCTTTTGCGGTAGTCCATTGAATTTCAGCCATAATAAACAAAAAATATTTTAGAAAGTTTGTATTATATAATGTTGAACGGAATTATTCTTGCTCTTTTACAAGGTAAATTCCGTCTTCTTTAATTTCGATTAGTTTTTCTTTATAAAGTAGTCCGATTGCCTTTTTGAAGGTTTTCTTACTCATTTTAAGAACAGTTTTGATGTCTTCAGGATGCGAATTATCGTTTAATCTCAAGAAACCACGACTCGCTTTAAGCTCTTCCATAATTAGTTGAGAATTTGGCTCCACATTTTCGTAACCAGGTTGTTGGAGCATTACGTCAATCTTATTATCAGGACGAATTGTCTTGATCCATCCAATCATACGATCTCCAGTTCGAATTGTTTCGTCAAAGATTTGATCTTTGTATACCAGTCCTTTGTAAGCTTCGTTAATAATCACATTTACCCCAGAATCGGTGATATGCGATACAATTAAGTCTACTTCTTCACCTTCTTCAACTTTTAAATCTTCATTTTTAAGAAACTGATTTGTTTTACTGGAACCCACAAGACGATTTGTTTTCTCGTCCATTGTCATATAAATCAAATAACGTTTTCCTTGTTCCATCGGACGCGCTTGCTCTTTAAAAGGAACAAAAAGGTCTTTTTCAAGTCCCCAGTCCATAAAAGCTCCAAACTCATTGATGTAATTCACACGTAAAAGTGAAAATTCGTGCAGGTAGATATATGGTTCTAATGTTGTAGCAACAGGTCTTTCTTCGTGATCCAAATAAAGGAAAACGGTAATCTTATCTCCAATTTCGTAATGTTCTGGAATGTATTTATTTGGCAATAACACAACATCTTCGCTATCGTCTGTTCCCAGATATAGTCCCGGCGGTGTGTGTCTTAATATTGTTAAGGTATTATCTACTCCTATATTCATTGTAATGTATTCTAAATTTATTTGTGGGTAAAGATACAAAGATTGAAACTCTCTCATAATATTATGTTTTTAATAAGATTAGGCGAATTTATCCTTGTTTAAAGTGCCTTGAAATAGTCCAATAATATCTGATCATTGATCAAAGTTGGGGTGAAAATTTCAAGTATTGCTGGTTTTTCATTATTTTGATAGAATTTCGGAATCTCTTCTTCTAGAGTTTCTTTATCGCTTACGCTAAAATAAGAAAAGCCATACATTTCAGCTAAATGTTCAGCAGTTAAGCTATGCGAAGTTTCAAAGAATTCATTGAAAACTTGCGTTTCTTGGTGTCCTGGCAAAATTCTAAAAATTCCCCCTCCCCCATTATTAACGATGATAATTTTGAAATTTGAAGGTATGTATTTATTCCATAGAGCGTTGCTGTCATAGAGAAAACTGATATCTCCAGTAATTAAAACCATTTGCTTTTCTTGCGCGAATGCAGCTCCGATTGCGGTTGAAGTACTTCCGTCAATTCCACTTGTTCCTCTATTGCTAAAAACTTCAATTGTAGGCTCGATGTCAAAAAGCTGTGCATACCTAATTGCTGAGCTGTTGCTAATTTGCAGTTGACAATTTAACGGCAAGCTATCTAAAACCAATTCAAAAGCTTTGAAATCTGAAAATGGAATTTCTTCTAAATAATCCTGATGCTTTTCTTTTCTATGTCTTTTAATTAAAAGCATTTTGTCCCGATAATCGCTTTCAGTTGAAGCTTTTTCTGGTAAAACCGCTTCAAAGAACACCGATGGTTTCTGAATTATATGTTTTGAAAGAGCACCAAAAGTATCATAAGCCCGAATTTTATCAATATGCCAATGATTTTGGGGTTTGTATTTTCGTAGAAATTGCTTTATTCTTTTGGACACTACCATTCCACCGAAAGTCACCAATAAATCTGGTTGGAAATTTAGAAAGTCGTCTTCAGAAAATGGTGTAATAATTCTATCGATATTCCCCACAAAATTTGCGTTGTGAAGGTTTGAAGTACTTTCTGTCATCACGACAATTGAAGGATTGTTGGCGAATTTCACCAAGATTTCTTCTGAAATTGTATTAGGTTCGTTGACTCCAACAAGAATAAGTTTCTTTTTGAATTCTGGCCAAAGTGTTTTTTCTTTTTCAAAATCAAACTGAAGTTGAATCGAGGGTTCAAAAGAAATGTTTGGAACAGCAACCGCTAAAACTTCTGTGGTTTGATATAAAGGTTCTTCAAAAGGTACATTTATGTGGACTGGGCCTTTGCGTTCTTTTGAAATACTGATTGCTTGTGCGATTTCTAAATCGTTTTCATCGCTTGTCTCTTCGGATAAATTGGCATTATAAAGCGAGTGATTTTCAAAGACATTTCGCTGTCTGATTGTTTGGCCGTCACCAATATCGATTTTCTCAGTCGGACGATCGGCAGAAATCACAATAAGAGGAATTTCGCTGTAGAAAGCTTCGGCAATTGCTGGATAATAATTAAGTAAAGCCGAGCCAGAAGTGCAGATGATTGCTACAGGTTTTTTAGTTTGTTGAGCAATTCCCATTGCAAAAAAAGCGGCACAACGTTCGTCAACAATACTAAAACATTTAAAATTTGGGTTATTCACAAATCCTATGGTCAACGGTGCATTTCGAGAGCCAGGAGAAATTACAATATTTGTAATTCCATAAATACGACAACTTTCAATGACAGTTTGCGCCAAAGGAATTTGAGGGTAAATCATTGCTATAATTTTATATTTGACAAAGTAAGTCAGCTTTAAAAACGACTCACAAATTTAACATTTAGCTTCGAAATAAATAGCCAAATTCCTTCTAAAATTTCGATTGAAAACAAGTGTTTATCGTTTTGATGGAAGTTATAAGTAGAGAATTATAATTTCGGCGGAAGCCAAAAAACATTTTATAAATTGAGCAACTTTTATATTTTCCAAGATTTACATCTGCACGTTGAATTTTAGTTTTGCTCCTAAAGCATTAAAAATACGCAATACGGTTTCAAAAGTTACGTTTCCGGTACTATTTTCAAGTCTAGATATTTGAGCTTTTTTCACACCAACCAAATCTCCTAACTGCTCTTGTGTGAGATTTCGGTTTTTTCGAGCGGTCTTAATCATATCCCCGATAAGCTCAAGTTTTAATTCAAATTCATATTCATTTCTCTCTTCTGTTCCTTTTTTTCCAATTAAAAGATCTTCTGCTAAATCTAAAGAGTAGGTTTTCATTTCAATTTATTTTTAAAATAGTGTATTCTGATTTTATCCGCTTTGTCGATTTCTGTCCTGTCCACTTTACTGGATTTCTTAACGATTCCGTGAGTTGCGAAAACTATTGTTTCTACCTTATCTTCTTTATCCCAAAAGGCTAATAGTCCTTATTGAATTCCAGAATAAAGAGTTCTAAATTCCCATATTTCATCCGTCAATTTTTTAAAAAATTTCGGGTCTGATTGTTGTTCAGCTCTTCTGATATTTTGAAATATTTTCTTTCGAGCTTTTAAGTCTTGCTTAGCAATGAATTCAAAGGCTTCCTCCAATAATTTGGTCTCAAATCGTTTTATCATTATAACTAAGTATTCTAATTATCACACAAATATAAATAAAGTTTCTTTAAATGTAAACTTTCCTTTTGCACAAAGTAATTTTAATCTTTCCTTGAAAACAATGCAGTTTAAATGCTAAAGAATTTTTTAAATTTACCGAAACAAACAATTAGCTTTCTAAATAAAATTTTTTTCGATGAATATTAGAATAAGAAATTGCGAAATCTCAGATCTTGATGCTGTACTGGAAATTACAAACTATGCGATCCTAAAGACAACCGCGATTTATGACGATGAAGCTCGCACGATGGATGAGCTTAAAAATTGGTATAAGGAAAAACAAGAGAAAGAGTTTCCAATTTTTGTTGCGGTAAAAAATGATAATGTAATTGGCTTCGGAACTTATGGTGCCTTTCGGCAAAAATATGGAAGTCGATTTACTGTTGAGCATTCGGTCTACGTGAACTCCAGCGAAAACGGAAAAGGAATTGGATCAATGCTTTTGGCTGAACTAATTGCAAAAGCGAAAAGCCAAAATATGCGGAGTATGATTGCAGCGATTGATGCTTCAAACGAAGCAAGCGTTGCATTTCATCGCAAATTTGGCTTTAGCGAAATAGGTGTTTGCCACGAAGCTGGTTTTAAATTTAACCAATGGCTTGATTTATTACTTATGGAATTAATGCTAAAAGACTAATCTTTATGCTTTAATCCAGTTGATAATTTCTGAATCATAAGGTTCAACTTTAGACATTAAAACTTTTTCCAACTGTCCTTTTTGATTGATTAAGTATTTCTGGAAATTCCATTTTACATCTGAATCTTCAAGACCATTTTGGCTTTTCTGAGTTAAGAATTGGTAAATTGGCTTCATATCATTTCCTTTTACAGTAATTTTTTCCATCATAGGAAATGTCACACCATAATTTTGGGTGCAAAACGCAGCAATTTCCGAGTTTGTGCCAGGCTCTTGACCGTTAAAGTCATTTGTTGGAAAGCCAATAATTACCAATCCATCTTTTCCATACTCTTTATACAATTTTTCAAGACCTTCGTATTGACCAGTATAACCACATTTTGAAGCTGTATTTACTATAATTACTTTCTTGCCTTTAAGACTCGCAAGATCAAAAGCTTTACCATCGATATCAGTTGCTTTATAATCGTAGATAGATTTTTTCATAACATTATTTTCTGGAGTGGAAGTTGTAGTTGCTGATTTGCTTGATTTCTGAGCGCAAGAGGTAGTTGATGCACCTACTGCGAATAATAGCATTAGAGTAAAAACGGAGATAAATTTAGACATAGCTTTATTATTTGAAGCTAAAGTAGTGAAAGATGTCTATTAAGTGACTTCCACTAAGTTAAAGTAGTTTTAAAATTGCTAGACTATCTTTCTCCTTAATATATACCGCGTTATTCAGCTTCTTATAAAAGATTTGATAAATTTGCAAAAAATAAATAATGCCTCTAGACGAACTACTCAGCCTGATTGTTAGCCGCGACAAACGGGCTTCCTATTATCTATGTGATACCTATGCCGAAAGCTTGTACGCGATAATATGTCATTCGATTGACAAACAAAAGATCGCGGAAGAAACGCTTTTTGAAGTTTTTGACAAGATTTTCTCAAATATCGCTCAATTTAGCGATAGCAAAGGCACTTTCTTTGGATGGTTGTTGAGTTTATGTCGTGAAACCATTCAAGACAAACAGACGGCTTTAAATATAGAATTTTCTGAAAACCGCAACTTTGTAACTGCAAATACTGGAGATTTCTCTAAATTTTCGATTGTAAAAGAATATGGAATTCAGGAATTTGTAAAGAACCTTCGTCCCAAATCAATTCAGCAGTTGGAATTATTATTATTTAAAGGAAAGGATATTGCGACCACCTCTAAAATTTTAGAGATATCCGAGGTTCAATTACTTAAACAAACAAAACAAGGTGTCGATGATCTTCGTACCGTTATCGGAAAATAGGATATGACAACTAAAGAATATATAGCTTCAGGAAGGTTGGAAATGTATGTTTTGGGACATCTTTCGACGGAAGAAAATATCGAAATAGCCAAATTACGCCGCTCGGATTCTGAATTACATTTAGAAATAGATAAAATAGAATCGGCAATTATTCAACTTACTTCGGCGGTTTCTCCTACTCTATCTTCAGAAATGATGGATGCAATAGTGAGCGCTCAAACACCGAAAGTATTAGAATTAGAAAAAAAGAAAAGAACAAATTGGGCAGCGATAATAGGATGGACTACTTGTTTACTTCTACTTTTAGCAGCAGTTTATTTCGGTTATGAAAACTATGGTTTAATCGAAACCCAGACTAAAAGTGATAATGCAAAAGCGGCAATGTTGATTCAAACCGATTCAATAAAACAAGCGGGAATTCGAAATGAATCACTTTTAGAATTACTCAGACTTCCTGCTACACAAAAATACATTCTTGAATCTGAAGATAATTCAACTGATGTTTCAGCGACATTATTTTACAATCACAACGAACTGACTGCAATTTTCGATTTATCAGATCTTCCTGCTTTAGGTCACGGAGAAGTTTATCAACTGTGGACGCTTACTGAAACTGAAGAAAAATTGTTGTATCATAGTATATTCATTAATGATGATTTAGAAAAAGACAAAAGCAAGTTATATCTACTTGATGGAATTACTGCAGATTGGTTTGTGTTGAGCATTGAAACCGATATGAATGCTATTGAGCCATCTGCGATTCGGTTTATTCAAAAAGAAAAACAGTTATGAAAAATATAATCTTGATTCACGGTGCGCTTGGTCATAATTCACATTTTGATATTTTGTCGAAATCACTTTCTACTGATTATAAAGTGCATTCGCTGCTTTTCAAAGATCACGGAATCGATAATGCTTCAAAAGAGAAATTGAATATTTCAAGGTTGATACAAGAGTTAGATGAATTTATAGATTCAAATAATATCGAAAAGCCCAACGTTTTCGGCTACAGTATGGGCGGCTACGTAGCCTTATGTCATACGCTACAGTTTAAAAATAAGATTGAAAAAATTGCTACGCTTGCAACCAAATTTGAATGGAGTCCAGAAATTGCATCGAAAGAAACCTCGTTTCTAAATGCAGATATTATAGAAGAGAAAATTCCGAAATATGCTGAGCAGCTGGAAAAGATGCACGGCGAAAAAAATTGGAAAACGCTTTTGTCTAAAACTGCAGATTTGATGACTGATATTGGTGGTCAAAATTACTTGGCAACTAGCAAGCTTTCGGATATTGTAATTCCTGTACAGTTGATGTTGGGCGATTCTGATAGAATGGTTAGTTTGAAAGAAACTACGGCTATTTATGGTGAACTTTTAAACGCAACTTTGGCTATTTTACCAAATACAAAACACCCACTGGAGAATGTAAATACTGAGCTTTTAAGACTACTACTTAAGCAGTTTTTCGGATAGAAATTTATAAGCAAGTCTTCAATGTTAATTCTGTAATTTATTTCCATCAATTATAGAATTCGATGGACGTTCCTTTTTACAAAAGGACAACATTGAGTGTGGCTTTTACAACTGAAGAAACCTCTTTTAAAAAATTAACCGCAAAGACGGCAAGAAAAAAAAGAATATCAGACGAGCTTTTAATATTCCAATAAATATCTTGACCAAAACTCACACCAAACTTTGCGAAACTTGTGAAAAATCTTTGGGAACAACGCGGTAAAAATTTTTAATTATACTTGATAGCCACTATGAAAACTCTAAGATGTTCTTAAAACAATTTCTCTTGAGTCTTCTTTATTGTATTTTTACAAATACACCGTTTTTGTCCTATATATTAAGGAGAAAATATCTAACCAAAATTTACTATTATGAAAAAGTTTTTCGCAGTTCTATTTTTATTGACAATTAGTTTAAACTCATTTGCTCAAAGTGTCTGGGCTGTAGATCCAGACCATTCCAAACTAACTTTTAGCATTACCCACTTAGGAATTTCGGACATTGATGGATTATTTAACAAATTTGAAGCTACGATTAGTTCTAATAAAGAGGATTTTAGTGATGCAGTATTAGAAATGACTGCCGATGTAAATTCTATTAACACTCAAGTGGAGGCGAGAGACAAACATTTGAGAAGTGCCGATTTCTTTGATGTCGATAAGTTTCCAAAAATGTATTACAAAAGTACTTCTATCAGAAAAGATGGTAAAGAAAAAGGTAAATATGTTTCTAACGGATATTTGACAATGCACGGAATTGTTAAACCTGTGGAATTGAAACTTTGGTACCGAGGTACAATGGAGAACCCCGCAAACAAAAAGACTGTAGCTGGATTTCAAGTTACAGGATCAATCCAAAGAAGTGATTTTGAATTGGGAGAGAAATTCCCAGAAGCTGTCCTTAGCAATGAAGTGATACTGAAGGCGGACGTTGAATTTCTAAAAAAACAATAATTATTTATGTATAAATTAAAAATCATATCCTCAACAGTTCGACCTACGAGAAAAGGACCACTAGTTGCCAACTGGGTTGCTGAGCAAGCAAGAAAACATTCAAATTTTGATGTGGAAGTTATAGATCTTGGTGAAGAAAATCTGCCGATGATGAATGAGCCGAATCATCCATCGAAGAAAGACTACAAACACGAATACACCAAAAAATGGAGTGCTAAGATTGATGAAGCTGATGCTTTTATCTTTGTTACTGCAGAGTACAACCACAATTTTCCAGCGCCATTACACAATGCGTTGGACTATCTGGTTCAGGAATGGCGTTTTAAACCAGCGGGAATTGTTAGCTACGGCGGAATTTCTGCGGGAACAAGAGCTGCAAATGCTTTGAAGACAGCATTGTCAACAATGAAAATGGTTCCACTTGGTGAAGCTGTAAATTTTCCGATGTTTGATAAAAATATTGGTGAAGATGGAAAATTTCACGCGAATGAAATTTCGGAAAAAGCCGCAAACGATATGCTGACACAATTAGCTCGATGGGCAAAAGGACTTCAAAGTATCGAAGAAGATAAGTAGCAGACGCTCTTTGAAAATAAATAAACTCACAAGTGAAACTATAAATTAGTTTTGTTGGGGAGTTTTCATTTATTGTGGTTTCTCAAAGAATTATGAATATATAAAATTCAGTTGTTGTAAAGCAGAGATTTTGCGAGAGGGATAGTAGTGGACCCGAGCGAAGCGAACTGGCGAAGCAAATCCTTTGCTATGGCTTTGCGGAGCAAAGGCCACAGCAAAGATTGGGAACGGAAAGCCCGACCTGAGCCAAACGGAAAAGTGAAATTTTACGAAAACCTTCTGGCGAAGGTCTCGCCCAAATAATTCTTATTTAGTATTATATTCTTTTCTGGAATTGATCCTCTTGCGCAGAAAAAAACTCTCAACTGAAACCAAATATCTGTTTCAATCGAGAGTTTTTACATTATAATCTCTTTATTTTATTGCTTCTTTTTAAACAAATTATTTCTCCAGTAGGAGACAATTGCCAAAACTGTGATCGCTGCAACCGAATAATAAATGAATGATGGCGTGACCACTTTGTCACCGCTAGCATACGAGTGCAGTCCTGACAGATAGAAATTTACACCAAAATAAGTCATCATAATTGAGTAAAAAGCCACAACGCTCATAAGATTGTAAATCCATTTTCCGCGTAATGCAGGTACAAAACGAGCGTGAATTACAAAAGCGTAAATCATAATACTGATTAGCGCCCAAGTTTCTTTTGGATCCCATCCCCAGTAACGACCCCAACTTTCATTGGCCCATTGACCGCCAAGGAAGTTACCAATTGTAAGCATTACAAGTCCAATTGTGAGCGCCATTTCGTTGATGTAAGTGATCTCTTTAATGTTGAGATCCATCTTTGCTTTATTTTCTCTCGTCGTAAATACCATGAGGAATAGCGAAACAAGTCCCAAGATCATCGCCAGAGTAAAAGGCCCGTAACTTCCTACAATTACGGCTACGTGAATCATTAACCAGTATGAATCTAGAACTGGCTGAAGGTTTGCAATCGCTGGATCCATCCAACTCCAGTGCGCAATCATTAAGATCATAGATGCTACGAATGTACCAGAAGCAACTGTTAATTTTGATTTTCGATCAAATGCAAGCGAGAAAAACATCGTTGCCCAAGCTACATAAATCATTGATTCGTAAGCATCACTCCAAGGTGCGTGACCAGAAATATACCATCTTGCCGCTAACCCTGCCGTGTGTAGGAAGAATAAAAATCCAATAAATATGTGGAACACATTAATGACAACTCTGATTGCTTTCTTTTCGAAAAAGATATTTACCACAACTAACAACAGCATTAATACTCCAGCAATCATATACATAAAGTACAGATTTTTGAAGATGTCGTATTTGTTGTATAAAATCTCTGAAGTTATCTTATCATCTGTTGGAAGCACTTCGCTTCCATATTTGCCCTGAAATTTTTTGATTCCGTCAAGGAAAAAATCTGCTTCTTTATAATCTTTAGATTCAGCAGCGTTTTTTGCAGACAAAATATAAAGAGGGAGGATTTTCTGCGTAAACAAAGAATCCGCACCTTTTAGGCCAATTTCACCCAATTCCATGTAGGAAACCCATTTATTATTAGCATCGTTTGGAATTGGAAATATTCTAAGGATCGCGCCACTCAATGCTTGATTTAATAATATAACCTTCCGATCTGTTTCTATAAAATCTTTTTGGAACTGATCTGGCACGGCCGCTTGGTAAGCTGCATCTAGATATTTGGACAGTTTGTAATTTCCCGTTTCGTCAAAAAACTTGATAAAAGGTGCATATTTAGCATCTTTCTCAATTCCAATAATGTGACGAATGCTGTCGTTTCCTGGTTTAATGTAAATTAATGGCACTTCAAACCAAGCATTTGGGAATTGCACCATCGATAAAAATACCTGATCGGCGTTCAGTTTTTCGTACTTATCGCTCTTGCTTACTTTTCGAAGAAGTTCGGAAGAGAAAGTGTTTACAGGCTTCATTCGACCACCTTGATCTTGTACAACTAGGCGACCAAATTTTGCTGCGTGTTCTTCACTTACAGCATTATCATTGATGAATTTTTTCACCTCATCCAAAGTTGGCAT
>JBBSQV010000012.1:0-35223 GCA_038243675.1 Flavobacteriales bacterium
ACCTTAAATAATTGTAATAAACTTATAGTAGTCTTATTTTTGAGCAAATAAAAAATTTCGATGCAAAAATATATAAGCCAGCTTAATGAAGCGCAGCAACAGCCGGTATTACATAAAGATGGCCCTATGATAATAATCGCGGGAGCAGGCTCTGGAAAAACTCGTGTGCTTACTATCAGAATTGCGTATCTGATGAGTTTGGGGGTTGATCCTTTTAATATTCTAGCGCTGACTTTTACCAACAAGGCAGCGAAAGAAATGAAAAAACGTATTTCGGATATAGTCGGAAGCACAGAAGCCAAAAATCTTTGGATGGGAACTTTTCACTCTGTTTTTGCAAGAATACTTCGTGCAGAGGCCGATAAACTTGGTTATCCAACAAACTTCACCATTTACGATAGTCAGGATTCAGTAAGGCTGATCGGTGGAATTATAAAAGAAATGCAACTTGACAAAGATATTTACAAACCAAAACAAATATTTAGCAGAATTTCATCTTTTAAAAATGGCTTGATTACAGTAAAAGCATACTTTAATAATCCTGAATTGATGGAGCAAGATGCAATGAGTAAAAAGCCACGTTTGGGCGAAATTTACAAAAATTACGTAGATCGTTGTTTTAAAGCTGGAGCGATGGATTTTGATGATTTATTGCTTAAAACTAACGAACTTCTCAATATGTATCCAGAGGTTTTGGCGAAGTATCAACAACGTTTTAAGTATATTCTGGTTGATGAGTACCAAGATACAAATCACTCGCAATATCTTATTGTAAGAGCGTTGTCTGACAGGTTTCAGAATATTTGTGTGGTAGGAGATGATGCTCAAAGTATCTATGCTTTCCGAGGTGCAAATATTAATAATATTTTGAATTTCCAAAAAGATTATGAGAACGTAATGACCTATAGATTAGAACAAAACTACAGATCATCTAAGAATATTGTTGAAGCAGCAAACTCGATTATTGATAAAAATATTACAAAGCTGGACAAGATTGTTTGGACTGCAAATGAGTCAGGAGCGCCAATTAAAGTTCATAGAAGTTTGACAGATGCCGAAGAGGGTCGATTTGTAGCGTCTACCATTTGGGAAGAGAAAATGCAAAATCAGCTCGACAACGGGCAGTTTGCAATTTTGTACAGAACAAATGCGCAGTCGCGTGCTATGGAGGATGCTTTGAGAAAAAGAGATATTCCGTACAGAATTTATGGCGGACTTTCTTTTTACCAAAGAAAAGAGATTAAAGATGTACTTTACTATCTGAGACTGATCATTAATCCAAAAGATGAGGAAGCTCTATTACGTGTCATCAATTATCCAACAAGAGGGATAGGGGACACGACCGTCGAAAAATTGACTATTGCAGCAAATCATTACAATAGATCGATTTTTGAAGTAATGCAAAATATCGATAAAATCGATTTAAAACTGAATGCTTCAACACGAACAAAGTTGAAGGATTTTACGATAATGATTCAGAGTTTTCAAGTGATTAACGAAAATCAAGATGCATTTTATTTAGCGGATCACGTTGCTAAAAAGACTGGACTTATTCAGGAATTAAAGAAAGATGCGACACCCGAAGGAATTGCTCGAATTGAAAATATTGAGGAGTTATTAAATGGTATTCGGGATTTTACCGAAGGTCAGAAAGAAGTTGATGGAGCTAGAGGAGCAATGTCTGAATTTATGGAAGATGTGGCGCTGGCAACAGACTTGGATAAAGATACTGGAGATGATGATAGAGTTGCTTTGATGACAATTCACTTAGCAAAAGGTCTGGAATTTCCGCACGTATTTATTGTTGGACTTGAGGAGGACTTATTTCCGAGTGCAATGAGTATGAGTACAAGAAGTGAACTTGAAGAAGAGCGAAGATTGTTTTACGTGGCACTTACAAGAGCCGAAAATCAAGCTTATTTAACTTACGCACAGTCTCGCTATCGATGGGGAAAATTGACAGATTGTGAACCATCTAGATTTATAGATGAAATTGATAATCAGTATTTAGAATACATTACTCCCAAAGAATCTAGCTATAGATTCAAACCATTAGTTGATAATGATATATTTGGAGATGTTGACAAGTCGAAATTTAGACTTGCAAAGCCTGCAAATACGCCACCGCCAAAAAAATATAGCGATGAGCCAGCATCAACAGTTCGGAAGTTGAAACCTTTAAATAGTGGAGCACCTCAAGCAGCAAGCTTATTTGATAACGGACTTTCGTCTGGGACAATGGTTATGCACGAGCGCTTTGGAAAAGGTCAGATTGTGAATCTTGAAGGAAGTGGAGCAGACAAAAAAGCTGAGATAAAATTTGAAGTTGGAGGTTTAAAAAAATTGTTACTGCGCTTTGCTAAGCTGCAGATATTGGATTAAATTATTGATTTTCAATCCAGTTTTTGACTTCATTTTTGTAAGTTTCTCCAATCGGAATTAGACCAAGTTCGTGGCGAATACTATTTCCGTCTACGGACTTGATTTTTGATATATTTACGATATATGATTTGTGGATTCTCATAAAGTTATTGGCTGGGAGTTTAGTAATAAATCCTTTCAATGTATCGTAAACTATTAACCTTTCGGTTTTAAAATGTATTCGAATATAATCGCTTAAACCTTCTACAAAATAAATTTCGCTCGTATTTACTCTCACTTGTTTTCCATCCACCTTTACGAAGAGTGAACAGTTATCTAAATCCTTTGCATCATTTCCAAATTCTAAATACTTTGTCACCGCTTTGTGGAATTTATCGAACGAAATAGGTTTTAGTAAATAGTCAACTACTCGAAACTCATAGCTTTTTAAAGCATAGTTAGCATAAGCAGAAGTTATTATGAATTGGCAGTCTTTGTTGAATAATTCCATAATTTTAATACCCGATAGTTCTGGCATCTGAATATCGATAAAAAATAAATCAACTTTATTGTTTTGCATATAAGCAATAGCAGCATATACATCTGTTGTTGCTAGTGCTATCTCTAAGCGTGGTAATTTCGAAGCATAATTAAGCAACAAATCGACAGCCAATGGTTCGTCATCAAGTATGATACAGCGTATTTTTTTCATAATTGGATTGTTACTGTGCTTTTAAAGTTGTGGGAATCATTTTCTACGTCCCATCTATATTGTTGCGGATAATAAAAATCTAAACGTTTTTTTAAATTTTTAAATCCAATACCTGAATGTGTATCTTTCATATTAGAATTAATTTTGTTTTTAACTAAAATAATTAAGGTGTTTTTTTTACATACAATTGAAATTACAGCAGGATATTCTGAATCATCGATTACTCCGTGTTTAATACAATTTTCAACGAAGGGTAAAATGATATATGGAGGAATTTCTAGTTGGTTACTATCAAGCGAAACATCCAGACAAATCTGAATAGGCTTAGTCATTCGAATGCTTTCCAAATCAATCAAACTTTTTATATATCCTATTTCATCCTTAATACTAATGAGTTCTTTTTGTGTTTCGTAGGTAGTAAACCTCATAATGTCGCTTAATTTTTCGATTGCTTCTAAAGCTTTATCAGATTTAGAAAACACTAGAGAGTAAATATTATTAAGTGTATTAAAAATGAAATGTGGATTTATTTGAGATTTTAAAAACTGAATTTCCGCTTGTTTATTTTCTTGAATGATAATAACTTCCTGCTGCATTGTTCTGATATAATTTATTACAATCCATATTCCAGTACTTGCCAAAATAGGAGTTGATGCCCAATGAATATTATCAATTATATAATATTCTATACTAGTTCCTTGATTATAATTACTGTACCCAAATAAATATGGTGATAGTACTTCCTCAAGTAAAAAACGTAGAAATATGAAAAATGCAAATATGCTAATAAAACCAATTGCAATAGAAGTTAATTTGTGCGTTTTAAAACTTTTTTTAAGCACTAAGAAGTAGTTGAGGTAAAAAGTTGAGATAGAATTAAATAGAAATGTAGTTCCAAATAAGCTGATTGGTTGTATTTCGAATAATATTTTGGTATCTGGATTTAAAGTAATGAAATATCCAAGAAAAAAAATCAGCCAAAATAGTAAGTGTAAAAATATTTCAGTTCTAGTTGATATTAATTTCATAATCGCCTTTTAGGTATTGTAAAGATAGTTAGCCACAACTCGCTCGCAAACGTGTTCATCGAAAATTGGTGGGTGTTCACCGAAAAAATTGCTCTTCAATATTAAATTCGCTACATATTTGCACAAAATATTTAAAACTAATATTATGAAAAATCTACTATTTCTTACGATGCTAATCGCCGCACAAAATCTTTCGGCACAGCCGCCAATTTTCAAGGACAAATTCGATAAAACAATTGAAGTTATGAATTTTGGAACATTTCATATGGGTTATACACCAGATGCAAGCAAAGTTGAATTTGATGAAAATGATAAAAAAAATAAAGCAGAAATTCACAAAATTGCTGTGTTGCTTCAAGAATTTAAACCTACGGTAATTATAGTTGAAACGCCGCCTTCATATAATCCGACATTACAGAAGGCTTATAAATCCTACCTACAAAATCCTGAGAAGGAAATCAAAGATCCAAATGAAGTAGAGTTGTTAGCTTTTGAATTAGGTCGATTAACAAATGTCAGTCGCATTTATGGCATCGATTCAAAAATGGGTTATAATTATGGAATTGGTTATGAACTTGCATCAAAAAAAGTTACTGACAAGACCTATGAGAATTATATAAGTTTGGTTACTGCCGAAGAAAGCAAATTAGATTTTGACAATTTAAAGTTGTTGGAACAATTAAAAATTACAAATCATCCGCAGTACTTGGATTTTTTAATAAATATAAATGCCGATATGCTCACCTATGTTTCTACAAATGGAAAGTACGAAGGAGCGGATGAGGCAGCAAAGTTTTATCAAAGAAATTTACGAATGTATTCAAATCTTAATCAAATCGAATTGAAACCTACAGATAGAGTATTTATTTTAATGGGCGCAGCCCACACAGCCTTTTTTAACGATTTTATAAAAAGAAGTCCAAAATATGCACTTGTAGATCCTTTAATCTATCTTAAATAGATAGTATCTAGTCACCTTTATGCGTATTTTTGCTCAGTTATTTAAAGATTTTAGTAAGAGGAAGATATGAGTAAATTTATAAAAATATATGAAGACAAGCCCAACGAGGCTGCAATAGATAGTGTAGTAAAAGTACTGCGCGATGGTGGGCTTATTATATACCCAACTGATACTGTTTACGGTCTTGGTTGTGATATTACAAATACAAAAGCATTAGAACGCATTGCAAAAATAAAAGGTATTAAACTAGACAAAGCTAATTTCTCTTTTGTGTGTCACGATTTAAGTAATATTTCAGATTATGTCAAGCAAATTGATACGCCAACTTTTAAGTTGTTAAAACGTCTTTTGCCTGGCCCTTACACATTTATTTTGCCAGGTAATAATAATTTGCCAAAAGAATTTAAAAAGAAAACTACGGTCGGTATTCGTGTTCCTGACAATGCAATTGCATTAGAAATAGTAAAAAAGTTAGGAAACCCAATTGTCTCGACATCAATCTATGATGAAGATGAAGTCCTGGAATATAGCACCGATCCAGAATTGATCTATGAAAAATGGCAGAATATTGTTGATTTAGTTATCGACGGCGGTTACGGAGATAATCAAGCATCAACAATTGTTGATTTATCGCAAGGAGGAGATCCAATTATTTTAAGAGAAGGAAAAGGAAGTATAGAGAATATTTAAACTGTTTAGACATATCTAACTTTAGAAAAACCTAAAGCACCTGCAAACTATTTTGTGGGTGTTTTTTTTTGCATTTTTAATCGAATAATATAAGTACATTCTTAACTGTAATCGTTATTAGTTACGAAGATTGTTGCGACACGGATTACTTCACTAAACTTTTGTTTTTCAGCGGAGTTCAGTGAACTGTGTTTGTAGTGAAAATCCTTTTTTGTGGCTTTGCGGAGCAGGAGCTACAAAAAAGATTGGGAACGGATTGCCCGACCTGAGCCACATTGCTATTTCTATTTTACACAGTCGTTCTGGCGAAGGGCTCGCCCAAATAAAACAATAAGTGAATTATCATACGACTCTTATTGGCTGAATAAGCCGAATTTCGCAGACGATCTAACTATTATTTCTAATCAAAATTATTACTGATTTTAATTTTTAAGCATAAAAAAACCGCCTCAATATGAGGCGGTTTGAATTATTTATAATTTGTTAGTTGATAGTAAAAATTACTTTTCTTACAAGTTTTCTAGCTGCAGCTGAATTCTTGTCAACTGAATTATCTTCACCTTTTGGAGAGATAGTCAATCTAGAACCATCGATACCAGCTTTTACTAAGATATCTTTTACTGCTGTAGCGCGTCTTTCAGAGATAGCGTTATTAGCTTTATTAGTTCCAATTTCATCAGCATATCCTTTCACTGTCAAAGAAGAACTTGGATTCAGTTTAAGATAATTTAATATAAACGCAAGATTTCTGCTAGAAGATTCCGCTGGGTTCGATTTATTAAAATCAAAGAATACAGCAATATAACCTTCGTTAATTAATTTTTCAACAACTGCAGAATCAGTAGCTACACCAGAACCATTATTAATTCTTTGATCAATATACGTTTCTAAGTCATCAGCAATTCCATTATTGTTTTTGTCAATTGCTCTACCTTTAGAGTCAACAATTGCACCTGGAGTTGTATTATTTTCTTCGTCTAAGTAATCTGGCACACCATCTTTGTCAGTATCAACTAACATAGTTTCTACGTTACCAATTCTTTCTTCTAATGCTTTTAGTTTGTCATCAGCAAGATCTGCGTTAGTAGTCCAGTCAGCATGTTTTGCATTTTTCCCTAAATAGAAAGCAATACCTAAACTTGCATTATAAAGAGTACCATCAAATCCGCGAATTTCTGGGTTCGGAGTTGTTCCGTCCCATGTATGAGAATCTTGACCAGTATTATTAATCATAGAAAAATCTGCATTTAACGCAATTCTTTCTGATAATTTAAGCTGACCTGTTAATCCAACGATGAAATTCATAGTACCGTCTTTTTCATCAAAACGATCACCATCCAATTGACCATATCCTACACCGGTGTGAAACTGTACGTTGAAATTTTTAGTCCATGATTCAAAATCCATAATACGACCAAGATTCACAACACCTTGAAGGTTTGCGTTGATATATTCAGTTTCAAATGGAAGACTTTCGTCATTACCTTTCATTTTGTCATATCCAACTTGAAGTCTAAGACCAAATTTTGGGTTGAACATATAACGAACACCTAAATCTACGTGTAGAGGGGCGATGTCTGTAGTATATCCATCTGCAAAAGGATTATTTGCTTTTGTAAGTCCACCGTTAGCCTCAATAGAGAACTTGTTGTAGTCCTTTGCTGATTTCTCTTCTTGCGCCGTAGCAGCAACTCCGAGAGAAAGCATCGCTAATAATAATAAATTTTTTTTCATGAAATTAAAGTTAGTTCTTAGTACTTTTTGGGAGCAAAGATAGCTTATTTTAGTTAAAATTAAAGTTTTAAGTACAAATTTGCTATTTTTGACTATATTTTTTTTTAAAACACTGCGTTGCTATGCGATACGAATCAAAAATTTTTGTTACAGTTGATATTATAGTTCTTGATTGTAATGAGAAAAACATCCTCCTTATTCAGAGAAAAAACGATCCTTATAAGGGTATGTGGGCACTTCCAGGAGGATTTGTTGATGAAAATGAAGATCTGGAATCTGCAGCACGTCGGGAACTGAAAGAAGAAACTTCAATTGAAATTTCAAATTTGGCGCAGGTAGCAGCATTTGGAAAACCTGGAAGAGATCCTCGACAACATACAGTTTCGATCGCGTTTGCTGGAATAGCTGGCGATGATGTTAAGGTTCAAGCTGATGATGATGCTAAAGATGCACAATGGTTTGACAGAAACAATTTACCTAATTTAGCATTTGATCACTTTGAAATTATAATAGAAGCTAATAAGTTGTTTAAGCAAAAATAAAAAAGCCCCAGCACTATATGTGCTGGAGACCTATATAAAGAATACAAGTATCAAGATACTCTCGGAAAATATTTTCTTTCCATATAGAATGTCCCAAAAGGCACTATTGAAGCTAAGCAGATATATCCATATTTTTTCCAACTCCAAGAGTCCTCAAATTTCAGCATTGTAGCTATTACTATATAGGCTACAAACAAGATACCGTGCGCCATACCAACATGCTTAACTAAAAATGGATCTCCAAACATATATTTCATGGGCATTGCAACGAATAATAATAATAGCATTGAAACACCTTCTAATAAAGCTAGAATCTTAAAAAATTTAATCATTACAGGAAAATTTAAAGAGTTTATTTTATATTACCGCAAAAGTACAAATAAAAGATAAATAATAGACATCGATTTAAACCACGTTCCAAAACTTAATAGTTAGTTTATATGAGTAAGAGAGATTTAAAAAAATATTTGCAGTCATTAGATAAGGAGCAAATCGCCGAACAGTTTATGGAACTTTACAGCAAATTTCCTGAAGTTAAAACCTACTACAATTTCATTTTCAATCCTAATGAAGATAAGCTTTTACAAGACGCTAAGACAAAAATTTCAGCAGAATATTTTCCAATCAAAACCAAAAAGGCCAAATTAAGAAGATCTACTGCTCAAAAAATAATAAAACATTTTTTTATGCTAGGAGTGGAGCCGCATGTCACTGCCGAAGCCATGCTTTATAATATTACTGTGGCTCAAAAGTACTCTTCCAAAAAGGAAATGTATTACAATAGTTTTTATAAAAGTATTCTAAATTCGTTTGAGCAGTGTCTTAATTACTGTATTGCAAATGGAATTCTTCCGCATTTTAGATATCAATTTTTGGAAATTGTTGAAGAAGTGCAAAAGCAGAAGTGGCCAAATAAATCTGAATTTAAAAATACTGTCGCTATAATAGAAGAGGAAGAAAGAGAAAATTTTTAAACAATAGCTTTCAAAATAATTTAGTTAGTAAAAAAATATAGTAGGAAAATCGCCAAATGCTTAACTATTTAATCAATATTATGGCTAATTGACCGTAATTATAAAATTAACCATAATTATAAGGACAAACCCTTTTTTTCGGCGTACTTTTGCAAAATTGAAAAACGCCCTAAATGTCTATTATGCCAGAATATGAAATCGAAGAAAAAGGAACAAAATCAGTAGCTGTAGTTGAGCAAAGAAAAGAACTATACGATTATCAGCAAACAGATATAGATGCCATTTTCGACCGATTGGAGAATGCAAAACCAAATTTTCACTTGCTATATCAGTTACCAACAGGTGGAGGAAAAACAGTAATATTTTCTGAAATCGTTAGAAGGTATTTAAAAAATAGCGATAAAAAAGTCGTTGTACTTACGCACCGCATTGAGCTTTGCAAGCAAACATCAAAGATGCTTAAAGGCTTTGATGTGAAAAATAAAATCATTAACAGTAAAGTTAAAGAACTTCCTGATCAAGACGAGTATTCTTGCTTCGTGGCGATGGTCGAAACATTGAAAAATCGTATCAATGACGAAAAGCTTCAACTTGATAATGTTGGACTAGTTATCATTGATGAAGCTCATTACAATTCTTTCCGAAAATTGTTAAGTTCATTTACAAATGCCTTTATACTAGGAGTAACTGCTACACCTCTAAGTTCTAACGTAAAACTCCCGATGAATGAGAATTATGATGAACTTGTGGTTGGTGATACGATCAAATCTCTTATAGACAATGGCTTTTTGGCCAAAGCCACAACGTATAGCTATGATGTGGGATTGACTTCTCTTAAAGTAGGTATCAACGGAGATTATACAGTAAAATCTTCAGACGAATTGTATTCGAATATGGCAATGCAAGAAAAACTTCTGCACGCGTATACTGAAAAATCACTAGGCAAAAAAACGTTAATCTTTAATAACGGAATCAATACTTCATTATATGTTTACGAAACATTTAAGGAAGCTGGTTATCCAATTAGACACCTCGACAATACAAGTACTGCCGACGAACGAAAGGATATTTTAACTTGGTTTAAAAAAACTCCAGATGCGATTTTGACATCTGTGGGAATATTAACTACTGGTTTTGACGAGCCTACAGTTGACACTATTATTCTAAATCGAGCTACAAAATCTTTGACATTGTATTTTCAGATGATTGGTCGTGGATCTAGAAAATTAGCGAATAAGAATAATTTTACAATCATCGATTTAGGAAACAATGCTGCGCGTTTTGGACTTTGGGATCAATCAATTGACTGGCAACATATTTTCAAGCAACCGGAATTCTATCTTGACAATCTTAGAGATGATTTAGAAATTGAAACACATTTCAAATATGTAATGCCACCAGAATTGCGCGAAAAATTTGCAAAGACAGCTGATGTAAATTTTGACGTGGAAGAGCAACATAAAGATATTATTGCTAATAATTTAAGATCAAAAGTTGTTTTGGAGCGTTCGCTAGAGCAACATGCAAATATGTGCATAGATAATTCAGAAGAATTAATTGATGCAAAAAAACTAGCAAAAGAACTTGAAGGAGATATTGAATGGCGTATGAAAAAATATGCAGCATGTTTAAGTCACTGTAGTAAAAACTATAAGGAATGGCTTATTGAGGATTACAATATCAAATTAATGCTTTTGATCGGTAAAAAGTTTAGAGCAAGTCTATAATATACTATTTATGCAAATTACGGAATTCAAGAATGAAACTTTTTATTACAGCGCTTTAGCGCTATTAGGATGTTTGATTCTTTATAATTGTTATGTCATTCTGACTTTCGGAGAAGTTTGGGGTATAATTCCAATTCTTATTCAAGCGGCAATTATCGGTATGATTATAACAAAACACAGATTAGCAAAAGTTGTACTAAAATTCTGGGCAATCATTTTCTTAGTTGTTGGTTCAACTTTGCAAATAGTTGGACAAGGAATTCAAGATTTCTTTGATCATCGTGATATTGATTTTATGTTTTATATTGTTGCTGCTATTAATCTTTTAGTTGGATCGGTGGTGGTTTACTTTACAAATACGACCGTCACTGTAAGCAGTACTGAAGTTTAGATTGAATAAGTCAATACTCCCTCAATCTACTGCAGGACAATCTGAACCATAATTTATATTATGTAAAATAGAATTCGCGATATACTTTTGTGTTTTATTTTTAATTGTATGGCGCAGTGCTAGTAAATCAAAACATCAGTCTAGTAATTATCTGTTCTATTAAATATTCGAACTGTATATATTGGCATTTACCTCTCTTTTACTGCCATTAAAAAATAAATTTAACTTCTAACTAAAGTCGGCACATTTTGAATCGAGGTACATTTATTTTTTATAATCAGTAAATTAAATTTTTAGCGCTAAGCGGAATTAGAAAACCTTTCATTAAAACACATAGAACGAAATACTTTTCGTTTTTAAAATTATTATTTAGTGAAAGCAAATACTGCGCATTCAAATTAAAGTGATAGTATCATTATTATTACTCAATGATCTTTTGATTATCTAAAAATATTCTCTGAACAGCTTTAAATTTTTGTAAATTAATAACTTATAGTTAAAGTTGTTTTTGCATGTGCATTCTTATTGTTTAAGACGCATATATATTATAATTTTACTCAGCATATTCACAAAAAATAGTATGAACACAGTAGGACTCCGTCTAGCCGAAATACTTAAAATTTATCCGCCTTTTAACACGCTTTCGATAGATGATATTCGATATATCATTAGTGGGTCGTCTGTAGTAAATATCGAAAAGAATAAATCAGTGTTCATTATCAATGATTTTCTGCATGAAAGTTTTTATATGCTTGCCTCTGGTGCAATCAATCTAAATATGCTCGTTGAAGGTGAAGAAACGATGATAAATAAAGTTTCACCCGGAGGGATTTTTGGACTTCGACCACTATTTGAAAAAAGTAATTATCTACTTAACGCCGTTGCTCGCGAAGAAAGCGTTTTATTTGCCATTCCCGTCAGTATTTTTAGACCTTTTATGGATTCCAATAAGGAGGTTATGGAATATGTGCAACAACGGTTTAATGCAAATACCATCTCCTCTCCTAGCTCTGATTCTTATGGGTCTGAGGGAACTGTGAGTAGTAGTTATGACAATAGGCAAAGTGAAATTCAATATTTTCAAAATTTAAATTACAATAAATCTCCACTGCAGTGCCCAATTACTGCCACTGTCATTGAAGCGGCGAGAAACATGACGGATAATATGGCTGATCATATTATTGTATCTGATAACAATACACCCTTGGGAATGATTACAGATGCTGATTTTCGAAGTAAAATCGCGACCGGAAGATATCCTCTAGATACTCCTGTAAAAAACATCATGTCGGCGGTAGTAACAATTGCCGAAAATACATCACTGGCAGAAGCACAACTTTTATTAATTTCGTCATCGACTACTCATCTTTGTGTAACCAAAGATGGATCTAATACCTCGACAATCGTTGGCAGTATTTCACAGCGAGATTTGATTACTGCACAAGCAAATAATCCCGGAATTTTAATTAAAGAGATTAATATTGCTCGCAATAATCGCGAACTTAAACAAGTTAGATCTAAGCTTGCAGACTTGATCCAAAGCTCATTATCCAAAAATATTCCGATGTCTCATATAAATGCGATTTCGGGCGAAGTTACAATTGCACTTAT
This sequence comes from Flavobacteriales bacterium, assembly GCA_038243675.1. Taxonomy (GTDB): domain Bacteria; phylum Bacteroidota; class Bacteroidia; order Flavobacteriales; family Flavobacteriaceae; genus Flavobacterium. The sequence continues at coordinate 12,732 of JBBSQV010000012.1, forward strand.
CAAAAGATGTGTGCAGCATGCAATTCTCGAAATGGGGTCGGCTCCTACTCCATTTGCTTGGTTAAGTATTGGAAGTCAAGGACGTAAAGAGCAATTGCTGCTAACAGACCAGAATAGCATCCTTATATTTCAAAACGTCGCTCCCGATCAATATCGAGCTGTAAAGGATTATTTTATTCGTCTTGCTAGAAAAGTGGCTATTAGTCTTGAAGAAGTAGGCTTCCCCAAATCTCCAAATGGTTATAGCGCAAGCAACCTTTTATGGTGCAAATCTCTTGATGAATGGCAGAAATTATACAGTTTATGGATGTTAAATCCTGGCAAGAGCAAAGAAGCAAGCACTATTTTCTTTGATTACGAACTTGTATTTGGTGATGCAAAACTGGAAGAGAAGTTGACAGATACCATTTTTGCAAATCTGAAAAACAATAAATCTTTCTTTGATTACTTAGGAAATGATGCTCTTCGGAAACCGCCGGCATTCGGATTTTTCAAGAAATTTAACGTTGAAGAAGAAGGTGAGCACAAAGGAAAATTTGATATTAAATCGAGAGGTCTTTCGCCATTTATAGAAGCTGCGAGAATATTGACCTTGAGTCAAAATATTCGAGGAGTTAACAACACATATTTAAGACTAAAAGAATTGGCGTTTGTAGACAAGAAAAATTCGGAAATATACAATCGTACTGCGGAAGCATTTTTGATTATTTCTAAATTTCGTGCGCAAGAAGGATTTAAACATGATAGTAACGGACAATATATCGACCTTGATTCATGGTCTAAAAGTGAAAGAGAAAAACTGAAAGTAGCGCTTACTACGTTTAAAGAATTGGAAGAACTGATAAAAGATAATTTTAAATTAACGCAATTTTCATAATATGCTAGACTGGCTCAAACATATAAGCAAAGATTATCCTGAATTTTGGAAAAAGTATTTGGCGAAATTTGATACTAAACCTACCAATTTTATTATACTTCATACTATCAAGTCAGGAAGCAATCCATTAGATGATGTAATATTTTCTTTTGGAGCAATTACTGTATCCAAAAACCGGATTTTCTTAGCAGACGCTTTTGAAAATATGATTTTGCAGTATAAATACACTCATGACAAGGGGCTTTCTAATGATTTTTTGATCAATACGAAGCTGACAAAAATGAATGAAGAACAAGCTTTTGAAAAGTTTATAGATTATATTGGAAATGCCACAATTGTGGGATACAAAATTCATCATGATTTTGAACTTATAAATGAAGTTCTAGAGAAAATGCACTGCGGCCGACTGAAAAATGATGCTCTTGATATCGAAATTATGTACAAAAAGTGGAAGGAATCTACAGAACGCACGATTGCCAACGAAGATATCTTTTCAGACTTCAAAATCCCAGTTCCTCCATCAGATTCGGCACTTGAACAAGCGTATGCTAATGCTTTAGTATTTTTAAAATTAAAAACGAGACTCAATATTCAATAAATACTGAGTCCTGATTTTAATATTTTCTACTCTATTCTGTCATCTTTTATAATGTCGATTACTTCTGGATTTACCAAAGTGGATGTATCTCCAAAATTAGAAAAATCTCCCTCGGCGATTTTCCGCAAAATTCGTCGCATAATTTTTCCTGATCGCGTTTTAGGCAGAGATTCCACAAACTGAATCTTATCCAATTTAGCAATTGCACCGATATGAGTTGCAATATGCTGATTTATTTCTTTAGATAAATTCTCCCGTACTCTACTTTCACCACTCTCTTTAAGCATGACATATCCATAGAGTGCACTACCTTTTATTGGATGCGGTGATCCCACAACCGCAGATTCAGCAACGGCCGGGTGCTCATTGATCGCATCTTCTATTGGCGCTGTGCCAAGATTATGTCCAGAGACAATGACTACATCATCTACTCGACCAGTAATTCTATAGTAACCTACTTCATCTCGAAGAGCGCCATCTCCAGAAAAATACTTTTTTGGATAGGCAGAAAAATACGTCTCTATATACCGTGGGTGGTCGTTCCAAATTGTTCTCGCGATTCCCGGCCATGGGAACTTAATACAGAGATTTCCGTCAACTTGATTTCCTTTCAATGTTTTACCATTTGCATCCATCAGTACTGGCTGAATTCCAGGCAATGGCAAAGTTGCATATGTTGGCTTTGTAGGTGTAATAAATGGTAATGGGGAAATCATGATTCCACCTGTTTCAGTTTGCCACCATGTATCAACAATGGGGCAGTTTCGTTTACCAACGTGATTGTTATACCAGTGCCAAGCCTCTTCATTTATAGGTTCGCCGACAGATCCTATAACTTTTAAAGAAGATAAATCATGCGATTCAACAAATTCTAAATTTTCTCTAGCAAGTGCTCTAATTGCCGTTGGTGCTGTATAAAATTGAGATACTTTATGTTTATCTATTACATCCCAAAAGCGACCAAAATCAGGATACGATGGCACTCCTTCAAAAATTACTGTTGTGGCACCATTCAGCAACGGCCCGTACAAAATATAACTGTGTCCCGTAATCCACCCAATGTCAGCAGTACACCAAAAGATGTCACCTTTTTTATAATTAAATACATTTTGAAAAGTATAGGCTGTAAAAACCATATACCCACCTATTGTATGCACCATTCCCTTTGGTTTTCCAGTTGAACCGCTTGTGTACAGAATAAATAAAGGATCTTCTGCATCCATTATTTCAGTTTCGCATTTGTCTTTGGCAGAATCTAATAGCGGCTGCAGCCAGTGATCGCGACCTTCTGTCATCTCAATGTCTGCATTTATCCTTTTGACAACTAGCACATTTTCGATTGTCGGACAATTTGTCACTGCCTCGTCAACGATGACTTTTAGATTCATTGTTTTATTGCCCCGATAACTTCCATCAGAAGTAATAAGAAGCTTACATTCCAAATTATTAACTCGAGATGCAACCGCCGAAGCAGAGAAACCAGCGAAAATAACTGAATGTATAGCTCCTATTTTGGCACAAGCAAGCATAGCAACCGAAAGTTCGACAATCATCGGTAAGTAAATGCATACTCGATCTCCTGATTTTACACCAAAATCTTTTAGCACGTTCGCCATTTTAGAAACTTGCTTATCAAGATCATTGTACGTAATATGTTGCGCCTCTTCGTCAGGATTATTTGGTTCAAAGATTATTGCAGTCTTTTTTCCAGATTTTTTCAGATGTCTATCAATACAGTTTGTTACAATATTTAACTTTCCATCTTTAAACCATTCTACTCTGCTTTCGTCATCATTAATTTCCAAAGTAGTCTTCCATGGTTTTTCCCATTCAAAATTCTTTGAAGCGATATTAGACCAAAATTCTTTCGGCTTATCTACAGACTTTCTATAATGTCGAAAATACTGCTCTAGATTTTTAATTTTGTAGTAATTCATATTGTATAGCTTGATTAATCTAAAAATATTTTAAGTCAATTCATTAAAAATAAGAATACTCTCCGAATAAATCTGCGGAATAAGAAAAAAATATTTGTCTTGTAAATTTAAAATTAAAAAATGTAAAAAATAATTGTTTTCAATTGACTGAAATGCACACAATTACCAACCAATACAAGAATTTAAAATTCCTTAATTATCAAAAATATGCACAAAATACTTCTTTCCTTTCCAGTTCAAGAATTAGCTTAATTTCTAATTTTCTAAGAAGCTGTGCGTGTTTTTTCTGTTTAAGAAATGTTTAACTAAGTTAAACAAGCTTTTTTAAAATTGGGTTGCTAAACGTACCAATATATCCTAAAGTTTGTACTAAATTTGCGGTTTCAAACTGGTATCATTAGATATATGACATTTTTAAAGGCAGCATGTCAGTCATCAAAAATGTTAACAGAGGTGCGAAATTTAATAATTTAATAATTTTTGGCAGCCGCCAAAAAAAGCGGCCGGTTATTAGTTTTTATTTTTTTAAGTGGCAAAAAATAGCCGACAAAAAAGGATTTTCATTAATATCTCTTCTGCTAAAATAAAAAATATTTAATTATGAAGATAAAGTAGATTTTGACACGCAAAGGCATACAATTTGCAAACATACAACACGCTGGAACTCCTTTGGAAACTTCCAGTTGTTAGAAGTATTTAATATTTTTTTTAAATAAAGTTTTATTCAAAAAAATAAAACGACCTAGTTTCATATAAATTTATTATAATGAGAAAAGTTTTTGTAATTTTTAGTATTACCTCTATAGCAATCATTGCTATAATGACTTATATCAATTGGAAAGCTGCCTTTCTATTGATGATATTTCTTCCTCTAATTATTATGGGGTTATACGATATGTATCAATCAAAGAAGACAATTCGTCGAAACTTCCCTTTATTAGGAAGGCTACGGTATCTTCTAGAATCAATCGGACCAGAAATTAGACAATATTTTGTTGAGACAGATTTAGATGGTAAACCGTTCAATCGTTTAGAGAGAAGTCTTATTTATCAAAGAAGTAAGAAAGAAACAGATTCAAATCCTTTTGGTACTCAATTAGATGTTTACAAAGTTGGATACCAGTGGATAAACCATAGCATTAAAGCGATTCCTTTTACAGATGTAGACACAAATCCACGAATCAGAATTGGATCGGTACAGTGTACAAAACCATATGATGCTAGTTTATATAATATTAGTGCGATGAGTTTTGGTTCACTTAGTAAAAATGCTATTTTGGCATTAAACGATGGAGCAAAACAAGGTGGTTTCTTCCATAATACCGGTGAAGGTGGAATTTCTCCATATCACTTGCTTAAAGGCGGAGATCTTGTTTGGAATATTGGTACTGGATACTTTTCTTGTCGTGATGATGATGGAAATTTCTCTCCTGAGCATTACGCACAAAGAGCAACCCTAGACAATGTGAAAATGGTTGAGATTAAATTTTCTCAAGGTGCTAAACCAGGACATGGTGGAATTTTACCAAAAGAAAAAGTTACAGATGAGATTGCAGCGATCCGTCTTGTAAAAAGAGGAATTGATATTATTTCTCCTCCTTCTCACTCCGCTTTCAAAACTCCATTGGAATTGATGGACTTTATAAAAGTGTTACGTGAAGGTTCAGGTGGAAAACCAGTGGGAATGAAAATTTGTATTGGTAACAAATCAGAATTTATTTCTATCTGTAAAGCAATGGTCGAGACTGGTACTTATATTGACTACGTAAGTGTTGATGGTGGTGAAGGTGGTACTGGTGCTGCTCCACAAGAATATTCAGATCACGTTGGGATGCCATTGAGAGATTCTCTAGCATTTGTGTACGACTGTCTTAACGGATTTGGAATTAAAGACCAAGTAAAAATTATTTGTAGTGGTAAAATCATCACTGGATTTGATATTATTAAAACGCTATCTACTGGCGCTGATCTTTGTAATTCAGCACGTGGAATGATGTTTGCCTTAGGATGTATTCAAGCATTAGAATGTCATACAAATACTTGTCCAACAGGAATTGCTACTCAAAACCCTAAACTGGTTAAAGGATTAGTTCCTGGAGATAAGAGTGTGAGAGTTGCAAGATTTCAACATGAAACAGTAAAAAGTGCGATGGAGCTTATGGCCTCGGCAGGTATTGCTCACCCAGATGATGTAGATCGTTCAGTTGTAAGTATGCGTGTTGATAGAACCAAGATTCAGACTTTTGCAGAGACGTATCCTGATCTAGAAAAAGGATGTTTGCTTAACGAAGAATCTGTTCCAAAAGATTTTCTAGTATATTGGAAAAAAGCATCGGCAGCAAGCTTTTAATAAGTTTGAAATATATAAAAAAGTCTGATTTGAATTTTCAAATCGGACTTTTTTTATGTTTAATAGTAACAGTATTAAAAATATTATAACTGAGTGCGAAATACTTTTCAGGAAGCTATTCGCGCTATTCTCTGCAATTCCTCGTTGCAGGTCTTTTTTTCCACTGCCATAATAGGAGCTTCCCTTGGTCGCTCTATTATGCCAGGAAAAAATAGCCCAGCTGCCTGCGGGATTTCCGCTACTATCACGGCTACAGCTGTAATCTATGTTGCCAATTCTGTTTAAAAACCTAAACCAACCTTTCAGGTTTTTCTGCATAAAAAGGAATTCTAGTTGAATGGATTTCACCTATTCCTGATATATGCCGTCTTTTCAGAATTGTATTTTTTTGAATGTAAGCATTATTTGTTGGCTCCAAGTTCTGCGGTTTTGATTTAATAATTTTATTACTATAGTATCGAATCATATTTCCGCATCATGACTATAAATTCAATTAATATTGGATAGAATCAACGTCCTATTGTAGTTTTTGTGCAAGTATTACGCTTCTATTAGCGATATTTTTCATTCATGCGCAGCAACTGCTTAAACCACAATATTTTCAATAAAAATTATCTGATACAAAAGGGGAGTAATTTTTTCTAAAAATATTAAATCGGTCATCATATGGTGTAATCTAATACTGCAGAAGATTTTATCAAAATGCCACTCTGAAGGGGCGAGAGAAACTAATATTAGGACGATGTGTTATAATTGAGATGCTGAAGATTGTATTTAGCCCGGCAAGAACGACGAATATCAATATAGAATGAAATCCTAACAGTGGGTTCAATAGGGCACATCTATATTTTCGATTGGTGAAAACGCCGCGACCTTGTTCATAAACTACAAGAAGCCATATCACAGCTATAACTTTTTGCTACTTCAAAATTTTTAAGATCTCAAAGATTTTAATCTTTATATCATAATTTCGGAAATGATAAATCTCCTTTTTTTTCGACATCTGACAAACTACATTACTCCTGCTCTACCACGGTGATCTAAAAGGTTGTATTCTTTTGGCGAAAGCCTAATTCTACAAATGTATATAAAACAAAAAAGCACCTCAATGAGGTGCTTTTGAAGTAATATAAAGCAAAAATTATTTAGACCACGCAGAAATGCTGTCTTGATTCATTTTTACATAGTCCATATTGTTTGCCTTCTGAGCAGCTGCAAGAGAAAGTTTCGCAGTCTCGATAGCTCCTTTTTTATCGCCATTTTTTGCTTGGATCAAAGATTTTTGACGCAGGTAAAAGAATGGTTTGTCTTGACTCAATTCCAAAGCTTTATTTACGTAAACCAAGGCCTGATTCATGTCTTGTCCAGACTGGTAGTAGTACGAAGCAGCATCAAAATAATCTCTTGACGACGCGCCAGCTAAGGTTTTCTCAATACTTGCCATAGCAGCTTTTTTCGAAGGAACTTCAAATTTTACTGCTGCTAATGCTTTCTCCCAAGAAATTTCTAGCATTCCGTAGTTAATATCTAAACTGTTTAACGCTATTGTCAAGGTCTCAACTTTTCTACAAAGTGTTTCTGGTTTTACAGTAGTTTTAAGAGCTACATTAGCTTCGTTCCACTGCTCTGGCAATCCCCAGTTATCTGTTGTAGTGTAGAAAATTACATCCCAGCTTTCCACCTTTGGCAATGTAAAGATTGAGTATTTACCTTTTTTCAAAGTTTTTCCATCAATCATTACGTCATCACTGAAGGTAATAACCGAATTTTCGTTTGCTCCAGTTCTCCACATCTTTCCGAAAGGAACTAGATCTCCAAAAATAATACGACCTTTTGTGCTCGGACGTGAATATTCTATCTCAACATTTGTAAGACCAACGGTCTGATTTATAACAGCTTTTGGACTCTGTTGTGGTGTCTTTACCTGAGCGTTAAAGCTTGCTGTAGCACAAACTACCAAAAAAGCAGCAAAAATATTTTTCATAATAATTTTTAAATTTCGTTAATCTTCAAAAATACGATTTCGAGTTACATTAATTAGTTAATAAATACTTAATTGAATCTAGAATTTTGATTTCTAGATGTTTATTTTTCCCTCGATGGCGCGAACTTTTGCACTATCAATTTCTGAGAACGCTGAAATTATCATATCTGCAGTATCTAGATTTTGACGTTTAGAATGAAAACTTCTGTATCCTATACAAAAAATATTTGCCGCATTAGCCGCTTTCACGCCATTTGTGCTGTCTTCAATCACTATACATTCTTCACGACTGTCACCACTTAACTTAGCAGCGTGAACAAAAATCGCAGGATCTGGTTTAGATTTCGGAAAATCTTCGCCGCTTACAATATGACTAAAATATTGATGTAAATTAAATCGTTTGAAAACTCTGTCAATCGTGACTTTTGAAGCTGATGAGGCCAAGATCATCTGAATTCCGTTTGTGTGGAAATCTTTAATTAGATCTTCTACACCATCAAGAAGTGTCAAATCTTCCTTATAATCAAAGGCATCATTAAAAATACCTCTCTTGCGTTGGATTAAATTCTCAACATCTTGATCTAGTCCAAATTCTTGCTTTATTCGCTCAAAAACGTTGCGTGTAGAATTTCCAGTATAAGTTGTAAACATTTCTTCCGTTACTTCTATTTCCAATTCTTTAAAATGTTCGAAATAGGCAAAACGGTGCACCGGCTCTGTATCCACGATTACACCATCCATATCAAATAATACTGTCTTGATCATCTTTTGCTTTTTTTAATATATGTCTTATTACTGTTTCAGCCGCATAAAGTCCAAATAATCCCGGCATATAACTATTTGTACCATAAAAGGATTTTTTGTAATTGCTACCGTCTGTACTTGCTAAACTTGATTCGTCTTGAATTTCTGAGCTGTAAACGACTTTTACACCTTTATCTATTTTGACTTCCTTCAAACGTTTTTTTATGGCTTTCGCCAAAAAACAGTTTTCGGTATTTTTGATATCGCCAACTTTCACTTTAGAAGCTTCCATCTTTCCTCCCGCACCCATGCAACTTACAATTTTTACGCGTTTGCGCTTAGCTGCGATGATCAAGTTAACTTTTGGAGATACGCTGTCGATGCAATCAACAACATAATCAAATTCGTCGGTAACGATTTCGAAAGCACGCTCTGGCGACAGAAATTCCTTTATAGAAATTAAATTTAATTCTGGATTAATATCCAGAAGACGTTGCCCTACCACATCAACCTTATTTAAACCAATAGTTGAAATAAGCGCTGGTAATTGCCTGTTAATATTAGATATATCCACAGTATCGGCATCGACGATGGTCATTTTTCCAACTCCGGATCGAACTAAAAATTCTGCGGCAAATGATCCTACTCCCCCTAAACCTACAACTAAAATATTGGCATCGTGCAGCCTATTTATTCCTTCTTTCTTATATAATAACTCGGCTCTGCTTAACCATTCTGCCATCCTTTGCGGTATTTATTTTAGTTTTTAAATTTTGAAAATATGCGTGCAAAGTTACGTTCTATTATTGAGTGGAGTTCAGATAAAGAGATATTTTTTGCCTCAGCGGCTTTGTCATATACATCTTGGATTGTTTCTTCGCTAGTATCGGTTTCAAGTAGAAAAGTATCGTCACGAATTGCAGTTAATGATTCTCCCAAATCTGGATTGCGCATCAAATATTTTCCAAACGACAAAAATATTCCGTGTGATTCTAATTGCTGCGCCATTTCCGGACTTTTGGCAAAACCGTGAATAATGAGCGGCACCGTAATTTTTAAATCATTTTTCATCGCAATCAATTCGTCATAAGCTGCAACGCAATGCAAAATAACAGGCATTTGATATTTCTCTGCGAGAATTAATTGTCGCTCAAATACTCTAGCTTGAAGTTCAATGTCAGTCTCAATCTTTTTATCGACACCACATTCGCCAATTGCGAGACAGTTTTTATCTTGTAGTGCCTTCTCGATAATTGCTAGTTCACTTTCGAGATTTTCCTCATCAATATACCAAGGATGAATGCCGATTGAGAAGTATTTACTTTCTGTAGGATAATCTTTTGGATAGACGTTCACAACCGCAATATTATCGTCGTTTGTTGGATCTGAATGTGTATGTAAATTATAGTATATCATTTAGTTCTGGAATTTTTTCACACCCGCTTTTATTTCAACTTCCAGATGATTCACTTTGGGAACCAAAGGACAAGAATATCTTGCGTTGTAAGCGCAGTACGGATTGTAAGCTCGATTAAAATCTAACATTACAAAATCACCTTCAGGAATTTGAAGATCCATATAGCGCCCGCCACTATACGATTCTTTGTCTGTTGTGAGATCTGTAAATGGCAGAAATAAGTCTGTGCTGAAAGCCTGAATTGATGCAGGTTTAATACTTTGATAAACTTCTAATATTTGTTCTTTTCCATCAATCAAAAAAACCAAATCAGCATACTTTACGTACATCGGGCTTCTATCAGTTGTAGTTTACATTACAAAAGGTTTCGCATTTATTGTACGCTTGATTTTTGCAACTACGCAGTATTCTGAGTTGACTTCGAAAAAGTCAGGTTTTTTGAAATCTTTTAAATCTGCAGGAGCTAGCGGGCTAGTCTTCTTGTCGGCATATTCATTATTCAGTTCTTTTTGATATTCTGAAGATCTCTTAATATCACATTTTTCTTGAGCTGATAAGCTGCCGCAGAAAAATATTAATAGTCCTAAATATTTTATCATATTTTTATTTTTTTAAATCGGCCCAATGAGCCATCTTTCGTTCTAGAACGCTTAAAGGTAAGCAACCTTGACTTAAAATTTCGTCGTGGAAGGATGCAATATTAAATTTTGATCCTAGTTGCTTCTGATATTTAGTTCGTAAATCTTTAATTTTTAAAGCTCCTATTTTATAACTTACCGCCTGCCCTGGCATTGCCATATAACGTTCTACTTCGGCAGTTGCAGATGCTTTGTCATAAGCAACATTGTTTAAAAAATATTGAATGGCTTCTTCTCTACTCATTTTTCCTGTGTGAATTGCTGGATCTATCACTAATCTGACCGCTCTCAACATTTCGTCACTCAAAGCGCCCATTTTTTGATAAGGATCTGTATAAAGTCCAAATTCCGGCCCCAGCGATTCACAATATAACGCCCAGCCTTCGCCGTAAGCTCCAAACCATCCAAAACGCATAAACTTAGGCAGACTTTCATTCTCCTGCTGAAGTGAAACTTGGTAGTGATGGCCTGGAATTGCTTCATGTAAAAACAAGGATTCCATTCCTGAGGTCACATTGAAGGTTTTGGGATTTGGAATAGGCATATAAAAGATTCCAGGCCGTTTTCCGTCCGGCGTTCCTTGCACGTACTCCGCACTAGCAGTTGCTTCTCGAAACTTTTCGGTTTGTCTAATTTCAAAAGGCGTTTTTGGTGTCACGCTGAACATCGTTTGCAATTTTGGAATAATTTTTAAAAGAATGTCATTAAAGCCTTTCAGAATTTGTTCAGAAGTTTGATACGGCATTGCTTTTTGGTCACTTTTAATGTGAGTAAGAAATTCTTCTAGTGTTCCTTTAAATCCTAGTGTTTTTTGCACTTGAGACATTTCGTTGCGTATTCTTTCAACTTCTTGTTTACCTAAATGTAATATTTCTTCGGCGTCAAGATCTGTGGTTGTCCAGCTTACAACTTGATATTGATAGGTTTTTTTTCCGTTTGGTAGCGAATTATAGCCATCTGTGGTTCTGGCTTTCGCCAAATATTCGCTGGATAAAAAATCGTGCATCTTCTTATAGGCAGGAATTATGTTTTTGGCAACAGCTTCTTTGTATTTTGAAGTTAATTCTGCTTTTGTCTTTGAATCAAAATCACTTGGAAAGTTTTTTGTAGGTCCAGAAAAAATATTTTTCGAAAAGTCTGCAGACACCAATTCCGAAGCATTCATTTGTGCAATCATCTTAGTAACGAGAACCTTTGGCAGAACTACATCCTTTGAAATTCCTTCCTTAAAATTCACAATTGCTGCATCCATCCATACTGGAAATTTGCTCATACGCTCAAGCCAATTTTCGTAATCTTTAACTGTTTTAAAAGGTTGACTTCCTTCTCCGCTTCCTAATAACGGAAAGTCCAGAGGAAGTCCTCCAAATTGCGTGAACGGAATCAGCTGGGGATTGTACTCAAACTGCGCTTTGTCATTTTCTAATTTATATTTAAGCACATCGTAAATCACTTTCTTATCGTTGGAAAGTGATTCATAGTCGACGTTTTTCAGTTCGACTTGAAAACGATTTAAAAAAGCTATTTCTTTATCGATAAATTCCTTTGAGATAGAAATCGGCAGTAGATTATTAAATCTAATATCTCCTTGTGAAGTTGCTTCAAGCGGATAGAATGAAAGATATTCTTCGTAATAATTTGCGGCAATACTGTCGATATTTGCATTGTGGGTTATTTCAACCGTTGTTGTTTTTTCTTTATAATTACAAGAGATTAATAATCCTGTAGTACAAAAGCTTATTGTTGCAGCTGCAACGATTTTCTTGAAAGTCATAGAATATAAATTGACTTGCAAACATAAGTATTATTCACATCAACAAGTTTCAAGCTCTTAAGAAAATTCTCAGTTTTTTCTGGCTAGAAATACAACAAAAAAACTCGACAATTAATTTAAGTATTAATTGTCGAGCTATAATTAAATTATTTTAATTTTTAATAATTTTGAATCTATTTCCAGGGATCAAGAATTACTTTAACGCATCCATCTTTCTTTTTATTGAATATATCGTAAGCGTGCGATACTTCACTTAATGGTAATCTGTGTGTAATAATATCGTCCAATTGTACTTTTCCTTGCTTCACATATTCCAATAATTTGTCGATATGTTTGTGGACAGGAGCTTGGCCACCTCTGATTTGAATACCCTTATCAAAGAATTGACCTATTGGAAAAGCATCATATAAATAAGGATAAACTCCCAAAACCGAAACAATTCCGCCACGACGAACAGCACTCATACAAGCTTCAAGGACTTTAACCGAACCAACTTCGAAGCTCAGGGCGGCGTCAGCACGTTCTAAGAAATTTCTATCGGGCTCAAATCCTACAGCATCGATGCAGACATCGGCTCCACGGCCTTTGGTAAATTCTCGAACTTGCTCAACAACATCTTTCGAACCACTATTCCACAAAATCGTTTCGCAACCAGTTGATTTCTTTGCTGTGTCTAATCGATATTGAACTGTGTCTACAACAATCACTTTTGCAGCACCTCGCAAGACCGCACTTTTTGCAGCCATAATACCCACGGGGCCTGCTCCAAAAATTGCAACACTTTCGCCACCTGTTACTTCTCCCCAATCTACTCCCGAGTATCCCGTTGGAAAAATATCGGTTAGAAATAACACCTGCTCATCGGTAAGATTATCAGGGACAACTCGCGGTCCCACGTTTGCATACGGAACTCTTACATATTGCGACTGCCCGCCGTCATAACCGCCATACAAATCTGTGTAGCCAAACATTCCGCCACCTTTTTCGGTAAGAACGCCGCCTTCTGGGCCATAATGATCGGGATTACTATTTTCGCATTGTCCAGGCAGCTCGTGGTCACAAAAGAAGCAATGTCCACAGGAAATTGGAAAAGGAACTATAATTCGATCACCACGTTTTAGGTGCGTCACATTTTTTCCTACCTCTTCTACTATTCCCATAAACTCGTGACCAATTGTCATTGGTCGTGGTTGTGGAATTCCGCCAGAATAGATATGTAAATCTGAACCGCAAATTGCGGTGGCGGTTACTTTTAAAATAAGATCGTCTTGCTCTATGATTTTTGGGTCTTCGACCGTATCGTATTTAATAGATCCTGGTCCGTGGATTACTGCTGCTTTCATATTCGATAGTTTTCGTGAAAATCGAAGTTCGAAAAATAGAGGATGAAAAACTTACAATACTTATTATAAATTTTGTAGAATTAAGCTGATAATTAAAAAAAAATTGAATCTTTTCGATTTAGTGGATCGTGCCGCGGCGCCCTAGCCCTGATTGCAGAGAACACGAGCAAAGCGAACTGGCGAAGCAAATCCTTTTGAGCCTTTTTTTAAGACTCAAAAGATTGGAACGGAAAGCAGGACCCGAGCAAAGCGAACTGGCGAAGCAAAAAGCTCCAAAAAAAACTTAAAAGGCAAGTGTCTTTTCAATTTCTTTCCGCAGAATTCGCTTGATATCTGAATTATCTTTTTGCTTAATGAGAAATGGTTCAAGATCAGAATTTGTCATAATTTGCTCAGCTTTATCTATGAAACCATAGCCGAGATACGTACCTTTTTCTATCAAAATAAAAGCATCTTCGTGATCGTAACGTCCCTTCTTTTTGATTACAACATCTTGGGAATTATTGCTGATATGATCGATTGCCTTAAAAACTCGCTCATTGTAAGCTTCTACAGATTCGGAATCTTGACAAATTCCTTGACAGAAATGAGTGAACTGATCGCCACCACTACAAACTTCCGCAAGATGACAATACTTTGGACACAGCTGAAATTGACTGCATAGATTTTGAATATAAGCGCGACATTCGGTAATACTGTATAAAATCACGAGTGGATTTGGCGTCGCTTTTGTCTCATTGTAAGCTAAATGCGCGATGCCCTTCCTATCAGTATAAGTGAAAACAGAAAAGGTTTTAGGTACTCTTTTTGCCGCCTGATTGAATAGTGGAAAGTGATGTTTGATAGCACGATCCTCCATTAGGAGTGCGATTGTCTCACTTCCAGACAATTCGAAATCCACGTGCGCCGTTTCTCGACATAGACTTAATTCCTTTTCGGTTTTCGAATAAAAATGCCCCAACACACGTTTTTGAATATCGATCGCCTTGCCGACATAAATAATTTTATTTTTCTTATTTCTGAAATAATAAATACCAGGTTTCTTGGGCAAATTCTCAAAAACTTCCTGACTAAGATTTGATGGCAATGTCGCTTCCTTTGAAGCTTTATTTAAGGACTTCTCTAAAACCGCTTGAGCTTCAGGTTGTTCTAATAATTTATGAAACAGAATAACGGTCGCTTCGACATCGCCTTTTGCACGGTGGCGATTTAGAATTTTTATATCTAAATCTGCACAGATTTTTCCTAAGCTATATGAACGATAACCTGGCAACAAAGTGCGTGACAGCCTTACTGTACATAACTTGCGACGATTGAAATTGACTCCGATCGCTTTAAATTCATTCCGAATTACATTGTAATCAAAATTAACATTATGCGCGATAAAAACTGCATCTTCTGTAATTTTGAGAATGTCTTGGGCAACTTCCGCAAATGTCGGAGCATCTTGAACCATCGTATTATCGATGCCCGTAAGTGCCGTGATAAAATCGGGAATATATGCGTTTGGGTTGACGAGTGTTGTAAACTCATCTATAAATATGTCGTCGTCGTATCTAAAAATGGAAATTTCGGTAATCTTATTGCCTTTTCCAGTCGTCTCAACATCAATGACGGTGTATATCATTTAAAAATAATTCTAGGATTTTGGGAACTGCAAAGATATGTTATTCTGATAATTAATGCGGTAGGAAATGGATTATGGAAATGGTCGGGTTTGGGGGTGGATTTGAAATATATTGACTTGGTCTTGAGTTATGTTTTGATGCACGTTGGTTTATGCACGTTGGCTGCTACTATATTTTATATCTTATGAAGTGAAAATTTCGATTTTATCCATATAAATATTATTAGAACAGAACATCTAAGTGGTATATTGTTGGTATCAAAAGGATTACGAAATGGCGTTATTTAAAAACAAATATAGAATTGAATCTGCGCGTGCCCATTGGTGGAATTACGGAGGGGCGGGCGCTTATTATATAACGATTTGCACGTATAATAAGGATCACAATTTTGGGGAAATTTCGATGGTGGACGTTACGTCCAACCCGTTGCACGTCGTGACAATGTTGCACGTAGAGACAAGGCATGCCTTGTCTCTACCAGAACCGGAACCACAACCACAATATAAAAACAAAATGAATTTATCCAATTGCGGCGTAATCGCTGATGTTTTGTGGTATCAAATTCCGCATCACGCTAAAAACGTAGAATTAGGTGCGTTTGTGGTAATGCCAAATCATATCCACGGAATATTAATATTGACAGAGGATTCTGAAATTGGTCTGACAAAATATGCAGATGAAGAAACTATATCAAGATTTCAAAATCAGGGAAAAAATACTATTTCTTCGATTGTTGGCTCTTATAAATCAGCGGTTACAAATAATGCAAATCGATTGGAATTTACAAATGGATGGCAAGCGAAGTTTCACGATCATATAATTCAAAATGATCAAGAATATCAGCGGATCAACGATTATATAGAATCGAATGTGCAGAACTGGAAAGAGGATAGGTTTTATAGGTGATAAGGGGAAAACTTAGATAGTTTAGTTTTTTCGTACTTTATGAGATGTCTTTCAATTCACTTGCAATTAAATGTGAAAAAGTTTGGCTGTGGAAATAGTTAGCATTAAACGCACAAACAAGATTATGGTTTTCAGAACTATTTTATTTATTTATTGTGGGACTGGAGTCGCTTCGCGCATCCAGAATGAGCTACATAGTCTAAATAAAAAGCAGCGACTAAAAAGTCGCTTTATTTTTTTGCTCTTATAAAAATACTTTTGAGCAAGCTCAACTTATTTTTATAAAAGCAAAAAAGCCTACACTTTCGTGTAAGCTTTTCATTCTTAAGTGACCTCGACTGGAGTCGCTTCGCGCATCCAGCAAAGCTCCGCTTTGAAAATCTTTAAATCAAAAAAAAACGCTCAAGCAAGCTTGGCGTTATTTTTTGATTTAAAGATTTATTCGTGACCTCGACTGGATTCAAACCAGTAACCTCTTGAGCCGTAATCAAGTGCGCTATTCAGTTGCGCCACGAGGCCTTATTGTGGGTGCAAATATAGAACATTTAATAGCATTTGCAACAAAAATATTTCATAGAAATTGATTTTTCTGCTTTTCAATTTGCTACTTATTCAAAATCAATAATTTATAACTAAAAAATCTTGTAATTAAAATATAAACTGCTCGGCTCAACACTAATAATTGAAGCATATAAGCAAAAACATCAACTCTATCACGCTTCATTTCGCGTAAGCGGAACATAAATCATTTAAAATCTATTCGTTTTCTAGTTCCGTTTGATTTCGGAAAACTAATTTACCATCAAAGCTATCCAACAAAATAATACTATCTGTAGTCACAGTTCCACTCAAAATTTCTTTTGAAAGCATATTCAAAACTTCTTTCTGAATTATCCTTTTCACAGGCCGTGCTCCAAATTGTGGATCGTAGCCTTTTGCAGATAAATAGGAAATCGCTTCTGGTGTTGCGTCAAGTACAATATTTTGTTTAGCAAGCATTTTTGTCACGCTCTTAAGCTGCAAGCCTACAATCTGCCTAATATTATCTGTTGTAAGTGGCGTAAACATGACAATTTCGTCAATTCTATTTAAAAATTCAGGACGAACAGTTTGTTTAAGCAATGTCAATACTTCTACTTTTGCAGATTCAGTAGCAGCTTCAATTCCGCCTTGCAATGTTTCAAATTTCTCCTGAATGATTGCACTTCCCATATTGGAAGTCATAATGATGATGGTGTTTTTAAAGTCGGCGGTACGTCCTTTATTATCAGTTAATCGGCCTTCGTCAAGCAGCTGCAACAGGATGTTAAAAGTATCTGGATGCGCTTTCTCAATCTCGTCAAGTAATACTACCGAATATGGTTTTCTACGAACAGCTTCCGTAAGTTGACCACCTTCTTCAAAACCGACATATCCTGGAGGTGCACCAATTAATCGGCTCACACTATGGCGCTCCTGATATTCTGACATGTCAATTCTAGTCATTGCATTTTCGTCATCAAAAAGATATTCGGCCAAAGCCTTTGCCAACTCTGTCTTTCCGACTCCGGTTGTACCTAAAAATAAGAACGAACCAATTGGCTTCTTCGGATCTTGCAGACCTGCCCTACTTCTTCGCACCGCATCACTAATAGCTTCAATTGCTTCCTCTTGACCAACTACACGTCGATGCAATTCGTCTTCGAGATGTAGTAATTTCTCGCGATCGCCTTGCATCATTTTCATCACAGGAACTCCTGTCCACTTCGCAACCACTTCGGCAATATCTTCTCTTGTAACTTCTTCTTTGATCAATGAATTTCCGTCTTGATTTTCCTGAAGCTCGATTTGAGCAGCATCTAGTTTTTCTTGAGCGTCTTTAACTCGTCCATAACGGATTTCGGCAACCCGACCGTAATCTCCATCGCGCTCAGCTTTCTCTGCTTCTACTTTAAGATCTTCGATTTCAGATTTTATGGTCTGAATATTATCAACGACATCTTTTTCACTTTTCCATTTTGCATAAATCTCATTTCGCTCTTCTTTAAGATTTGCGAGTTCAACACCTAAAGATTTAGATTTGGCTTCGTCATCTTCACGTTTTATCGCTTCAATTTCTATTTCGAGTTGCATAACTTTTCTGTCAAGCACATCGAGTTCTTCGGGTTTGGAATTGATTTCCATTCGAAGTTTTGAGGCAGCTTCATCTATTAAGTCAATTGCTTTGTCTGGCAAGAATCTGTTGGTGATATATCGTTGAGATAATTCAACTGCGGCGATAATCGCTTCGTCTTTGATTCGAACTTTATGGTGTGCTTCGTATTTCTCTTTGATACCTCTCAGAATAGAAATCGCACTTTCTGTGTCTGGCTCATCGACAACTATTTTTTGAAAACGACGCTCAAGCGCTTTGTCTTTCTCAAAATACTTTTGATACTCATCCAAAGTTGTAGCTCCAATCGCTCTCAATTCTCCTCTCGCCAGAGCTGGCTTAAGAATATTTGCGGCGTCCATAGCTCCTTCGCCTCCACCTGCACCAACAAGCGTGTGAATTTCATCTATAAACAATACAATGTCGCCATCTGAAGTTGTTACTTCTTTGACAACAGCTTTTAGCCTTTCTTCAAATTCACCTTTAAATTTTGCACCGGCAATCAGCGCTCCCATATCGAGCGAAAAAATAATTTTATCTTTTAGATTCTCAGGAACATCTCCGTCAACAATTCTGTGCGCAAGACCTTCAGCGATCGCAGTTTTCCCCACTCCCGGCTCTCCTACAAGCATGGGATTATTCTTTGTTCGACGTGTCAGAATTTGCAAGACCCTTCGGATCTCCTCGTCCCGGCCAATTACAGGATCTAGCTTTCCGTTGATCGCCATTTCGTTTAGATTCTTAGCATATTTATTTAGAGAATTATAAGTGTCTTCGGCCGAAGATGATGTTACTCTTTCTCCTTTTCGAAGTTCATCAATGGCAGCTTGAAAACCTTTTTCGGTGACACCCTGATCTTTTAATATCTGTGCCACTTGACTTTTAGATTTAAATATTGCCAACAATAGATGCTCAATAGAAACATATTCATCGGTCATTTTCTTCGAAATGATTTCTGCTTCATTTAAGGTCTTGCTTGCTTCTCGCGAAAACTGAACTTCTCCGCCAGTTACCTTTGGAAAATTATTGATTACGCTGTCAAGCAGTTGCTTGAATAAAGGCAAATTAACATTTAATTTTTTTAGAAGAAATGGCGCAACATTTTCGTCAACCTGAAAAACAGCTTTCAAGATATGTTCGTTTTCTATTTGTTGTTGACCCTCTCCTTGGACAATTTGTTGAGATAATTGAAGTGCTTCCTGAGATTTGATCGTAAAATTATTTATGTTCATAGCTCAATATTTATTTTAAGTTTAACTGATTTAAATATTTATTATTTATATATTTGAGAGAATCACGCTATAGTAAAGTTTAGTGAAATAATGACTTAACATCAATCATAAAAAACAATAATATGAATTTTTTTAGTAAAATGTTCGGCGATTCTGACAATAAAGATAACAATGAATCGGCACTTTTGTGGAATCCTTTAACAGAAATAAAACAATTAGACGAGATAGCTCGAGAATCAAGTTCAATTCCCGTTTTTATCTTCAAGCACAGCACAAGATGTAGTATTAGCAGAATGGCTCTCAAAAATTTTGAAAGAGAGTATAAGCTTAGTGCGACGGATGCAAAATTGTACTTTTTAGATCTGTTGGAGCATAGAAATATATCGAACGAGATTGGTACAAAATTTAATGTGATGCACCAATCGCCACAGCTATTGCTAATTAAGAATGGGCACTGCCTCTACCACGTGTCGCATAGTGATATCGATGCAACAGATCTGCTTAGCAAAATTAATAAAGTTTAATCTAAAAGCTTTCACCTGCTCCACCACCACTGAAACCACCTCCGCCAAATTCCATTGGACTGCTTTCAGTGGCGGTTGCATTTCGGCCAAACTGTGCAATTGAAGCCAATACTTCCAATTGTTCAGAATTCGTGTTTGAAAGTCGGTCAGGCAGAAATGTAAATCCCTGCAAATTGTTTTTAAGTCTTTTCAAAACTAAATATGAACTAATAAAAATTAATACACCAAAAAAGAGTAATTCTGTTTCGAGGTTTATAAACATATAATAATATCTCAGAGTGAAATAACTTGCAACTAAAGTCAAAATACCAACAATGAATAATGGTTTGTCTTTATTTTTCAGACCAAGATAGATATAGACAAATGGAATTATAGCAGTTAGTAATATAAACAGATATGACATAATAGTGCTAAAGGTATTTACCTCTAAATCCGGCATAAGTTCATAAGAAAGTTCAGTTATGACTGTATAGTTAAGAGATAAGTAAAATAAAATTGTGGATGAAATTTTAAGTATAACGATTCCTTGATAATAATAAGGTTTTTTTACTTTAACCAATAGTCTTGAATTGTATTTATATGAAAAGTATGCTACTGCCGCTAAAACTATTGGCGCGAGTGCGCTTCCATAAATAATGTAATCAATCATAGCGGAGGCTATGGTCGCAACCAAGGCGATTACTGCAACTAGTAGTGATGGTATATTTAAATATCTTAGATAGCAAATTGTAGCGGCAAAAAATACTGACAGAGAAATTATCGAAGTATCGTAAGCACCCACAAGACCGAAACCAAAACCCACACTAAGAGGTATGCCAGCCACAACTGCATCATCAAGTCCATTTTTGTAATATTTCATATTTGGAGCGATCAATAATTCCATCACCAGAATTCCTATTATTCCAAATATAAAAGGAGCAACTGTCCAAATAGTTTCGTTTTCTAAATTTGAAAGAAATGTGATACTAATTAATCCACAAACCGAACTATATAAGAAAGCTCCGAGGAAGAAAAATAAAATTCGAACGAGAATATTTTTCGATCCTTTTAAAGCAGGCAATGTCCTTTTAATATTGAGGAGCTGCTCTTTTGTAATAAAATTTCCTTCATAAAGTTCATCAGACTTTTCTCCAATTATCGTATTAATCAGTAATTCTTCCTTATATGCTACCATTATTTTTTCTGAATTTTTGTATTAGTAAAATAAATCCAACAATAGATACTCCAAAAAATACTGGAACAATGATGAAAAAATCTTCAAGCAAACTCCATAAATTTAGAGCTTCAGCAATTTGATATAAAGCGATTGTGATGACTATATGTGAATATATTAGTGAAAAAACGAATAATAATATGGAGTGCTTCGCAATTGATATCTTTATAATATTATAAAAAAATGCGGCGAGTAAAATAAGATAAAGAATCCAACTACTCTCAATCATATTTGCAACTCCAACCATTCCCATTAGATGCAGAGAGAAATTATAAAAAACTGGAGCAAAGTGTGCTTTCAAATTTTGTTTCTCCGAATAAATTCCCCAAAATAATAATGATACTGCTAATAGTACTCCCGAAATACTCAGAAAGCCGCCATCAAAAATATCGCCATTAAGAAGACTGCGAGCATTTACACTAAGACCAATAGTTGCTATAAGTCCCGTAATACCAATTGATAGGGCACTTTTGTTATCAAAATAAAAAGCTGTAGCTAAAGCAACAATTGTGAGAAGTAATGTCGCAACAGAATAATTATAACCAAATGCAGAAAACTGAAATTGCAGATATCCTATAAATATACCACTTAAAATAACTGCCATTAGTACCACATATTCATACATCATATTGGCAAAACTTGTTTGAAGCCAAGAAAAATTGGGTGCTTTTTTAAAAGCAAAATAATAACAAGCTGCAATGCACAAAAACAAAATAGATAAAACTGCGGTATGTCCGATTTGCTCAATATTATTTGCGATAAATAGTCCTACTCCGCCACAAAATAATGAAATCGAAAAATAAATCAGCAATCTCAATTCAGTTTGTAATGAAAATATTTCCAATTGCTGATAAGCAGAAATCTGCTCGTGTTGCTCTTCCGAAATAAAATTGTTCTTCGATAAAAAATCGGATGTCTGTTTTTGCAGTCTGTCAATCATAGTAATGTCTTATTTATAATTAAAAGCTATTGTTAGACATAATCTTTTTCAGATTGGACTTTAATTCTTCACCGCTATCAATCAACATCTGTGCATTTGAAGGAAACCCTGGCATACGTCGGTTCAAATATTGCGTATAGTTTGGATCAATCGCTCGAATATCGCCACGATATTTCGCTGCTATATCTTGAAAAACAAAGGTTGAATTTAGAGGAAACGAATTGATAAGTTGATTGTTGCTTGTCTTCACAAAGTC
>JBBSQV010000013.1:0-35163 GCA_038243675.1 Flavobacteriales bacterium
ATTTCAGGAAAAATTACGAATCCAGTCGAAGGACAAGCTTTTCGTCTTTTTAATCCTGCAACAAGCAAAACAAGACTTCTAGAAGTAGATAAAGAAGGGAATTTTAGTGACACTTTGCATTTAGCAAAATCAACATCATTCAATGCAACTTATACAGGATATTTTGGAGTGGAGCTTGCAAATGGAATGGATTTGAAATTAAATTTCGATTCTAAAAACATTGGGAAAACAATTCAGTTTACTGGAAACGGAAGCGTTGCAAATAATTATATGCGTGAAAAATCTAAATCTTTAGGGAAACTTATTGGAGAAGATTATATGGCTTATTTTGGAACAGAAAAAGTACAATTTGATAAGTCTATTGATGATCACAATGCAAAAACATTAGCATTGTTGAATGAAAATTCCAACAATTTGGACGCAGATTTCATCGCTCGTGAGAAAGCTAGTTTTGCTACTTTCAAAAAGGAAATGCAAGCACAAAACGAAAAGCAGCTTAAGATTGACAAAAACCTAAAACCAGGAATGATGTCTCCAAACTTCACAAATTATGAAGATGTAAATGGTACTAAAAAATCATTGAGTGATTACAAAGGGAAATATGTGTTTATTGACCTATGGGCAACTTGGTGTGGACCTTGTAAATATGAAGTGCCATTCCTTATTGAACTAGAGAAAAAATACCACGGTAAAAATATCGAATTTGTAAGTATCTCTGTTGATCGTCAAAAAGACAAAGACAAATGGAAAAAGATGATTGCCAAAGAGGGAATGGCAGGAGTTCATTTACTTGCGGATAAGGAAATGAATTCAGATTTTATCAAAGCATATTATGTAGAAGCAATTCCGCAATTTATATTGCTAGATCCTCAGGGAAAAATCGTTTCAAACAATACAGCTAGACCTTCAGAACCAGAATTAATCGAGCTTTTTGATTCTGTAGGTATATAATTAGTCATCGCAGTTTCCCTAAGCTGCGTGTTTATAATAAAGGCTATCTTCAATGGTGGCCTTTATTTTTGCAAGAAATTTTATTGCTAAAATGGCAATTCATAATAATTTTATTACACAAAAATGAAAAAATCAATTTACCTATTATTAGGTTTTCTTATAAGTTTTGGCGCAACGGCACAAGATTTTACTCCTACAACTCCTCTAAAGGAAAGTGGTAAAATTACTAAAGGTGTCTTAGCAAATGGACTAACATATTATATTTATAATACCGAAGTCAATAAAAATACAGCTAGCTACTACATCATTCAGAATGTAGGATCTATTCTAGAAAATGATGATCAAAAAGGATTGGCGCATTTCCTAGAGCACATGGCTTTCAACGGAACTAAAAACTTTCCAGACAAAGCAATTTTAAATACTTTGCAAACACATGGAGCTGTTTTTGGTCGTAATATAAATGCGTACACTTCAATTGACGAAACTGTTTACAACCTTGACAACATTCCTACGAATGTTCCTGGACTCGTAGATACTTGTCTTCTTGTATTGCACGATTGGGCAGACGAGCTTTCTCTTGAAGAAGAGGAAATTGATGCAGAGCGTGGTGTAATTACCGAAGAGTGGAGAACAAGAAATGATGGTGGACAACGTGTTTACGATCAGTTAACTCCTATCTATTACAATAATTCTAAATATGCTCAACGTAGTCCAATTGGAACTATGGACATTGTTCAGAATTTTAAATACAAAGCGCTTAGAGATTTCTACCACGATTGGTACCGCACAGATTTGCAAGCAATCGTTGTTGTAGGAGACATTAATGCGACAGAAATTGAAGCGAAAATTAAAACTCTTTTCTCAAAAATTCCAGCGATAAAAAATCCAAAAGAACGTTACGAAGTGTCTATTGAAGATAATATCGAACCTAATTTTAAAGTAGCATTAGACAAAGAAGTTACAAGATCGAGTATTACATTTTTGATTACACAAAATCAAAAAATGAAATACAATACGTATGCTGACCTCCAATCAAGACTTGAGAACGAAATTACTTCTTCACTTTTAAATAGTAGATTGAAAGAATTGACGCTTTCGCAATCTGCTCCTTTTAAGGATGCTTACGTGGGCTTTGACAAATTGCTACGCACAAATAAAGCACTTAGTATCGATATTACGCCAAAGCCAAATTTGCAAAATGAAGCTTTTGATGCAGTTGTCACTGAATATATGCGTGCCAAAAAATTCGGATTTTCTGAAGGAGAAATCGAAAGAGCGATCGCTTCCAAGAAAACTGCTTACGAGAATCTTATCGAGAGAGAAAATGAAACTTCGCACGCTGCGATTATCGAAATCACTAAGAGCAATTACCTTGACGGAAAAGTGATGAGAGATATCAAGGCTGAATATGAAATGGCAAAAGCTATATTCGCTGGAATTAATTCTGCAAGTTTACAAGAAAGAATATCTGAAAACTTTACTTCAAAAAACAGAGCAATTGCAGTTACAGGGGTTATTGGAGAAAAGAATATTACACGCGAAGAAGCTCTAAAAGTTCTTGCTGATGCTGAAAACAATACTTCCTTAACTGCTTATGTTGATAGTTTTGCTGGACGTACACTTCTAGAAAATGAAGATGTAAAACCTGGGAAAATTAAAAAGACAAAAAAGAACAAGAAACTTGGTTCAACCACATTTACATTGAGTAATGGAGTTGTAGTTCATTATAAATTCGCGGATAAAAATAAAAGCGAAGTATTGGTTACTGCCGAAAGTTATGGTGGTTCATCACTTTATCAACCTAAAGATTTTCCTTCATTAAGACAAACAGCAGCGCTTGCGCAAATGTCTGGAATTGCAGATTTTTCAAGTTCTGAATTAAAAAAATTACTAGCTGGAAAAACAGTTCAGACAAGAACTTCGATCAATTCGATTACCGAAAAAATTGAAGGTTATTCAACAGCAAAGGATCTGGAAACTTTATTGCAGATTTTTAGATTGCAGTTTACTGCTCCAAGATTTGATCCTGCAATGTTTGATTTGCTAAAGAATAATTTAGAAAATACAATCGTTGCTAGAGCAGAAGATATTAATGCAAAGATGAGCGATAGTCTTTCGGTTTCTATTTACGGAAAGAATAATCCTGAAATTCGAATGATGAATCAATCTTATATTGATGATTTATCTTTTGAAAGAATGCAACAAATTTACAAAGAGCGTTTTGCAAATATTGCTGATTTCCAATTCTACATTGTTGGAGATGTTAGTGCAGATGCAGTGAAACCACTTCTTGAAAAGTACATTGCTGGAATTCCAACTACCAAGAATAGAGAGAATTTCAAAGACAATACTACAAAATGGGTTTCTCCAAGAATCGACAAAGATGTTTACCTACCAATGGAAACAGCTAAAAGTACGGTTATTATTCAGTTTGAAGATGATATGAAATACGATCAGAAAAACAAATTGATGGGGAATATGCTTGCAGACGTTTTATCACTTCGCTATATGGCAACTTTGCGCGAGCAGGAAGGTGGAACTTATGGAGCATCTACAGGATTTGATGCACAAAACAGACCACAAGAATTAGGGAAACTATTTATTAGTTTTGAGTGTGACGATGAAAAAGTAGAATCTCTATTACCAATCGTTTATCAAGAAATTGACAAAATTAAAGCTGGAAACATTCTGATGGAAGATATTGAGAAAGTAAAAAACAACTATTTCAAATCTCGCGAAGACAGTAAAAGTTACAACGGATACAGCTATGACGTACTTTACAACTTCTATACTGACGGATATAATATGAATGACCCAAAGACTTACGAAAACATCATTAAGTCGATTACAAAAGCTGATTTGCAAAATTTCGCAAAAGAGTATTTTGATAAGAGCAGATCTTACGAAGTGGTTTTCAAACCTACCAAGTAAAAATTTTTTAAGATTGATTGAAAAAGGATTGCCGATTGGCAATCCTTTTTTTTGTGGGATGAAGTGAGGTACTGTATAATGTACTACTGTAAAAATGTATAATGTAAATTGTAAAAATTTATATTGTAATTTGTGAGAAGCGTGAGATTTTTTACTTTCCGACCAGTTTCAGTTCCGACCGAGATGCTTGTCTTAACTTGCGTGATCTACTAGTGCGACTGCCGTGCTTTGCTCGCAATAACATTTTCGTACTCACAAACTAAAGATAAACAAAAACGAACAGTAATAAGCAAACGGCGTCATTGCGAGGAACGAAGCAATCGCATCTGAATTGTCATATTTTATTTCCGCTTTTTAACATAATCTGCCCAGCGACTTCTTTACTTATTTGCAGAAGTTCCGCGCTCTACTAGTGCTCTTGCCGCGCTTCGCTCGCAATGACTTCCACGTGACAACGTGGAGCGAAAAAGAGTTCCCAAACCAAAAAAGGATCACCTCTGGGCAATCCTTATCTTGTATTTAAAAGAAAATGTATTTTTATGTATGCCTGAGACAATTCTCTTAATTGTAGCATTACTACTCCAATCCAGATGTCAATCTCTCCTTTGCAAACTTTAGTCGAGATTCATCTTGTTCTCTTTCATTGCCACAAGTAAACCGCGTCGGTGTATGGTTTTCAATGTAAGTAATATATTCATCAGCAATAAGATATTGTTTCTCCTCTATTGCTATATGTGCTAAATCAAAAAAAGCCTGCCGTATGTAATAGCCATATGATTGATCTGCTTTGGTAACCTCAAGTAAATGTTTTTTACTCTCAGTAAATTTGGATTCAACAAATTCAATATGACCAACGTAATACAATGCAATTAAGTAATGAGTCGAACTTGGATAATCTTGGACAATTTTTTTAAAATTTTTAAATGCTTTTATAAAGCAATAATTTTCATCATTTGAATTTTGTACAGCAATTCGATCTTCTGCGGATCGTAATGCGTCAATACTGCCGCCGTTAAAAACCTCATAAAATGCATTTGCATCATTATAAAGCTTAACATCAGCTAATATTTCAGTCTGCGCAAATACTGTAATCGATAAAAATAGTAGTGAAAAGTGAAATATTCTCATCGTGAATTGGATATTAAAACCAATGCATTATTTCTAATCAATCACCATCTCAGGAATTTCTCCTTCAATAATAAGTTCTGCTTCGGTGCTTTTAATGATGTGCTCAACACTTACACCTGGAGCGCGCTCTAGAAGCTTAAATCCTTGAGGAGTTACTTCCAAAACAGCCATCTCAGTCACGATTTTCTTGACGCAGCCTACACCTGTTAGCGGCAAAGTACAACGTTTAAGAATCTTGCTTTCGCCCGCTTTGTTTACGTGCATCATTGCTACAATAATATTTTCGGCAGAAGCTACAAGATCCATTGCGCCACCCATACCTTTGACCATTTTGCCTGGGATTTTCCAGTTGGCAATATCTCCATTTTCGGCAACTTCCATTGCTCCAAGAATGGTAAGATCCACTTTTTGAGCGCGAATCATTCCGAAGCTAAAAGCTGAATCGAAGAATGATGCTCCCGGAAGCGTGGTAATAGTTTGTTTTCCTGCGTTGATGATATCGGCATCCTCTTCTCCTTCAAATGGAAATGGGCCCATTCCTAGAACGCCGTTTTCACTTTGAAACTCCACGTTGATACCTTGGGGAATATAATTTGCTACAAGAGTTGGAATTCCAATTCCGAGGTTGACATAGTAGCGATCTTTTAGTTCTTTTGCGATGCGTTTTGCAATCCCTGTTTTGTCTAACATATCTAGTATTTTATGTAATGTCTTGAAAAATTGTTTTTGCTGTGATTGCTATTAGCGCTGTCTTACGGTGCGCTGCTCAATGCGTTTTTCGTAGTCTTTTCCTTGAAAAATACGAGTAACCATAATTCCTGGGATGTGGATTGAATTCGGATCCAATTCGCCTGGTTGAACCAATTCTTCTACTTCGGCAATTGTGATATTTGCAGCTCCAGCCATTACGGCATTGAAATTTCTAGCAGTTCCCTTAAAAATTAAGTTTCCAGCAGTATCACCTTTCCAAGCTTTTACAATGGCGAAATCTGCTTTGAAAGCTTCTTCCATAATATGCATTTTGCCGTTGAATTCACGAGCTTCTTTTCCTTCGGCTATTTCTGTACCATAACCAGCAGGCGTATAGAAAGCAGGAATTCCTGCTTGTGCAGCGCGACATTTTTCAGCCAAAGTTCCTTGAGGTGTCAATTCAACATCAAGTTCGCCCGAAAGCATCTGACGTTCAAATTCGGCATTTTCACCCACATAAGACGAGATCATTTTTTTGATTTGTCTTTTGTGTAATAACAATCCCAATCCAAAATCGTCTACTCCAGCATTGTTAGAAATGCAGGTAAGATCTTTTATTTCTAAATCTACTAATTCGTTAATGCAATTTTCTGGAATTCCGCAGAGTCCAAAACCGCCCAACATGATAGTATCGCCATCTTTAATTCCTTGTAGCGCTTCATGAACGTCTTTTACTTGTTTGTCAATCATAGTGTTTGTCAATTTTTAGCCCGGATTGTCGCGGAAAGCCCGGATCAAAAAAAGCATTTTGTAATTGCTGCTGCGCAATAGCGACCAACGGAAGCTCATTGCGTAGCTTGCAAATACTGCTTTTTTTGTGAGGACTTTTAGCAAAAAGCCGGAAATAGCTTCAGATAGAAATACCTGAAAATTATATGTTATTACAATTCAAATTCGTCTGTACTCTGATCGTAAGATGTCGAATCTTTAACCTTTGGCACCCAACAATCTACCTTTATCGATAAATTTGCGGGACGCTCAAAATCTGATTTAGAAATGTCCAAATCCTTGTCAGCGTATACTTTTTTCATCAAAATTCCCCAAATTGGTAGTGCAGCCGTAGCTCCCTGACCGTATGTGATACGCTTAAAATGCGCCGATCTATCCTCGTTTCCAACCCAAACTCCTGTAACTAGATTTGGCACCATTCCCATAAACCAAGCATCAGATTGATTTTGCGAAGTTCCAGTTTTTCCAGCTATCGGATTCGTAAAACTGTAAGGATATCCTGTAACTCTATTATAGCCGTGACCGCCACCCGAAGTACGCAGACGAGCTCCAGATCCAGACTCGGTAACCCCTTGAAGCAGTTTTACAACGGCAAAAGCGATGTCTTTATTAAGCACGTCATGAGATTCTGGAATTGGCTCATAAATACTCACACCATTCTTGTCTTCGATGCGAGTTACAAATAGCGGTTTTATGTAAATTCCCTGATTGGCAAAGGTGCTATAAGCTGCAACCATATCGCGAACAGTGATTTCTACCGCGCCAAGTGCGATAGAAGCTTGCTCCGGAATGTCAGATTCGACACCAAGTTTTTTGGTCAAAGTAACGACTGCGGCAGGGCCAACTTTGTCAATAAGTTTTGCCGAAATTGTATTTATAGAAAGGGCAAGTGCTTGCTTAAGCGTTACCATTCCTCGGAATTTGTGGTCAGAGTTATTAGGACTCCAAGATTTAGTCACGTTGTGGCGACCTTGAGGAATCGTAAATGGACCATCAATTATTGAATCACAAGGGGACATATTAAGTTGCTCGATTGCGGTCGCATAGACGAACGGTTTGAAAGTCGATCCTACTTGTCTCGCTCCTTGACCTACGTGATCATACTGGAAATATTTATAATTGATACCTCCAACCCAAGCCTTAATGTGACCGGTGCGAGGCTCCATAGACATCACTCCTGTTTGTAAAAAATGCTTGAAATATCTGATAGAATCGCGGGGAGTCATTACGGTATCACGCTCTCCTTTATAAGTAAAGACTTTCATATCTGTTTTTACATCAAATGATTTTATGATATCTGCTTCGCTTATATCTTGCGCTTTCATCAATCTCCAACGTTCAGACGATTTCATTGCACGCATCATTATACGGTCTGTCTCTTCTTTGGAAATATTTACAAACGGTGCATTTTTGTTGTTTTTAGCTTCCGCAAAAAATTCCTGTTGCAAGTTGGAAAGGTGCATGGTCACTGCTTCTTCGGCATATCTCTGAATACGCGAATCAATCGTGGTATAAATTTTAAGTCCGTCTCGATAGATGTCGTAATCTTTTCCGTCGGGTTTCTTATTTTCCTTGCTCCATGTTTTTAGATATTCACGTAAGAACTCTCTAAAATATGTTGCCGATCCTTCCTTATGAGATTCCGGCTGGAAGTCTAATTTGATTGGTTTTGCCTGAAAAGTTTTCTTTTCCTTTTCTGTCAAAAATCCATTGCGCTCCATTTGCTTTAGCACAATATCACGTCTCTCTTGCGTTTTTTCTAATCGTCTAAGTGGATTAAAGTATGAAGGATTATTAAGCATTCCCACAAGCATCGCACTCTCATCTATTGTAAGACTTTTAGGCTCTTTTCCAAAATATACTTTAGCTGCAGATCGAATTCCAACGGCTGTATTTACAAAATCAGCTTTATTAAGATACATTGCTATAATTTCTTGCTTTGTATATTGACGTTCCAATCGAGTAGCAATAATCCACTCTTTTCCTTTCTGAATAATTCTAAAAAGGATGAATCGCGATCCTTCTCCATGGAAAAGAAGTTTTGCCAATTGTTGCGTAATTGTACTTGCTCCACCTCTGGTACCAGCACTTAATGCTGCTGAAGTTGTACGTCTAAAGTCGATTCCAGAGTGCTTGTAAAAGCGCTCATCCTCTGTAGATACTAGAGCATTGACAAGGTGTGGTGGAAGATCAGAAAATTTAATCTGTGATCTGTTTTCACTGTAAAATTTTCCTAAAACTTCTCCATCAGAGGAAATGATTTCGGTTGCTAGGTTTGAATCGGGATTCTCTAGCTCTTCAAACGAAGGCATCGATCCCAGAAGTCCCCATGAAGCAAAAAGGAAAAATAGCAGAAAACTGCCAAGTCCAATGAAAAATATTTTCCAAAATAAGGTTTTATAATAGCCGATGCTTTTACCCTTTTTTTTGGTTGTGCGTGGTTTGATAACTCTTTTCTGCGCCATATTTATTCTAATGATTCGATTCTAAAACCAACTTCTGTAATTCCCGGCAATTCTGTAAGTCCATTTACTTTGCCAGTCTCTCGAACAGCTTGTTTAATTTGAACTCTATATTTACCTTGATTAAATTTTATTTTCTCTTTGTAGTATAATTTACTCTCCTTAATATCAGAGAAACCGTTGCCTAGCATAGTGCCGTCTGGCTCTGACATTTGATATTCTAGCGTATCCACCTTTGTCATTCCGTCTGGTTGCTCGAGAGCAACTATCAAAAAAAGATTTGAAAAAGGATACTTATTATTTGTTCTCAAATTTACAAACAAATCATATGACTTGGTAGTGTCAAGCTTTGGGAGATTGTAAGTAACAATCGAATCACGGTGCCAGGCGCTACCTACTGAATGAAAGTCGTCAAATACATGATTCTTATCGCAGGACACAAATGCCATCGCTGCGATAAGTACCACAATATATTTACTCTTTAGGATCATCTTTCTTATTCGGAGTTATTTTTATTCTTGCTTTTGGAGCTTTAGGTTCATTATTATCTTCCTTACTAGCTTGTTTTTTTAACTGACGATCTCCTTTAGGAGCATTTTGCTTTGCAACAATTGCCGGAGATCCTGCCGCTCTTTCAACTTCAACACCTTCTTTTTCGCCTCCGGTCTTTTTCTTCTTCGTAGGACGTTTCTTTTTCTTAGGCTGATCAAAACGAGTAAGACTTTCTTGACCCATTGCGTTGTTATAATTCTGTTCTGGCTCCGCTGCAATTTCCACAGAATAATCTTCTAATGACGAAACACGACGTTTTTCCTTGTTTTCGGCAACGATTTCGCGCACTTGCTCGATTTTAAGTACGTGCCAATTTGCATAATTATTCGTGTAAGCAAACCACATAAGACCCTTAAAGATGTCCTGCTTTTGGCAAACAGCCTCACCTTTTTCAGTCATCAGCTTGGTGTCAAAATCCGGAAAGCCTTTCAGCGCATCCATATAAGTATCAAGCTCGTAGTTCAAACAACATTTTAGTTTACCACATTGACCGGCAAGTTTTTGCGGGTTTAATGAAAGTTGTTGGTACCGTGCAGCCGACGTATTTACACTTCTAAAATCTGTGAGCCAAGTACTGCAACAAAGCTCGCGACCGCAGGAACCAATTCCTCCCAAGCGAGCCGCTTCCTGTCTAAATCCTACTTGTTTCATCTCAATACGCGTGCTAAATTCCTTTGCATAATCCTTGATTAATAGTCGGAAATCTATACGATCGTTTGCAGTATAATAGAAAGTTGCCTTGCTACCATCACCTTGAAATTCGATATCAGAAATCTTCATTTCCAATTTTTGTTCAATCGCAAGTTCGCGCGCACGTACTTTCATACTGTCTTCACGATCGCGAGCAACAGACCATATATCGATATCTTTTTGAGATGCTTTTCGGTAAATTTTGGCTACAGTGCTGGCTTTATGGTCAACACCTTTCTTTTTCATTTGGATTTTTACCAGCTCGCCGGTAAGAGTTACAATACCAATATCATGCCCTGGCGAAGCTTCGGTAGCTACAATATCACCAATACTAAGAGTTAATTTTTCGATATTTCTATAAAATTCTTTACGACCATTTTTAAATCTAACTTCCACACAGTCAAAAGCTTCCTGACCATCGGGCAAACTCATGTTTGCCAGCCAGTCAAAGACTGTGAGTTTATTGCAGCCATCGGTGCCGCAAGTCCCATTATTTTTGCAACCCTTTGGCGCACCGCCATCAGAGGTTGAACAACTTGTACATGCCATAATATATATATAGTGTCGCGATAAACACGACTTAAGTTCTTAAAACGTTTTGCGGGTAAAGATAGTATATTTTGAATTAAACATGATAGAGCCGAGATTGCAGATATAGCTGAATTCTTAACAGCTATAATTTTTTTTTGGAGCTTTTGCTTCGCCCGTTCGCTTTGCTCGGGTCCCGCTGTCCACTGTATCTCTGGTGGGGCTGCGAAGCAGGCAGCCCCACCAGAGGATGCCGTTCCCATCGGGGCTAGTGGGACATCGGTGTTATTGTGAAATTATTAATGAGGGGAGGGAAATTCTTTATTTCATAATTTTTATAATGGCGCTAATTGCGCGTGACGTCACTTTTAATGCAAAGTCAAAGGAACGTTGGCAAAGATTTTGCTTTACTAAATAAAAATTTCGCAATTTTGTTGCTTCGTTTAGGAGATTAGACTTCATGAAGTTACTACCAAAATAGATTATCAAAATTCGTTGTTATTTTTTTATAGTTTATTAAAATAAATTTTGCACATGATTATCCCCAAATTACCTACAAATGAGAAGCAACGCCTGCTTGCAGTTTCAGAATATCATTTACTAGATACGCTTCCCGAAGAAGATTATGATAATATCACAAATCTAATTGCAAATATCTGTAATGTTCCAATTAGTTTAATCACATTGCTTGACCGTAATCGCAATTTCTTTAAATCACGTCATGGGTTAGAAGCACATGAATTTCCTAGAGATTTGTCATTTTGTGGACATGCCGTCCTCTCCGACGAACCGATTTTTATAATAGAAGATGCACGGTTAGATGAGCGATTTTTTGACAATCCCTTTGTCGTTCAAGAAGGAGCGGTGTTTTATGCAGGAGTTTCTTTGATAAATCCAGAAGGATTTTCATTAGGCTCGCTGTGTGTTTTTGATAATCATCCAAGAATTTTGACGCAAGATCAAAAAGATGCTCTTGTTATTTTAGGGAAGCAGGTTGTAAATTTGATGGAATTAAGACGTCAAAACATTCAGCTAGAAGCAACTAAAAAACAACTTAAGCAGCACAATCTGGAACTTAAAAATTTTGCAAGCCATGTATCTCATGATTTAAAATCTCCACTTGCAAATATTATTTCGCTAACAGACTTTCTAAAAGAAGATCTTGGCGAACAAGTTTCCGAATCTTCGGCAGAATATCTTGGGTATATAGAAGAGTCGGCATTTATTTTAAAAGATTATATAGACGGTATTTTAAAACATTATCAAGCAGACGAAATTTTAGCAGATCAGAAGGAAGATTTGAAACTATCTGACCTGTGCAGTGAAATACAGCAGCTGCTTTTATCAAAAAATGATGTCCTTGAGTGCGAAGGTGCGGAGAAGATCGAAAATATTAATAAGCCTGCGTTGACACAGATACTTATAAATTTAGTCGACAATGCTTTGAAATATAATGACAAGAGCCAGCGAAAAGTAAGTATACAATATGTTGATGATCTGCAAAATCACAAATTTCTGGTTTCTGATAACGGCATCGGCATCAGCAAAAAGCAACAAAATAATATCTTCAAATTGTTCACGACCATCCCAAACGATACTTTAAAACCTAGCACAGGCATCGGTCTGAATACGGTGAAAAATCTTGCTGCTAAATTGCACGGAGATATTAGCGTAACTTCAGAAGTTGGAGTGGGAAGTGTTTTTACTTTGACGATTGCGAAGTAGAAAGTTGCTGAATTTGAGTATGATGTTCGATATTTTTGCTTATTGATGGTGTCGCTCTTTGATGGTCTATAACCTCGAAGCAGTAAAGATGACCATTTGATTTTGTATCATTATCATTTGCTCTTTGATTAATAGCAACCTCGCTCTGCGATGGTCTCAGATTTTGAAGCGACATATTACCAGTTTTATCGTCTAACACTATCATTTGCTTTTTGATGGTGTCGCTCTTCGATGGTCTCTGACCTTGAAGCAATATATATTACCAGATTTATGTTTTAACACTACCACTTGCTCTGTGATGGTCTCAGATCCCGAAGCGACATATTATCCAGTTTTATCTTCTAACACTATCATTTGCTCTTTGATGGTGTCGCTCTTCGATGGTCTCTGTCCTTGGAGCAATATATATTACCAACTTTATTTTTTAACAGTACCACTTGCTCTGTGATGGTCTCTGACCTCGAAGCAATATATATCACCAATTTTATTTTATAACACTTCCACTTGCTCTGCGATGGTCTCTGAACTTCGAAACAATATATAGTACCCGCTTTACTTTTTAATACTACCACTTGCTCTTCGATGGTCACTGACTTCGAAGCAATATATAGTACCCGCTTTACTTTTTAATACTACCACTTGCTCTTCGATGGTCACTGACTTCGAAGCAATATATAGTACCAATTTTGATTTTCTAACACTATCATTTGCCGTTTAATAAGTAGCAACCTCGCTCTTCAATAATCACCGACCTCCACGCAATATTAATTTTACTTATTCTAGTACTTTCTTTTCGATAATTTATGACCTCGATGTAATTTTTTAATTTAAACAAAGCCTATAATTCACACTTCATTCTTCTTTGCTATCTTTCCTGAATAGTTGTCAAAACGTTATAGAGATAAATTTCAATTGTTTTATATCATCAAGGTCGAAAAATGTCCTCGCATTATCGTAAAAAACCAAACTCTTTATAAAACAAAAAATCTGTGCAAATCTTTGAATTTCAATAACTATCGAGAGTGTAAAATTTACTTATCTCACTATTTCAATTTTCCTATTAATCTCATTTCCATTTCCGTCCACAACCGAAATGATATGCTGTCCACCTTTCATCAAAATCGATTTTTCGTGGAAAACCGTAGTTGTTCCTTGAAAAACTTCATCCACATACCAATATAAGATTGCATCACTTTGTGAATGAGCAACTTTCAAAATTAAAGGTTGCAATTCACTGTCAAAATTCTTTGTCAAGTAAATCTTACTATTTTTTTTTGGATAAATAAAATCCATTGTTCCAGATGTATTTCCAACGCAATCTTCACGAAAAGGAGGTAACATTTGGTAATCAATATGCTTGCTTTTATAATACCATTGCATAACGGGAGGTAATACAAACCAATATTTCACAACCATATTTTCAACCTCTTCACAATTGCTATTTACCCGAAAACTTTCAGAAGCGTCAAGTTGAATTCTTTTGTGATACGTACATAAAGCAGAAGTTTTTCCTTTCAGTGGAATCCATTCTTTTCGTGTCGGGCAACCTTCATTTGCTAATGAGCCACTTTGTTCACAAACTTCCACTTCTTCTAAGTCGTTTAATGGCGGTTGAAACCAATTCGACCTTGGAAACAAATTAAAAACATCGAACAAAAATGGTGCAGCACTTTCTACTCCAGTTAATTTTGGTCGGCCTTCACCTGTTGCATTTCCAATCCAAACGCCAACTACATACCGAGAATCCGTTCCAACAGCCCAAGCATCCCGGTTTCCAAAGCTCGTTCCCGTCTTCCAAGCTATCTGCCGCGCACTATCATAGAAACGCCATGCATCATCTTCTTCTGGTCGGTTTACTTCTTCCATCGCTTGATATGTGAGATAAATCGAACCGGCTCCCAAAATACTTTTTTGAAAACTTTCCCTGCCAAAATCAATAGATTCATTTTTAAGGAATAAAGGTTCTGCAAATTCATTCTTCCGATACTTTCCCTGATTTGCGTTGAAATAATTCAAAGTGGAAGATAATCCCGCATAAGTTCTGCATAAATCCCACAAGTTACTTTCCGCTCCACCCAAAATTAAGGATAATCCGTAATGACTTGCAGGTTTATTTATGGTAGTGAATTTGAATTTCTGCAACTCTTCATAAAATGTGTTGACACCAAAATCCTGCAACATCAATACCGATGGAATATTCAAGGAACGCGAAAGTGCTCTTCTTGCGGCAACCGCTCCATCAAAGCTTAAATCATAATTTTCAGGTGTATATCCAGAAATTTGCGTCGGGACATCTGCAATTAAAGTGTTGGGCAAAATTTTCCCAGCATCCAACATTCCAGCAAATAATAAAGGTTTCAAAATACTTCCCGTACTTCGGGCTGCTTGAATGATATCGACATCTTTTTTATGCGCATTATCTGTTGGCGAGTTTCCTACATAAGCCACAACTTTTCTTGTCTTTATATCCAAAACCAAAACTGCTAAATTGTAGACTTCATTCTGCTTATACTGATTGTAATAATTGGCAGCCAAATCAGTCACTCGCGATTGAATTTCATAATCAATACTACTTTGAATCTTTTTTCCTCCATAAGTTTTTGCCATTTTCTGGACTAAATGTGGCGCTAATTCAGGCAATGGAAAAGGCTTACCAACCAATGGTTCGGCTAAAGCCAAATTATAAGTTTCAGAATCAATGATTCTATTATTGTTTAACTTCCGAAGTAATAAATTTCTTTTCGCCAATAATAATTCTTGATTTTTTCCAGGGAAAATTAAACTTGGTGCGTTTGGTAAAACCGCTAAAGTTGCACTTTCAGACCAAGAAAGTTGATTTGGTTTTAAGCCAAAATACCGCCAAGAAGCCATTTCTAAACCAACGACATTTCCACCAAAAGGAGCGTGAGCCGCATATAATTCAACAATTTTATCTTTCGAAAATCGAAATTCTAATCGTGTGGCTAAAACGAGTTCAATTGCTTTTTCAAAATAGGTCCGACTTTGGCCTTTTCGCGCTAAGCGAATTACTTGCTGCGTTAATGTACTTCCACCACGGACGACTTTTCCTGCTTTGTAATTCTGCACCATTGCATTGAAAACTGCCACAGGATTAAAACCGGGATGTTGATAGAAATGTTGGTCTTCAAAAGTTACAATACACTTTTTAAACTTGTCAGGAAGCGTGTCATTTTCAGGAAATCGCCATTGTCCGTCGATCGCAATTTTAGCGCCTAGCAAGCGACCTTGTTCACTTTCAACTACCGTAGAATAGGGAACTTTAAATAATGGCGACGGCAAACTGAAATAATAAACAAGAAATAAAGTAAAAAAAACACCCGACTTAATCGGATGTTTTTTTAGGTAATTTAAAAAAGATGAAAAGGTTTTCTTTAATTTCAAAGTCAAATACTATTTTTCAAATTATGGTAAAACTTCTATCCAATATCCTTTCGTTCGAACGATGAAAGTTGCATCGTACATTGCTTCACATTGCAATCCAGGCATATAATATCTACCTAAATAAGAGGCATTCAGCAGCAGAGTAAACGTTTTACTTTCTGAAGCTTTCAATCCAAAGTAGTAATTCGCACGGTCGTCTCGCAAGTCGATATAATCTGCTCGATTGTCTGTTGAAGAACCGTAATCCGTATATCTTGTGTTTACAATTTCAAAACCGGAAGGAATAATTTGAGTTAAAGCTATATTTTCAACCGACTCGCTTCGCTCATTTCGAATTGTAATTGAGGCGACAAATTCAGTTCCTTGTTTGATACTTTCTATCGAAATAGGATTGCCTTTTCTGTCTTTATAAGAAATGTAAGCAGAAACATCGCTCTGAATTGTTTTCTCTTCACCAACTGGCAAAATTCCAGTATTCAGTAATCGAACATAAATCGTATTCCCTTTAGTGTTTTTA
This sequence comes from Flavobacteriales bacterium, assembly GCA_038243675.1. Taxonomy (GTDB): domain Bacteria; phylum Bacteroidota; class Bacteroidia; order Flavobacteriales; family Flavobacteriaceae; genus Flavobacterium. The sequence goes on from JBBSQV010000013.1 coordinate 16,366, forward strand.
ACTATTACTGTGTTTCCGCCCGTTCTTACACTTAGACTTCTACTTACAATTGATTTTGAAGTAGAAATATTTTCTTTCAACGGTGTTCCTGAAACTTCCACTCCAATGCCCGATTCACCATTACTTTTTGCAAATAAGCTCATAGCATATAGTGAATAAGCGGTTGTTTGCGTACTCATCCATTGATCGCTTGACATTTGTTTTGCTAAAATTGTAGCTAATCTAAATGCTTTCTGTTTCTCGCCTAATAAGATCAATGTCTCTAAAGCCATCGCTCGATTTCTATCTTCCGAACCGTAATAGTAATACGAATATCTATCTGCTGTTTCAGAAATTGTGCTATTTGCTAACAATGCTTTTCCTGTAGATTTTTGTCCACTCAACACATAAGCCGCAGCTAATCTTAATTTTGCTTCATTGGAAATATCTACCGTCTCTCTCAATCGATTCATCGATGCTAAATCGGCTGAACCTGCTAAAGCCAGGGTATATAAACGGTAGGCTTGCGCCAAATCATTTCCGTATTGTGGAATAAAACGCCATTTTCGAGCTTCACTTTTTTGGAAACTCAACCATTTGCTTTTTAAACTTAGCGGTAAAACATATCCTTTTTTCTCGGCTTCTATGAGGAAATGTCCTGCGTACGAAGTACTCCAGTCGTCCGTTGTTCTGGCTCCAGGCCAATACATAAATCCGCCATTAGATGCTTGTAAATTTGAAATTTTTGTAATTCCTGAAGTAACATTTTTCTGCGTATTGGTTTTCTGTGTCGATGTCATATCGACAATGTCTGCTAAATAAAGTTGCGGAAAAACGCCCGAAGTAACTTGTTCCAAACATCCGTGCGGATATTGAATCAAGAATTGTAATCTGCGGTTGATGTCAATTATTGGCATCGAAGAAATCTCCAGTTTTGCTAAATTACTTCCGTTCGTACCAAAAGTAGCCCAATCAATTTTCTTGGTACTGTTGGGTTCAATCACATAATCTTGATAATCATTCGTAATCGGATTTGGATTGATTAAATCAATTTCAACAGCATAAGAAGCTTTTTCATTTCCAGAACTTGCAATTACTTGTATTTTCTCGATACCAGTTGCTTCGCCAACTTCAATATCGAAGTAAGCCATTTTTTCATCTGGTGAAGAGAATGATATATTTTGTGTTACAGAACCAACTACTCGCAATCCTTTTGTCATTTTTAAGGAAACGGTCACGTTCTTGATTTTTGCTTCCGTGGCAAAAACAGTTACTGGTAATCTCACTCTTTCTCCCGGTGAAATTTTTCTAGGCAGTGAAGCCAAAACCATCAACGGACTTCGAGCCGGCGTTGTTTTTTCAGCCGCGCCGTAAGCACTTTTTGATGCTGAAGCCGCAACCACCATCGTTCTAACCGAACCAACATATTTCGGAAGTTGCAAAGTATGTGTCGTGGATTTCCCTTTGTCTAAAACGAACGGGCCATAGTAAAGAACAACTGGCTTGAATCTATTTGCTTTTTTGGCTTGACCGCCAATCATACTTTGGTCACCACCAATAGCAAATATCTGATTTACTTTTCCGCCGTAAGCACCAATAATATCATCGTAAACATCCCAAGTTTTTACACCTAAAGCTGCTCTTGCGTAAAAACTATCCCAAGCATTTGGTGTTTTGAATCTAGTTAAGTCAAGCAAACCTTCATCAACAACGGCAATTGTATAAGTCATCGGTTGACCATTTTTCTCCGAAACATTTACAGTGAATTTTTGTTCCGGTTTCAAAACATTTGGCATTTTGATAACAGGTTCCAACTTGCTATTTGGGTCCAATACTTCAATCGCAGTAATTCCATACATTCGGATTGGCGAATCGTTTTTAGTGGTTGCATGTGGTTGCAAAAGTGTGACGTTGAAATACACATTTGGCGCCATGTCTTTGGTCAACGGGATTTCTGCTTTGGTTTCCCCTTTTTTGGTGTCAACCCACATCGTTTTCAAGACTTTCGTGCCGTTTTCTATTGAAATTAAAGCGCGTCCCCCGTCACTTGAAGGGAATGAAATCAACGCTTTTTCTCCTACATTATATTTCTTTTTATCGGTTGCGAAAACCAACATATTCGCGCTTGACGCATTTCCATCTTTCGTTTTTCCCGACCAATATGGCCAATCAATCAAAACCGTTTGTGCAGTAGCATGTCTGTTTGAGCCATTTGCAACCCGAACTAAATAACGTCCCCAATCATTTTCAGGAACTTCAAATTCGAATGCTCCTTTTCCAGCTGAATTGGTTGAAACGGTAAAACTTTTGTACGAAGTTGTTGCATCAGACGAACTGAAATTTGATAAGTTATCGTCAGAAGCATCCCACCACCATCTCCATTCTACTTTATAGACGCGAACTTTAAGGTTGCTAACTGATTTTGGATTTCCACTTTCATTAACGGTTTGTATTTCAAATCGATTGTTTTTTCCAGTTTCAAGCATTCCATATTTATTAGGTTCAGGCGATTTTATTCCCACGTAAGTTTCGTAAGGCGAATAAGTCGTAGCAAAAACATCAGTACTTACATCGCCACCTTCTTCATGTACTTTAGTAATAAAAGCTGCTTTCAAAAATCCGGGAGCTTGAGCCGTTAATTTAGGTTCGATTGAAATAGTCGCTTGTCCGCTTTCATTCAATCTTCCTGAAAATAAATTTATTTCTTCAGTGCTGAATTTTCTTACCTCATCGTCAAAATCGTACTTTTCATAATTTTTAAACGTAGTAACTTGTTGAGAAAATTTCGCTTGCACTTCGACCTTTAAATTTTTTGCGGCCGCACCATGCAACCAATTTACTTGCAAATTATTGGTGTTGGAACCGCGAGAAGACAACACTTCTTTTTGAAAGCTATTTTTAATTTTTAAACGGTTAGGCTTGATGGTTTCTACTTTCAAATTTTTGTAGAATTTTGCACCTCCGACGCTAATTCGAGCTTCCCAGTTTCCTGTTGGCGATTCCTCATTCGTAGAAAATTTGAATAAATAATGGTTGGATGAATTTGTTTTTGAAAGCGTTTGATACGCCACTTTTCCTCTTGGATCTGAAATTCGCAATTGAATGGGATGATTAACAGGAAGCGGATTTGCCGTATCATCTAAAATAAAAGATAAATAAATTGGGTCTCCCGGACGCCAAACTCCTCTTTCACCATAAATATATCCCTTCAAGCCCTTCTGTAAAACCTCACCTGAAACATCGAAATTACTAACCGACAGTGAAGTTCCATCGTCTAATTTGACGTAAGTAGTGTTTTTATCCCTTTTAACAATAGCGAAATAAGCATAGGTATCCAATTGAGCTTCCGCAAATCCATCAGAATTTGTAGTCAGAGACACTAACTTTTGTTGCTGGTAATTGTACAAATCAATTGTGGCACCCGAAACTGGATCAGTATTCACGATATTATTTACCGCGAAGAAGTACGATTTGTTTTCGCCTCTTTTTGCAATAACTCCCAAATCAGAAGCTAATATATTTGTGCCTACAACTGCATTATAAAAGTAAGATTCTGAACAAGGATCTTGACTTTGACGCCAGTCGTAATCGTAATAGTCTTCATAGTAATCGTCATAATAATAATCGCCAGAATTACTATAGTTAACGTCTTTTTCGTCAACTTCTTCTACTTCTTCCTCATCTGGAATTTTATCAGCACCTAAGCAATTGTAAAGCGAATAACTACTTTTGAAAGAAATTTCAACTCGATACATCGCTCCTGGATCGGGCGTAATTATTGTCGACAAATCTAGCGCATACGTGTTCCATTTACTCGTGTCGAATAAATTATTTTGTTTTAAATTGATTGTTTTTGTAGCCACGGGTTGCGAAACTTTCTTAAGATTTCGAGCGCCGTTAAGTTCATTTTCTTGTAGAAATTGCAGGATTGTATTGGTGTAAATTTTATAAACTTTTACATCAACCGCTTTTAAATTTACCGTCTCAAAGTTTAATTTTAAGTTGTTTGAACTTGGCAAAATAATTCCGTTTTTCAAGAAACGAACGTTTGGCTTCAATTTATCAAAAAGCACTTTCTCACGGTACGTTTCTCTCATTTTACGACCGTCCTCATTTTCAATTCCTTGGAAAACTTCTACTAATAATTCGCCAGATAACGAAGAGTCAAAAAATACTTTTAGCAAATTTCCTTGTACTGCATATTTTAAATTTTCAGCGCCATCAATTGAAATAAGTCCGTCAAAATCTTGGTTTTTAGATAATGGGTCAGAAAAGTTTAATAGTAAAGTACCTTGAGTATCGTGCAGAACTTTAGCTTCAACGACAGTAAAATTATCTTTTCCCTTTACCGAATAATCTATAGTTCCTTTTTGGTCAATGTCTACAGATTTTCCGTTGTAGCTTATTTTTAGATTGGTATCCAAATCATAACGCTGTAAACTGTCGATGATAAATTTGAATTCTGATGAAATACCACTTGTTTTTTCAAACTTGAGTTTTAGTTTCTTGCCGTTTTGTTCCGCAGTAATTAATTTCGACGCCGTTTGGAAATCCATTTTATCAGCCGTCTTTAAATTAGCGTTTAAAAACTGGTAACCTGGAGAGTATGATTGTACGTCGTCAGTATCAACGATGAAATCTTGTTTAATAGTTTTTACAGTGAATTTGAAATCATCTAATTCCTTTGGCGTTTTAATTAGTTTGGATAGGTGAAAAGTGACTTGATATTCTGTATCCGATTTCAATTTTTTCGTGGGAACAAAAGCAACTGTGCTAGTAGATAGCGCTACCACTTTTCCATCAATAGAAGGGGAAATGCTAAAAAGATTTTTGTCTAAAACTTGGTCTTTCGTCCACTCCTCATTGGCAAACGCCAAAACAACTCTCAAATCCGACTGAGCCGAAACCAATCCGCCTGAGAAATTCGTAATGTAAGGCTTGAATATGCTATAATTGGAATTGAAATCTGCTGCCGATTTTTTGGAACAAGATGAAATTAGCAGTAAAATAAATAAGTAATAAACAGCATGTTTAGTCTTCATATTGGGAGTTGGAGATTAGAATTTATTAGAATAGTTGGAAATCTCTAAATATATCAAATTCCAACTACTTGTAAATGTAAAATAATTTATATAAAAGTTAAATTAATTCCATCGAAAATAACACATTTAAAGCAAGTGTCCCTGTAGAAATTGAGAAATAGATCAGAATTCCGCAAACGTCATTAATAACGGTGATGAGTAAATAGTTTGCAAGTGCTTATCTAATAATATGGTCAAAAGATTCTTGCTCTTCGTTGGTTTCTACTGCGAAAGCTTCCTTTTCTTTATAAATTAATATTCTGCTCTTCTTTGATGTTGTCGCCTATCGATGGTCTTAGACCTCGAAGCATTCTTAGTCTAATTTTGGATTTAAATTCCTTAAATTTTATCAATTTTATACTGCAGAAGCTATCGTGGTATTGGAGGATTGGGATTTGGGAAAAACGACTTAATAAGGTAAAACGACATCTTATAACATATTGCGAATAATACCATAAAACCTGAATTTAACCACGAATTTTCAGCCCCGATAGTAGTGAAAGTCCCTGCTTGGGGATTTGCCTTTTTGGAGCAGCGGCTGGCAAGAGCGACCGAAGGAAGCTCCTTGACTGACATCTGCTCCGGCAAATGCCCACGCAGGATTGTAGCGAGAGCGGGAATAGCTGCCAAAAAATAAGAAGTAAATTGATCTAACCAAAATTCTACAAAACAAAAAAGAGCGCCATCACAGCGCTCTTTTTCTATAAAATCTAAAAACTGCATTAGTCTAAAACTTTATACAATTTGTCTGAAAGTCTAATTCTGAATGGAAGTTTCATCGTGACAATGTCTCCAGCTTTTGCTGTTTGAGCAATCACTTGGTCAACTAGCATTTCGCCAACAGTAAGGGTTTGTTCGCCAGTGGTAGATCCAGAAATAAGAATTGTATCTCCAACCGAAATTTCTTGATCTGTGAGTTCGAATTGTCCGATTCCAGCCTTTACGAAGTAATGCATTGCATTTCCAGCAAGATTTTTCTTAACAGCAGATTGTTTCTTGATTTGTCTTTTTGGACGTTCGTAAATAGCAGTTGGAGCATCGGCAGAAAGATCTGCTTTGAATAACAATTTGTCCGATTTTCCTTTTTTGAAAATCATATTACCATTCTTAATTCCGCTACGAAGTTTTTTCTGCTCATCTTCTGGCAAGTGAATTATTTCCTGACATTCTACAGAACAACAGCCTTCCATTGCAGCCGCACAAGAATCACATTGAATAAATAATAAATGGCAACCTTCATTTTCACAATTGGTGTGCACATCGCAAGGAGTTCCGCATTGATGGCATTGTGCAACAACATCATCTGTAATTCGCTCGCCCAAACGATGGTCAAATACGAAGTTTTTTCCGATGAATTTGCTTTCTAAACCTTCGGCCTTTACTTGACGTGTATATTCGATAATTCCGCCTTCAAGCTGGTATACGTTTGCAAAACCTTTGTGCTTAAAATAAGCACTTGCTTTCTCGCAACGAATTCCGCCGGTGCAATACATCAATAGATTTTTGTCTTCTTTATGAGTTGAAAGTTGCTCTTCAATAATTGGCAATGACTCTCTAAAAGTGTCAACGTCTGGTTTAATAGCTTTCGTAAAATGTCCAATCTCACTTTCGTAATGATTTCGCATATCTACCACAACGGTATTGGGATCGTCAAGCATCGCGTTAAATTGCTGTGCTTTTAGGTGCGTGCCAATATTGGTAACGTCAAATGTTTCGTCAACGAGACCGTCGGCAACAATCTTGTCACGAACCTTGATAGTAAGTTTTAAAAATGAATGATCATCTTGCTCCACAGCTACATTCAGCCTAATTCCTTTCATAAATTCGTACTCTTCTATGGTATCTTTAAAAAGATAGAAGTTGTCTGCTGGCAAGGATAATTGTGCATTAATCCCTTCATGCGCTACATAAATACGGCCTAGTACTTCTAGGGGATTCCAAGCTAAAAATAGTTCGTTACGAAAAGTTGTGGGATCTGAAAGTTGCGCATAAGCATAGAAAGACAAAGTAAGTCTTTGTTTTCCGGCGTCATCAATGAGGACGGCTCTTTCTTCTGCGCTTAAGGTGTTGTACAGTTGCATGCTATAAACGGTTTAAGTTAAGAAATGATGCATTTTGAAATTTTAAAAATGCAGTGCAAAGATAAAAAAAGTAAGTCCATAAAAAAAGGCTTTCCAGAATTTCCGGAAAGCCTTGTAATAGTATTTTGCTTGATTAGCAGTATTCGTTATAAGCGTTTTGTAGATTTTCAGCAATTAATTCTGCTGGTCTTCCTTCGATATGATGACGCTCTAACATGTGAACTAATTCACCGTCTTTGAATAGCGCCATACTTGGTGAAGATGGAGGGAAAGGCAACATAAATTCACGTGCTTTGTCCACTGCATCTTTATCTACACCTGCAAAAACTGCAACCGTTTGGTCTGGTTTTTTGCCACCTTCTAAACTCATTTTTGCTCCTGGGCGCGCATTACGTGCGGCACATCCACAAACTGAATTGATAATTAATAATGTTGTTCCTTTTTTGCTAATTGCGTTTTCTACCGCACCAGCTGTATATAAATCTTCAAAACCTGCATCTGAAAGTTCAGCACGCATTGGGTTAACCATTTCTTCTGGATACATATTGTTGTATTTTATGTTTTTACAAAGTTACAAAGATTTCAGATGGCGATTTGTACACAACCGCTAAAGTTTTGTTATTGTACTTTGTATAACCTATTGGTCATTTTTTTAAAACTTAAAATTTTATGGCTTTCGCCAAAAGATGAACGAAAAAAATTTAAATACAATTTAATGCTTTGATCAGTTTATTTGTTGTTTAAGCAAATAAATAACGGTTAATCTTCTGTAGAAGACAAACCGTTTCATCAAAATCTAACTACTAAAAACTGTTTTTAGAAATGGTATGATAGCATACCCGAAACATTAATTGGATCGATTGGGTTGATATACGATGTTCTGTAAGCATTGTATCCAAACTCATTGAAGGCGTTATTTACGTAGCCCCGCAAAGTCCAATTCTTATTAAATTTATATCCTACTTGAAAGTTAACCGTTGTGTAAGCAGCCAAATCAAAAGGTTTCACATTTGGTACAATTCCTTGGTGAGTGATTGCGCCACTTGACCAATCGTTTACGGGTCTTTCCCCAAGATAATAAACTCCAACTCCTACAGAAAGTCCTTCTAAAGTGTTGTCAAGAAATTCATAGTTTGCCCAAGCATTTGCTGTATGTTTTGGCGTATTTAACGGTGCTGAATTATATACGTAAGATGTGTGTTCTTTGTATTTGGCGTCGATTAATGAATATCCTAAAATCACTTCTAAATTCTTGAAAAGACGACCAGAAAGTTCTGTTTCAATTCCTTGACGCTGGTCGTTTCCTCCTTTTTGGTAATATCCTGTCTCTGTCCAAGTTTCGTCATAAACTGGAAGATTCATATCACGGTTGTTGATTTTGAAGAAAGTTGTATTAAATCTTAATCGGTCATTAAGCCAAGATGTTTTCCAGCCTGCTTCCCACTGATCCCATCTTTCGTTTCCTAGAGCTTCTCCATTGATATCTTCTCTAGTAGCTGATCTAGGATTTGAACTATTAGTGTAGGAAGCAAAGATGTTGATGCTTTTTGTTGGAATAAACATCACTCCCGCAAGTGGATTTACTGCATCACTAGAATTTACTCCGGTATTAATATTGGTAATAGATTCAACTTTACTATAACGAAGACCTACAAATGTTCTGAACCACTTAGTCCATTCGGTAACGCCTTGCGCTAATACTCCAAAACCTTTTGAACTTTCGTTATTTGTCGTTGCAGCACCATAAGTTACAGTTTCTGGCAAGTAATTATTAATTGTTTGATAAACGTCGATTACATCAAGAACACCTGTTTTTTCGCTAAGTGTAGAAGTAGTGTTTCTGTTGTAATCAAAACCCACTTGGAATAAATGTTTGATACTTCCTGTCATAATGTCCTTTGCTACAAGATCCAATTGAAGCACTTGATTGATGTCCTTTCTCGTACTGTGGCTCAATGATCTATTTCTTTGCGAAAGTGTCAGGTTATTTTTGCTAGCTAAAGCTGCTCCAACGTCGTCAGTTGCTAAATCAGATTTAAAGTAAGCCGCTCTAACAGAGAGTTTTTTATTAATTTCTCGATCAAAGCGAACTGTGTAATTTGTGTTTATGGTATTTGTTTTGTCATTAGTATATCCAAGGAATTTACTGTGAGGGAGATCGTAAATTCCGTTCACGTCAGATTCAGCAATATTAATTGTTCCCAAATCTGGAGTCCGGTTATCATCAAGATAATCCATTTCAAAAGTCAACGTTGTTTTATCATTCGCTTTCCAAGCAATTGACGGATTAACATATATTTTATCGCTATTGACGTGACTTCTGTAGCTATCTTTTGTCTCGTAAGCACCGGCAATTCTAAAAGCTATTTTTTCATCTTTGTCCATCGGACCGTAAAAATCAAATTGTGGACGCACTTGGCCCCAACTCCCAGATCGGATAGAAACATCTCCTCCTGAATAAAAGTTTGGTGTTTTTGTAACGATGTTAATGACACCGCCAGGACTTCCAATATCTGTGGCAACGCCCTGAGTAATTGCCGAAACTCCTTTTAATACTTGAACATTATCAATACCTGCAGCATCGGTCAAGACTCCTGTTCCTCTAAAATCAGAGTTTACACGAACTCCGTTTTTCAAAATTGGAATTCCCCTGTAGCCTCTAGATGCCATACTTTCACGCTTGTTTCCATAAGTTGCAAATGCATAAACTCCAGGAACGTTTCTAGTCGCGTCATTAATTGTAAGAGCTCCTTGTTTTGCGATGAGTGTGCTTGAGATAATTGAAATACTTTGAATTTGGTCTTTCGCTTGAAGTGGTAATCTTGTCAATGTTTCAAGTTTTTCTGGAGCTACATTGCTACGTCCAAAAACTTCTACTTCTTTTAACTGACTGCTCGCAAGAGCTAATACTACAGATAAATCTGTGCTTGCCTGATCAATATTGACTGTTAATACTTTAGATTCAAAACCGGCATGCTCTACAATTACCGTATAGATTCCGTACGGAAGGCGTTCTATTACAAATTCGCCATTAATATTAGAAAGAATCAATTGCTTATAATTTTCGATCTTTATCTCAGATCTCGAAATTGGTTCGTTTTTCGCATCTTTAATTTGTCCTTTAAGGATCCCTTGTTGCGCAAATGCTACTGCGGTGGTTGCTAATGCAAAAATTGCTGTCGCTAAGAATTTCATATAATGCTTTGTTATTTAGACTTAATAAAAACAATGCAAATATATAATCAAATCTAACAATGTAAAAAGATTCTAAATAAAAAATTAAACATTTTATAACTGTTTGAACGGTAGTAAAATATGACTTAGGTCATAGCGATAATATAATCGTGATAAAATCAAAGTAGTGGCAGATAAAAAGCGATTATTTAACATTTATAACATAATAAAGAACATTTCATTTAAATTTAAGCTTTCGCTGAATGGATATTTCATTAAACATAATTTCTGCGATTAAAGATATAATCGTAGAATTTTTGCATTCGGCATTGATAATTTGGCGTTGAAAAAGCTACATTTCTTGTATTGCTTGTAATTTATAGAATAAGAAAGCTTGGAATTAAGAAGAGTGGAAGCAATTAAATAAGATAAGCATCCAAAGTTAAAATTTGCAACAATTGGCGTATTGATACAGTGACTCTATAGGTTTTTATAATAAAAGCAACCATTATCGGACGGTTCTACTCACCACGGTATTAATTTCTCTTGTAGTTATTTTGAAACATTTACCGAACTTATAATGCGCTCCAAGCCGGAAATAACGTTGATCGCAGTAATTATTGTAAAGCATTTTAATTCCAGCGTTCAAGCATAAGATGATTTTACTGCTTCGAAAAACCTCGTTACTATTTAAACTGACTTTTAGTTTCACTTTTTATGTAGTTATAAAAAACTATTAAGTTTAAGACTACCATTGCGTTTCAAGTACAAAATTAAAATCAACACCAAATACCGTTATACCGATTGCATTTTTTAGAGTGATCTAAAACATAAGCTCCTTCATGCTATAAATTTGTACTTTTGAATTTCTAAAATAATACAATGACACATTCTGCAGAAAATTATCTAAAAACTATCTATCATTTATCTCAAGCGAGTCCTGATGGGGTTTCTACCAATGCAATTGCTGCTATGCTTGATACAAAAGCTTCTTCGGTGACAGATATGATAAAGAAACTAGCCGAACGCAATTTGATACTTTACCAAAAGTATCAGGGAGTTGTTTTGACAGAAAGTGGAAGAATGGCTGCAAAAATGATTGTTCGCAAGCACCGTTTATGGGAAGTGTTTTTAGTAGAAACGTTAGATTTTTCGTGGGATGAGGTTCACGAAATAGCAGAAGAATTAGAACATATCAAATCAGAAAAATTGATAGACAAACTTTCAGCTTTTTTAAATCATCCAACACTTGATCCTCACGGAGATCCGATTCCGAATTCCAAAGGAGAAATTCCAACAGTAGATAAGAAATTGTTATCGGAAATTGAAGTCGGGAAAAATGCAGTTTGTGTGGGTGTGAAAGATACTTCCACGGCATTTTTGAAATACTTAAACAAAAACGGAATTGCTTTGGGTGAAGATTTCAAGATTCTCTCAAGAGAAGAATTTGATGGATCAATGTCGATTCTTGTAAGAGATCAGAAAATCACTATTTCCAATAAAATTGCAAACAACTTATTTGTAAAGAAGAAATAGCTATTAATTTTAATTAATTGGTCGAGGTTGTACAGAATAACTAAGAAGTATATGCTTGAATTTTCTATATTATTTTCTATCATTACAGCTTCGAATGGAAATATTATAAAACGGAGTGTTAGCAGAATATCTTATTTTTTATGTATTACCAGAATTTAATCGAGATTTGATAAAATTCTTTCGGCGAAAGTCAGAATTATAGAATCAATAAATATTAGAAGATCGATATAGCTTCGATCGAAACTGTCTCAAAGCAAGAGGTCGCAAAATATGTTATTCCTATTATAACATAATAGTTTCACTAAAAGCTTATATAAAAATTCTTCGGCGAAAGCCAAAATCTTAGATTTACCAAAGTTTAAAAAGACCTTGATCGATATAGTTTGGGTTTGAAATGTTTCAGAAAAAGCGGGTCATAATAACACTTTACTCCCCAAAACACACAATAATTTCCCTCATAGAAAAATAAATTTTTTCGGCGATAGCCAAAAAAAGATCAATGAACTGAATTGAAAAATTTCAAAGCCGTCCATTGATCTGTGAGATTGTTGTTATCAAACTAGATACAAATCTTATCTCCATTTATTTACCGAGAAGAACTAATTCGTTGATAGTTACTTCTGTTATAAACTTTTTCTCTCCATTTTTATCGTTGTAAGTGCGATGTGTAAGTTTACCATCGATTGCGATTTCTTTGCCTTTATTTACAAATTTCTCAATGATTTCGGCAGTTGTGCCCCAAGCAGTTAGGCGGTGCCACTCTGTTTGTTCGACTTTTTCACCCTTGGCATTTTTATAGTGATCGTTAGTGGCTAGTGTGATTGTTGCTAGTTTTCGCCCACCTTCTAAGGTCTTGATTTCTGGATCGTTTCCTACGTGTCCAATCAACTGTACTCTGTTTTTTAAATTATTCATGGCGTATAAATTTTAGTATTAATATGGCTTTTAATTGACGTTTTAATTTAGTTATTAAGATTGTTTACCTAGTAGAACCAACTCATTTATAGTCACTTCGGTTACAAATCTCTTTTCTCCATTTTTATCATCGTAACTGCGGTGTGTAAGTTTTCCTTCAATAGCAATCTCTTTTCCTTTAGTCACGTACTTTTCTATAAGATCGGCGGTTGCACCCCAGGCAGTTAAACGATGCCATTCTGTTTGTTCTACTTTTTCGCCTTGAGCGTTTTTATAGTAATCATTTGTTGCCAGTGTAATGTTGGCTAGTTTTTTCCCTCCTTCTAATGTTTTGATTTCTGGATCGTTTCCTACGTGTCCAATCAACTGTACTCTGTTTCTTAAATTGTTCATGGCGTGTAAATTAAATTGTTATTATTTGTTCGTGATGATTGTTGTTTCAAATCAACATTGCAAAGATGTGGCGGCTTTCAAAAGTTAATCGGTTGAAAAACAATTAATTTCGTTTGTTATTGTTTGTAAACGTTTGTAAATGGAATTAAATTATTTACATTTGCTAAAAAAAGTAGATGCAGACAGAGATTAACAAGGTTGAATTACGAAACTTACAAATAGAAGATTATAAAGAATTGAAGACTTCAATGATGGAGTCTTATACAGAGTTGGCCGAAAATTACTGGCGTGAGGAAGATATTGAAGTGCTTTTGAAAATATTTCCCCAAGGACAACTTGTAATTCTCGTAGATGATGTGGTGGTAGGATCTGCGCTTTCTCTTATTGTTGATGAAAAAATAGTTATCAAAAAACATACATACGAGACGATTACGGACAATGGAACTTTTGCTACTCATAATGAGGACGCAGAAATTCTTTACGGAATAGATGTTTTTATTCATCCAAAATATCGAGGGCTTAGACTAGGACGAAGATTGTATGATGCTCGAAAAGAAATTTGCGAAAATCTAAATTTGAAAGCGGTAGTTTTTGCAGGACGAATTCCGAGTTATGGTCAATACGCGAAAGAATATACACCGAAAGTTTATATAGAAAAGGTAAAGCAAAAGGAATTATACGATCCTGTGCTTTCGTTTCAGTTAAGTAATGATTTTCACGTGGTGAGAATTATGAATAATTATCTTGAAGGAGATAAGAATTCGAAAGAATTTGCAGTTTTGCTGGAGTGGAATAACATTTACTATGACGAAAGTCCACAAATTATTAACGTCGCCAAAGATGTTATTCGTTTAGGATTAATTCAATGGCAGATGAGACCTCTTAATAATCTAGAAGAATTTTTCGAGCAGTCAGAATTTTTCGTAGATGTGGTTTCAGGTTACGGATCTGATTTCGCATTATTTCCCGAATTATTTATTGCCCCTTTGATGGCAGATTATAATCATATGCAGGAGGCAGATGCCATCCGAGAAATTGCACGACATACTGAAGCTATAAAAAAACGTTTTCAGGAATTTGCTATTTCTTATAATATAAATATCATTACTGGCAGTATGCCTTTTCTTGATGTTGACGGGCATTTATACAATGTTGGATTTCTTTGTAAGAGAGATGGAACATCAGAGATGTATACCAAAATTCATATTACACCAAACGAAGTGAATCATTGGGGTATGCAAGGTGGCTCTGATATTAGAACATTTGATACTGACTGCGGAAAAATTGGAATTATGATTTGCTACGACGTCGAATTCCCAGAAATGGCGAGAATTATGGCTGACGAAGGAATGAATATTCTGTTTGTACCTTTTCTTACTGATACCCAAAATGGGTATACTCGTGTAAAAATTTGTGCACAAGCTCGTGCAGTAGAAAATGAATGTTATGTAGCAATTGCGGGTTGTGTTGGCAATCTTCCGAAAGTAAATAATATGGATATTCAATATGCACAAACAGCGGTTTTTACCCCTTCTGATTTTGCTTTTCCATCCAACGGAATCAAAGCAGAAACAACTCCAAATACCGAGATGACGCTTATTGTAGATGTAGATTTAAGACTGCTTAAAGAGCTTCATGAGTATGGAAGTGTCCGAATTTTGAAAGATCGACGTACCGATTTATATGAAATAAAAAAGAAATAACTCATGAAGACATGTCTGGAATGTGATGAAAAGATAATAGGTCGGGAAGATAAAAAGTTTTGCAGCGATGGATGCCGCAATGCTTACAATAATAAAATAAACAAGGATAGTAATAATTATATGCGCAACATTAATAATAAGTTGCGCAAAAACTATCGCATTTTATTGTCGATAAATACCGATCTGAAAATCAAAACTTCCAGATCAAAACTTCTAAGCAAAGGTTTTGATTTTGAATACTTTACTAATATCTTGCGTACAAACACAGGAAATACCTACTACTTTTTGTATGATCAGGGTTATATGCTTTTGGACAACGATTTTGTAGTGCTTGTCAAAAAGGAATTACATTAAAATCTACCTAAACCATGACCTATGAAAAATAGATTTGCCTCGATTATCACTCTGTTTGTTTTTATAATCGTACTTACAACGGTTTATTTTTCAATGATGCCGCATTGGTATTCTGAAGATCTTGCACCGCTTTCGGATTTTTCTGTAAAGCGAGCAGTTGAGCATATCGATGTCATGGCTGAAAAACCTCATTATGTAGGTTCGGAGGCACATTCGGATGTAGAAGTTTATTTACAAAAGGAACTTCGTGAATTGGGTCTTACGCCCCAAATACAAGAAGGAACGACTCTTTCTGACTGGGGTAATCTGGTTAAATCGCGCAATATCATTGCGAAAATCAAGGGGACAAATAATAGCAAAGCTTTAATGTTATTGTCACATTATGATAGCGCACCTCATTCATATTCGCACGGCGCTGCCGATAATGCTACTGGAGTTGCGACAATTCTTGAAGGAGTGAGAGCGTTTCTGCATAATAAGAAAACGAATAAGAATGATATCATAATTTTATTTTCAGATGCAGAAGAGTTAGGCTTGAATGGAGCAGCACTTTTTGCTACTGACAATAATTGGGCAAAAGAAGTTGGTTTGGTTCTCAACTTCGAGGCTCGTGGTACTGCTGGACCAAGCTATATGCTGATGGAAGTTAATGATGGTAATGCTGCAATGATCAAGGAATTTGCTGCTGCAAAACCAAAATTTCCTGCCAGCAATTCTTTGATGTATAGCATTTACAAAATGCTCCCAAATGACACTGATCTCACCGTTTTTAGAGAACAAGCTAAAATCCCAGGATTCAATTTTGCTTTTATAGATAATCATTTCAACTATCACACCGCTCAAGATGATTCAGAACATTTAAGTCATAATTCTGTGGCGCATCAGGGATCTTATTTAATTCCATTGATGAATCATTTTGCAAACGCCGATCTGAAAGCACAGAATTCATCTGAAGATGAGATCTATTTTAATGCACCTTTCTTTTTCTTTCATTATTCATTTTCATGGAATTATGTTCTAGTAGGTATTACAACAATTATCTTTCTTTTTCTTTTATTTGTAGGTCTTGGTAAGAGAGTTTTGACTCCATCAGAAATCGGAAAAGGATTTATAATTTTAACTGCAACACTGCTTGTAGTGGGACTTTCATCATTTTTATTATGGAAGTTCATTCTCATCATTTATCCAGAATACACCGAAATTCTTCAAGGATTTACATACAATGGGCATAGCTATATTGTAGCTTTTATTGCCCTAAGTATTGCAATCGCTTTCCTATTTTATGCACACGCCAGATCGGAGGCTACAATTATTAATTATTCAGTAGCACCAATTACACTATGGATTCTGATCAATATTTGTATAGCAATCTTTTTGCCTGGAGCAGGTTTTTTTATTATACCAGTTTTGTTTGCGCTTATTATGTTCGGATTTTTTGTAATCGCACAAAAATCAAGTTTAGCAATCAATTTAATAGCGGCTGTTCCAGCATTAATCATTCTCGTTCCTTTTATTGTGTTGTTTCCAATAGGTTTGGGACTTAAAATTTTGTTTGGCGCGTCAATATTAGCTTTGCTAGTGTTTGTTCTGATTCTGCCTTTGCTAGGTTCTTTCACTCATAAATGGCTTTGGTCAGCCGGATTGTTTATTGTTGCATTTGGAGCGCTGATGCACGCGCACATGAATTCGGGTTTCGGTGATTCAACTGCAAAACCAAATAGTCTCCTTTATGTTTACAACGTAGAAATGGATAAGGCAGTTTGGGCGTCTTATGACAAAATATTAGACGACTGGACAAAGATTTATATTACGGATTCAATTCCAAACGCAAGATATTTGTCAGAATATCCACTTTTCAGCAAATACAATTCAGGTATAGTTTATACTTCAGCAGCATTGGTTCGCAATATTCCTGAACCAACAATCCATTTTGAAAAAGATTCAATTGTTGGAAATAATAGATTTTTAAAAATTCGAATAACTCCCAATCGAAGAGTTAATAAAATTGATGTATTTGCAAATGAAAATATTGAATTTAGAAATTTCAAAGCAAATGGTGCTTCGGCGTTAGGACAAAAAGGATCCATATATCCTCGAAATGGAAAGAAGATTATTAGTTATTACGTAGTTGATAATGATCCGCTTATTTTAGATTTTGTTGTAAATAAAGAAACCGTTCTTGATATGTCAATGATGGAATCATCATTTGATTTGATGACCAATCCTTTATTTGGAATGCGAAAAAGAAATACTTGGATGATGCCGAAACCATTTATTTTAACAGATGCTGTTGTGCAAATCAAGAAGATAAATCCAGTACCGAGATTATATATTCCTCAACTGAGCCCAGAATTAAGACTTAGAGCCGAAAATAGAAACGACACAATTCCTGATATGGATAATATTCCCATGCCAACTTCTTCTGAACTATAAAAAATAGAAATGAAACAATTAAGCATATTAGGTTGTGGTTGGTTAGGCTTGTTGCTGGCTAAATCATTAATCGAAATAGGATGGTCTGTAAAAGGATCAACAACATCGATTGATAAAATCGAAATTTTGAAAGAAGCTGGAATAATTCCATATCAATTTGAACTTTCTGTAACTGAAGTTTTGGGAGAGTTTAAAGAATTTATAAAAGGTTCTGAAATATTAATTATTAATATTCCGCCACAAGTAAAAACTGCTCAGGGTTTTTTTATTGATAAGATGAAGTTGCTCATGCCACTCATAAAACATTCGTCAATTTCGAAATTACTATTTGTAAGTTCGACATCTGTTTATTCTGATAAAGATGGCGTAGTCACCGAAACCACGAAGCGCGAAGCAATCACCGAATCAGGAAAGCAATTAGTAGAAACAGAAGTATATTTGGAAAGTTTAGATTTCTTACAAACAACCATCGTTCGTTTTGGCGGACTAATCGGAGCAGGTAGAAATCCCGCGAAATACTTGGCAGGACGTCAAGGAGTGGATAGCCCTAATGCGGCAGTAAATTTAATAGATCAACAGGATTGTATTGGAATTATAGAAGCAGTGATCAAAAAGGAAGCTTGGGGAACATCATTTAATGCCGCCACTCCAGATCACCCTACAAAAGAAGATTATTACAGCAGAAAAACTTTAGAAAGTAATTTGGAACCGCCATCATTTGATTATTCAGATCTCTCAACTGGCAAAATAATTTCATCCGAAAAACTAATCAAAGAACTCGATTACCATTTTAAGACAATAAAGCTATAAAAGTAAATCTTGATATTAATCGGGATTTTTTTTGTATAAAGTAAGGTTGATTAGATTTCGCTAAGATAAATGTGGTTTATAAAAATTTATACCTCGATCAGTAAATATCACACCAATTCTGAAACACACAATAAATCCTTTAAAGTAAATAATCGAATTCCATAAAAGCAAAAAATCCCAGCGTAAGCTGGGATTTTCTTATAAATAAAACTTGAAAGTTACTACCAAATTTTAACTCTATCTGATGGTTTCAAATACATTCCGTCACCTTCTTTGATATTAAATGCTTCGTAGAAAGCATCAACATTTTGAAGTGGCACGAATGCTCTAAACATTCCA
>JBBSQV010000014.1:0-34567 GCA_038243675.1 Flavobacteriales bacterium
AATTTCTTTGGCAACCGTTCCGCCGCAGCCTAATTCTACATCGTCTGGATGTGCGCCAAAGGCAAGTATATCTAATTTCATATCAATATTTTTTTCATTGTTTGTGATTTATTCACCGTCTCATAAAACTCATTTTCGGGATTGGAATCTTTCGTGATTCCACAACCGACAAAGATTTGCGCCTGCTCCTCTCCGACTTTCATACATCTTAAATTGACGTAGAAATCTGTTTGAAGTTCGCCTTTTTTATTCGGCATATTCAATTCTCCCAGAAATCCGCTGTAAAACTCGCGGGAATATCCTTCATTATCATTTATAAAATCTGTCGCTTTATCTTTCGGCATTCCGCAAACTGCGGGCGTTGGATGCAGGACTTTTACCAAATATTCTATATCTCCAACTTCTTTCAAAACTCCAGAAATATCAGTTTTAATATGTGCTATCGTTCCCGCTTTCGCTGTGTAAGGAGTGGAAATTTTTAAATCGTCAACTGCACTTTCAATTCCGCTCACTATAAAATCAGTCACAATTGCCTGCTCTTCTTTTTCTTTAGTTTCCCAAGTTAGTTCGGCGGCATTCCCCTCAATTTTTTGTGTTCCTGCAAGCGCCATTGTAGTAAATGAATTTCCAGTTACTTTCAGCAATTTTTCGGGAGTCGCTCCTATCCAAATTCCCGATTCTGGATGATAAAAGCAGTAACAAAATGCATTTGAATAGGTTTTTAAAACTCTCAAATAGATTTCAAAAAACTGCGAGCCGTCAATGTTTTGACATTCTTTTCGAGACAAGACAACCTTTCCAAACTCGCCGTTTTCTATTGCTGCAATCGCTTTTGCTACGATTTTTTGGAAATTGGCTTTTGCCGAAGGCTGAGCGTCATCTTTCAAGTAACTTGCAGAATTTGAAATATAAACAGCTTCAGTTTTGAAATTTTCCTCTTCTGCATTTGATCGTGAAATAAGAAGTTGCTTTTTTCTATCAAAAGAGACAAAAACAAATCCACTTTCAGAAAAATCGATAATTGTATCTTGCTTGGAATCTTTTTGCAAAAGCATTTTTACTTCTGTAGATCCTTGCAAGGAATACAACACAAAAGGTTTTTCGTCTTTTATCTGATTTTTTAGCTTGGCTTCTAATTCGATAAGATCAATCATATATTTTCAGTTCCTTATACTCGTTTCTTTGGCAAAATAATATTAGTCAATTTGCAAAGCGAAATCAATTCGTCGTTTTCATCAGTAACTTTTATTTCCCAGAGGTGAATGCTTCTCCCTTTATGAATAATTCTCGCAGTTCCGTATACCGTTCCTGCTCGTTTGCTTTTTAAGTGATTTGCAGAAATTTCGATTCCCCGAGCCTCAAATTCGGTTGCATCAACAAACATTAAACTTGCCGCACTTCCAACACTTTCAGCCAAAGCTGCAGTTGCTCCACCGTGCAAAATTCCCATAGGCTGATGAACTCTTGAATTTACTGGCATTTTTGCTTTTAAAAATCCCTCGCCTGCATCGATATATTCAATTTCGAGGGTTTCCATCAAAGTGTTTTTTATATATCCATTGCATCGTGTAAGAATGGTATCTCTATCGTATTTCATTTAGTAGTATTTTTATGTAAAAATAGAAAATTTTGACGTCTTGCCAATAATTGCCAAACACAAGAAAGTCTTAAAAAAGACGTTTCTGATTATAGCATTTCGAAATTGGCGGATTTTGAAATTTATAATTACTTTTACTACCAAATTTAAATCTATGATTCGGAACCTCGCTTACTTAGTTTTTGTCGCAATAATAATTTCGCTTTCTTCGTGTAGAAATGATTTCGACTTTCAGCCAAGTACAGGCGGTCTCGAATTTTCTAGAGATACTATTTACCTTGACACCGTTTTTACAAATATCGGATCGAGTACTTATACTCTGAAAGTCTTCAATAATAGTAGCAATAATATAAGTATTCCGAATCTGTCTTTGGCAAAAGGTCTAAATTCAAAATACCGAATGACCGTTGATGGAATGCAAGGAAACGAAGGTAAAATCTTTAATAATGTAGAGCTTCTCGCAAAAGATAGTATGTATATTTTTATCGAAACTACTGCTGATATTGCTGATGCAAATCCGACCGATTTTCTTTATACCGACCAAATTCAGTTTGGCGCAGGAACTAATTTACAAACAGTCGAACTTGTAACACTTATTCAAGATGCGATCTTCCTGTTTCCACATCGTAATGGCACTATTACCGAAAGTATTCCCTTTGGTGACGACGAAATTTATGGGTTTTTTCTTGATGAAAATGATCCGATAAACGGAAATGAATACAATTGGACAAGTAACAAACCTTACGTTGTCTACGGTTACGCTGGAGTGGACTCAGGAAAAACGTTAACCATAGATCCAGGTGCTAGAGTTCATTTTCACGAATCTTCTGGAATACTTGTAGCAAATGGTGGTTCTATAAAAGCAAACGGAACCCTCACAAATCAGATTATTTTTGAAGGAGACAGACTTGAGCCTGGATTTGCCGAAACTCCAGGACAATGGGGAGCAATTTGGATGACTCCAGGAAGTACGGGAAATGAATTTAATTATGTAACCGTAAAAAACAGCATCATAGGATTATGGATTCAAAACTCTGATGTTACAATTAATAATACGCAAGTATATAACAGTTCAAACTTCGGAATTTATGGGCAAACCGCTACAATTACTGGAGAAAACGTGGTTGTAAATTCAGCTGGACAAGTGGCGGTTGCCTGTACTCTTGGCGGAAGTTATACTTTCAAACACAGTACCTTCAATAATGACTGGCCGAGTAGCAAGCAGGTGGCCTTGTTAATTGACAATTACTACGTCAATGAGAATCAAGAAATCGCTTTTAATTTGGCGAAAGCCGAATTTGATAATTGCATTATCTACGGTTCAAATCAAGTAGAATTTTTGGTAAAAAGATCTTCGGGTGGGAATACGTTCAACTATCAACTAAACAATTGTTTATTGAAGTTCAATAATGTTGGAAATCAATTTGCTAACAATCCTGACTATCAATTTAATGATGGTGTTCATTATAATAATATTACACAAAATCAGAATCCGCAATTTTATAAAGCAAGCAAGAACAAACTAAATATTAAGGAAACATCTTCGGCAATTGGTTTGGGAAGTAACAACTACTTTGTACCACTTGATATTCTGGGAGTTAACAGAACAAGTCCTCCTGATTTAGGTGCTTATCAGAATGCCACTCAACCCGAGTAAAATTTTATAAACTTTCATTATATCTATTGTGCTTTGCAGTTATTTGGATTAAATTTGCAGCCACAACTACAATACCTCAACAACATGATCTACTTCTTCGGAAATGAGAAAACGAAAGTCTTTGGAGTACAGACCAATCAAGAGCTTTCGCAGGAAAATATAGAAAAACTTAACTGGCTTTTTGGTGGAGTTACTTTAATAAATAAATCCGTTATTGCGGATTTTTTTATTGGACCTAGAGCAGCAATGATTACTCCCTGGAGTACGAATGCTGTAGAGATTACTCAAAATATGGGAATCAAAGGAATTTCTAGAATCGAAGAATTCCAACATTCTACGGAGCAGTATTCTGACTTTGATCCGATGATTTCTCAGAAATATACTGAGCTTACTCAGGAAATGTTTACGGTTACTATTGTTCCTGAAGAAATATTGTATGTAGACGATATTGCGGCATACAATAAGCAAGAAGGACTTTCTCTTAGCGATGAAGAAGTTGGATATCTTAAAGATGTTGCTTCAAAAATTGGAAGAGAATTGACAGATTCAGAAGTATTCGGATTTTCACAAGTAAATTCAGAGCATTGTCGACATAAAATTTTCAACGGTACTTTTGTAATTGACGGCGAAGAAAAACAGTCGTCATTATTCAAATTAATTAAGAAAACTTCAGCTGAATTTCCAAACGATATTGTTTCTGCTTACAAAGACAATGTAGCTTTTGTAAAAGGACCACGTGTTGAGCAATTTGCTCCAAAAACAGCAGACAAAGCAGATTTCTACGAAATAAAAGAATACGATTCGGTTATATCAATAAAAGCAGAAACTCACAACTTCCCTACTACCGTGGAACCTTTTAACGGTGCAGCAACAGGATCGGGTGGAGAAATTCGCGACCGTCTTGCAGGTGGTCAAGGATCACTTCCTCTTGCTGGTACTGCAGTATATATGACGGCTTACTCTCGATTGAAAGATGCAGAAACTCGTGAATGGGAAGCTGGAATGGACGAGCGTAAATGGCTTTATCAAACTCCAATGGATATCTTGATTAAAGCTTCAAATGGTGCTACAGATTTCGGAAATAAATTTGGACAGCCTTTAATTACAGGATCAGTTTTAACGTTCGAACACGAAGAAAACGGCCGCAAACTTGGTTACGATAAAGTAATTATGCAAGCTGGTGGTGTTGGTTACGGAAAACTAGATCAAGCAATAAAATTGAAACCACAAGAAGGCGACAAAGTTGTAATTCTTGGTGGAGATAACTATAGAATCGGAATGGGTGGTGCAGCAGTATCATCAGCAGATACCGGAGCTTTTGAGTCAGGAATCGAATTAAATGCGATTCAGAGATCAAATCCTGAAATGCAAAAAAGAGTTGCCAATGCCATCCGTGGTTTTGTAGAAAGCGACCATAACCCTATTGTTTCTATTCACGATCACGGTGCAGGTGGGCACTTAAACTGTCTTTCTGAACTTGTAGAAGAAACGGGAGGTTTGATTAATCTTGATAGTTTGCCTGTTGGAGATCCAACCCTTTCGGCAAAAGAAATCATCGGAAACGAATCTCAAGAACGAATGGGTCTTGTAATTGGTCAAAAAGGTTTTGATACTTTGCAAAGAATTGCAGATAGAGAGAGAGCTCCTATCTATGAAGTAGGTGAAATTGTAAATAATCAACGATTTACATTTGAATCTGCAAAAAATGGCGATAAGCCAATGGATCTTGCTCTTGAAGATATGTTTGGAAGTTCGCCAAAAGTGGTAATGAACGACAAAACTATCAAAAGCAATTATTCTGAATTAGAATATAAAGTCGAGGATTTTACAAAATATCTAGATCAAGTTTTACAACTTGAGGCGGTAGCTTGTAAAGACTGGCTTACAAATAAAGTTGACCGATGTGTAGGTGGAAAAGTTGCCAAACAACAAAATGTAGGGTCTTTGCACTTGCCTCTTAACAACGTGGGAGTTATGGCAATGGACTTTGCCGGAAAAGAAGGAATAGCAACTGCACTCGGACACGCTCCCCTCTCAGCACTAATTGATGCTGTAAAAGGAAGTAGAAATGCAATTGCCGAATCGCTTTCAAATATTATCTGGGCACCATTAAAAGATGGTCTCGGAGGAGTTTCACTTTCAGCAAACTGGATGTGGGCTTGTAAAAATGAAGGTGAAGATGCACGTCTTTACGAAGCTGTTGAAAGCTGTTCAAACTTTGCAATTGAATTGGGAATCAACATTCCGACGGGAAAAGATTCACTTTCGATGAAACAGAAATATCCTGATGGAGATGTAATCGCACCTGGAACAGTAATTATTTCAGCTGCGGCAAATTGTATTGATATTACAAAAGTTGTTGAGCCAGTTTTAAAACATACTGAAGATGCAATTTATTATATCAATCTATCACAAGATGCACACGAATTAGGTGGAAGCTCTTTTGCTCAGATTCTGAATAAAATTGGAAAAAATACTCCTGGAATTAAAGATGCTGCGAGTTTCAAAAAAGCTTTTAATGCAATCCAGGAATTGATAAATACGGACAAAATAATTGCTGGTCACGATATCGGAAGCGGTGGATTGATTACTACTTTATTGGAAATGTGTTTTGCAGACAATAGTCTTGCGGCAGATTACGACCTTTCTGCTATTGGTGAAAGCGATCCGGTAAAACTACTATTTGCAGAAAATATCGGAATTGTTTTCCAAGCTGATGCTTCGGTAGAAAGCTATTTGACTGAACAAAATGTTGAATTCTTTAAAATTGGAAAAGTTACTTCTAATGAGTCGGTTACCATCAAAAATGGCGAATTCTCAGTTTCATTAAATGTTGCGGAAACTCGTGATACTTGGTATAAAACTTCTTATTTATTAGACAAGAAACAATCTGGAGACGTAAAAGCATTAGAGCGTTTTACAAATTATAAAAATCAACCTTTAGAATATATTTTCCCAGCTCACTTTAATGGTAAGAAACCAGTTTTCGATGCTAATAACCGTCCAAAAGCTGCGATTCTTCGTGAAAAAGGAAGTAATTCCGAGAGAGAAATGGCAAATGCTATGTACCTCGCAGGTTTTGATGTAAAGGATATTCATATGACTGATCTTATTTCAGGACGTGAAAATCTTGAAGATATTCAGTTCATCGGTTCAGTGGGAGGATTCTCAAATTCAGATGTTTTAGGTTCGGCAAAAGGTTGGGCTGGAGCATTTTTATATAATGAAAAAGCACGTACTTCAATTACCAATTTCTTTAAAAGAGCAGATACATTATCTGTAGGGATTTGCAATGGTTGTCAACTATTTATTGAGCTTGGACTAATTACTCCAAACCATCCTGAAAAACCTAAAATGATGCATAATCAATCAGCAAAACACGAAAGTAGCTTTGTGAATGTTACGATTCAGCCAAACAATTCGGTAATGATGAGTTCGCTTGCAGGTTCAAAACTGGGAGTATGGATTTCTCACGGTGAAGGTCGTTTTGAATTGCCATACACAGAAGATCGTTACGATATTGTGGGTAAATATTCTTATCAAGGTTATCCTGCAAATCCAAACGGCTCGCACTTTGATATTGCAATGATGGCTGACGAAACTGGAAGGCACTTAGTAACAATGCCCCACATTGAGCGTTCTGCTTTCCAATGGAACTGGCCTTACTACCAAGATGGTCGTAAAGATGAAGTAAGTCCGTGGATCGAAGCATTTGTGAATGCTAGAAAATGGATTGAAAAGAAATAATCGAATTTCATATATATTAAAAATGCTCTGAGTTTCAGAGCATTTTTTTTGTTTGATAGTGATTGTTTTTTCGCTTTCGCTAAAAGAAGAATATTGAGCACAAAAAAAGCCGTCAACTATAAACTGACGACTTTGCTTATTCTTTAAAGATTTTTATTAGAATATTACTCTTTTGAAGCTTTTGCTCTTGGCTGATACGCTTTCAAGTATTCACCTTTTGGTGTACCATCATCAAAGGAACTCCATTTTGTCAGTAATCTTGTGCTTGTACGAGCTTTGTCAGGATCCATTCCTTCATATTCGATTTTGTATAATGCTGAATATAATTCGGCACGACCGATACCGTGGTAACAATGAATCAAAACTGGATAATTGTCAGGGTTATCCATAATCTTCAGGAAGCTATCAACATTTGCTTGCGTAGGCACTTGATCTGAACCATTATTGAAGTAATTAACTCCTTGAATTTTTGCGATAGCTTCTCGCTCTGCAGAAAGTTCTTCTGGAATCTCGGGATTATTGACATCATCTCCTGTTCCAGGAAAACGCAAATCCACTACCGATTTAATATTATTTTTTTTGATATATTCTTCCAACTCATCTGGAGGAATCACACCACTTTTGTAAACTTTTCCTTCGGTAATAGCACCAAAATTATGATTGATATTCACAACGTAAATTTCTCTTCCTGCTAAAATTAAAGCGAATACAAAAATCGCAAGTGCTATTTTTTTCCAATTACTCATTTGTGAATTTTTCTGTCGTTAATTTTTTGTCAATTATGCTGTTCATATACAATTGTATAAAAGCTTTAGATTTGATTTCGAGGGCATCCATTTTGGCATTGCGAACTCCTATCAAATTATGTTCCATTGCCTTATCATCTTTTGCATAGAAGCCTACTGCTTTCTCGCCGTCAAATATACAAATATAATTTCCACTCATTAATTGATAGTGATTGCTGCTATAATTTATAACAAACGGCGAAGGTCCTTCTTTTGAAATCAAGCTTCTACCCCAACTTCGGAAGGGTTTATCATATCCTATCATATCTAGAATGGTTGGATAAATATCAATCTGCTGTGCATAATCGTTGTTGACACCTTTAAATTTTTCTGAAGGTGTAAAGAATAAAATCGGTACAGTATGACGGTTCAGTTCTTTTTTATATTCATCATAAAAAATAGTGTTGCCATGATCTGCCACAATTACAAATATAGTATTGTTGTACCACGACTGCTTTTTAGCGGAAGCGAAAAACTTTTTTAAAGAATAATCAGTATAACCAATCGTTTTATGAATATTGACGTCTCCTTCTGGAAATTTTCCTTTGTACTTATTAGGCACAATATAAGGTTCATGAGACGAAACAGAAAACAAGGTTGCCATAAAAGGTTGCTTTTTTGCGGTTAAAGTTCTGTTGAAATATTGGAAAAACGGTTCGTCCCAAATGCCCCAAACTCCATCAAATTCTGAATCATCGTCAAACTCAGTTTTTCCATAGTAATGATCAAAACCTAGAATATTTGCAAAACCAAGAAACCCCATAGATCCATTAGGTGCACCATGAAAAAATGAAGTGTCATATCCTTTGTCATTCAATGTAGAAACTAAAGATTCAATCTTCTGCTTTGGATAAGGCGAGGATGTAAACGCATCCTTAAAAGATGGAATACCGGCTAAAACTGATGACATTCCATGTATAGATTTATAGCCGTTCGCATATCCATTTGTGAAAATTAAACTGTGTTGCGCTAATGAATCGATATAAGGCGAATACCCTTTGTAATCTGGGATGTTCCTATCTTTATTAAAACTTTCGATATATTCGCGCCCGTAACTTTCTAGAATAAAAATTACGATATTGGGCTTCGACGGCTCGTTGTTTTGATAGAACTTTATCGGCTCGATTGTATTTTGGATTACTTGGTCTGAAACTAAATATACTTTCTTAAAACTGTCAGCATTCCAAGTTCTAATAATAGCAAATGGAGTATTCAAAACGACGTCACCTTGTGCGTTATTGGCCACGTGCCTATTGGCATCTAGCAAATTGATTGGTCTTGTGCTCTTAGCAAAATCACCGCGAATTCCACCTACAATTGCTGTTGCAAAAAGTAGGAACGACAAGATTGAAGTTAGAAAGTAAATAGGTATGGAAGATATCTTTACGACTGTAATATTTACTTTTTTATATAAGAAAATCCAGGTCGTTGAAAGCAGTATGAAAAGAAGAAACACGTGCCAGTAATTAAATAGGAAGTTAGCCAGAAGCGCTTTAATATTTGATTCGTTTTTCAGTGAGTCTAAAACAGCCAAAGTTGTTCTAGCAAAACTGTATCTATAATATATAAAATCTCCAAAATTACAGAAGTAAGCGATGAGATTTGTAATGAAATAAACGTAAAATAGAAGTTTTTGATACCATACCTTACTATTTATCACCAACGGAAGAATTGATAATAAAATAAAAAGAAGATTCACGTAAAGTATTGCAGTAGTATCAAAAGCGATTCCGTAGTATGCGAGTTTTAAAAATTCCGCAGTTGATGAAACTGGAATTAAATCGCTATTGTATATAAAAAATAATACTCGCGCTATAAAATAAAAAACGTAGGCGAGACCTATTCTATATAAAAGTGCCTGGTACTCTGCACTACGTATTAATAGCTTTGATTTGGTGTCAATCTGCATTTGTAATTATATTATTTTTTAAACAAAATTACATTTTTATAGTAAACTATGACTGTTAATTATTGTAGGACAATTTTATATTAATTAATTTGCATTAGAATACTAAACTAATTACAACTCACTAATGAACGGAATTACAAGATTATTTGATTTACCATATCATCAATTGCAGAATTATAGTATTCCAGATTCATTGGTTACTAAGAAAAATGGTATTTGGATCAAAACTTCTACTCAAGAATATGTAGAAAAGTCAAATGCTGTTTCTCGAGGTCTTCTGAGGATGGGAATTGGTGTTAACGAAAAGATTGCGGTAATTTCATCTACCAATCGAACAGAGTGGCATATTCTAGACATTGGAATATTACAACTTGGTGCTCAAAACGTGCCGGTCTATCCTACTATTTCTGAAGCAGATTACGAATATATATTAAATCATTCCGAAGCAACTTACTGCTTTGTATCCGATCAGGAAATTCTTGATAAACTTCTATCTATAAGAGATAACTTGCCTAACCTAAAAGAAATATATTCATTTGATGACGTGAATGGATGTGAAAATTGGCAGAAAATTTTTGATATAGGAGACGACAAAAGCAATCAAGCAGAAGTTGAAGAGCGCAAGAATAATGTACGAACAGAGCATCTCGCAACCATTATATACACATCCGGAACAACCGGAAGACCTAAAGGCGTTATGCTTTCTCATCAAAATATTGTTTCGAATGTACTTGATTGTGAAAAGCGTATCCCATTCAATGCTGGAAAAACGGTTGCGCTAAGCTTCCTACCCATTTGCCATATATTTGAGCGAATGGTAGTTTACATTTATCAGTTTTATGGTGTTTCAATAAACTTTGCCGAATCTATAGAAAAGATCGGCGATAATGTAAAAGAGGTAAAACCAAACGTGATGACGGTTGTACCGCGCTTACTTGAAAAAGTATATGAAAAAATTCACGCAAAAGGTGCCGATCTTACTGGCGTAAAAAAAGCTCTTTTCTTTTGGGCAATTAATGTAGGATCACAATTTGAACCTTATGGTGCAAATGGCTGGTGGTATGACACAAAATTATCTCTTGCTCGGAAATTAATATTCAGTAAGTGGAAAGAAGGATTAGGCGGCAATCTAGATATTATGGTTTCAGGAAGTGCTGCTATGCAACCACGACTCATTAAATTATTTGCAGCGGCAGAAATACCAGTAATGGAAGGATATGGTCTTACAGAAACGTCGCCAGTAATAGCTGTAAACGATATGAGAGATGGCGGGTTTCGGATTGGAACTGTTGGGAAAGTTATCGACAATGTAACTGTAAAGATTGCAGAAGATGGAGAAATTCTATGTAAAGGCCCAAACGTGATGATGGGTTATTATAAAGATGAAGAAAAAACAAGAGAAGCAATAGTAAACGGATTCTTTCACACGGGAGATATTGGAACATTAGATTCTGATGGATTTCTTAAAATTACCGACCGTAAAAAAGAGATGTTTAAAACATCTGGCGGTAAATATATTGCGCCACAGATTCTTGAAAATAAAATGAAGCAATCTCGTTTTATAGAACAAATTATGGTCATTGGAGATGGTGAAAAAATGCCTGCAGCACTAATACAGCCAAATTTTACCTTTATAAAAGAGTGGGCAAAGATAAAAGATTTAAAAATAGGAGAATCAATGAAGGAGATTTCTGAAAATCCTGACGTTATTGTTAGAATCCAAGAAGAGATAGACGAACTGAATAAGAAATTTGGACATTGGGAACAGATCAAAAAATTTGAACTTACACCTGAAATCTGGTCGGTCGAATTGGGACATTTGACACCAACAATGAAATTAAAACGAAAAACGGTCATGGAACGATATCAAATGCTTTACGATAAAATTTATCCAAAATCTTAATTTCGAACATTAAAGCCAAACTCTTCACTTATTTGAAGAGTTTTTTTTGATTTAAACCGAAATTTAAAACTTTGATATTATGCGTGCATAGTATTTTTTTGTATATTTGGGATGCAACAATAAAACATGAAAGACAAAACATTAGATTATATACTTCGCGCTACTTGGCAGTCAGTAGCAAGAATGTACAATGAAGAAGCTGCAAAATACGGTGCTAGCATGGCAATCGGATTTGCACTTTTGAGTATTGATAAAGAAGGAGGTACGCCGTCCACTACTCTAGGGCCAAAGATGGGCATGGAAGCTACGAGCTTAACACGAACCTTGAAATCTCTTGAAGAAAAAGGTTTAATCATTCGCAAAAAGAATCCTAACGATGGTCGCGGAGTGCTCATTTATCTTACTGAATTTGGAAAGGAGAAACGAGAACTATCAAAAAGTACAGTTTTGAAATTCAACGAAACTATCAAAAAGCATATTGACAAAGAAAAGCTAGATCATTTTATTGAAGTTTCTGAAACTATAAATGAAATGATTGCTGGAAAAAATATATTTTTTAATTCAGATAATAAATAAAAGTAAAAGCATGAAACGCATTATAAAAAAAGTAGCTGTTATAGGATCAGGAATTATGGGATCTGGCATCGCTTGCCATTTTGCAAATATTGGTCTTGATGTACTTCTTCTAGATATTCTTCCAAAAGAAGCTACAGAGGCTGAACAAAAGAAAGGACTTACGATGGAATCTAAAGCTGTTCGTAATAGAATTGTAAATGAACATTTAGCAGCAGCCCTAAAATCAAATCCGTCTCCTATATATCATCCAAAATTTGCACAACGAATTACGACGGGAAATACAACCGACGATTTAAAGAAAATTGCAGATGTAGACTGGATTATTGAAGTTGTTGTTGAAAGATTGGATATTAAGCAACAGGTTTTTTTTGAAATTGAAAAATACAGAAAGAAAGGAACTTTAATTACATCAAACACTTCTGGTATTCCTATTCATTTTATGAGTGAAGGGCGCAGTGAAGATTTCCAAAGACACTTCTGCGGAACGCATTTCTTTAATCCAGCACGTTATTTAAAACTTTTTGAAATAATTCCTGGTCCTGAAACATTACCAGAAGTTATTGATTTCTTAAGTAATTATGGAGAGCAGTATTTAGGAAAAACGTCGGTCGTTGCCAAAGATACACCTGCATTTATTGGAAATAGAATTGGAATTTATGGTATTCAAAGCCTGTTTCATTTGGTAAAAGAAATGGATCTTACGGTTGAAGAAGTAGACAAACTAACAGGTCCAGTAATTGGTCGACCAAAATCTGCAACTTTCAGAACGGTTGATGTTGTAGGTCTTGATACACTTGCTCACGTTGCAAATGGAATTTATGAAAATTCTAAAGAAGACGAGGCACATGATTTATTCTTACTCCCTCCTTTTGTAAACTCGATGCTAGAAAATAAATGGCTTGGAAGTAAATCGGGTCAAGGTTTTTATAAAAAAGAAGGAAAAGAGATTCGGACTTTAGATCTTAATACCTTAGAATATAGAGACGCCAAAAAAGCGAATTTTGCCACTTTAGAATTGACTAAAACTATTGATAAACCAATTGATCGTTTTAGGGTTCTAATCAAGGGTACAGATAAAGCGGGAGTTTTTTATAGAAAAAGCTTTTCGGGACTTTTTGCCTACGTTTCCAATAGAGTTCCAGAAATTACTGACGAACTATACAAAATTGATGATGCTATGAAAGCCGGCTTTGGCTGGGAAAATGGACCTTTCGAAATCTGGGATGCTGTAGGAGTTGAAGAGGGAATTGAGTTGATGAAAGACACAGATCAGAAACCAGCACAATGGGTCTTGGATATGTTGGAAAGTGGCAACAAAACCTTTTATACTATAAAAGAAGGAGCAACGTATTATTACGACATTGAATCTAAAACTCAGAAGAAAGTTCCTGGACAAGATTCATTTATTATTCTGAATAACATTCGCGAAAGCAAAAAAGTTTGGAGTAATAGTGGTGCAATCATCGAAGATCTTGGCGACGGTATTCTAAATCTAGAGTTTCAATCAAAAATGAACACTATTGGTGGAGATGTTTTGCAAGCAATAAACAAAGCGATAGATCTAGCCGAAAAAGAATACAGCGGACTTGTGATCGGAAATCAAGCTGCTAACTTCTCTGTAGGCGCCAATATAGGAATAATTTTTATGATGGCTGTTGAGCAAGATTATGACGAACTAAATATGGCAATCAAAATGTTTCAAGATACAATGATGAGAGTTCGGTATTCTGGAATTCCAGTTGTGGTTGCTCCTCACGGAATGACCCTTGGAGGTGGTTGCGAAATGAGTATGCACGCAGATAAAGTTGTGGCTGCTGCCGAAACATATATAGGTCTTGTCGAATTTGGAGTTGGTGTAATTCCAGGTGGTGGAGGTTCAAAAGAAATGGCTTTAAGAGCATCGGATATGCTTAAGAAAAATGATGTCGAATTAAATATTTTACAAGAGTATTTCCTAACTGTAGCAATGGCAAAAGTATCGACTTCTGCTTACGAAGCTTTTGATAGTGGAGTTCTTCAACACGGGAAAGATATTGTTGTTATAAATAAAGATAGACAAATTGCCGAAGCTAAGAAACATGCGCTTATTATGGCAGAAGCAGGTTATACTCAATCTATCCGGAGAAAAGACGTACGAGTTTTAGGAAAACAAGCACTCGGGATGTTCTTAGTCGGAACAGATAGTATGCAAGTAGGAAATTACATTTCTGAACACGATAAGAAAATTGCTAATAAACTAGCATACGTTATGGCAGGTGGAGATTTGTCCGAACCGACTTTAGTAACTGAGCAATATCTGTTGGATTTAGAGAGGGAAGCATTTCTTTCTTTAACTACAGAAAAGAAAACACTGGAGCGAATACAGCATATGCTTAAAACAGGGAAGCCCCTGAGAAACTAGTTGTACATTGAAAATTGAAAAGTATAAAATTCAAATATCATCAACGCCTTAAAAAGGTGTCACTATAAAAAACAAAACATGAAAACAGCCTATATAGTTAAAGCATACAGAACTGCAGTTGGAAAAGCACCAAAAGGAGTTTTTAGATTTAAGAGACCAGATGAATTAGCCGCGGAAACGATTCAGTATATAATGAACGAAATGCCTGATTTTGACAAGAAGCGTATTGATGACGTTATGGTTGGAAACGCAATGCCCGAGGCTGAGCAAGGTCTTAATATGGCGCGATTAATTTCGTTGATGGGACTTAAAATAGAAGATGTTCCTGGAGTTACTGTAAATAGATACTGCGCTTCGGGAATTGAAACAATTGCAATGGCTACTGCCAAAATTCAGTCGGGAATGGCCGATTGTATTATTGCGGGGGGAGCAGAAAGTATGAGCTTTATTCCGATGGGGGGTTATCGCGCCACTCCTGATTACGCTGTTGCGAAAGAAGGAAACGAAGATTATTACTGGGGAATGGGACTTACAGCAGAAGCTGTTGCTAATCAATTCAATGTTTCTAGGGAAGATCAAGATGCATTTGCTTTCCACTCCCATCAAAAAGCTTTAAAAGCACAAGCAGAAGGAAAATTTGATAAGCAGATTATTCCTATTACAATAAATCAAACGTATGTTGACGAAAACGGCAAGAAAGCAAATAGATCATATGTAGTTGACAAAGACGAAGGTCCCCGCGCCGATACAAGTTTAGCAGCCTTAGCTAAACTTCGTCCAGTATTTGCTGCTAACGGGTCGGTTACTGCAGGAACATCCTCGCAAATGAGCGATGGTGCAGCATTTGTGATGGTGATGTCAGAAGAGATGATGAAAGAATTAAATCTAGAACCTATAGCTAGAATTGTAGGATTTTCTGCCGCTGGTGTAGATCCGAGAATTATGGGAATGGGTCCCGTTGCGGCTATTCCGAAGGTATTAAAGCAGACTGGAATGTCACTAAAGGACATTGAATTAATAGAACTTAATGAGGCTTTTGCTTCACAGTCATTAGCAGTAATGCGCGAACTAGAAATGAATCAAGAAATCGTCAATGTAAATGGTGGAGCTATTGCACTTGGCCATCCTCTCGGTTGTACAGGCGCAAAATTATCTGTACAGTTGTTCGATGAAATGAAACGTCGTGGTAACAAATATGGAATGGTTACGATGTGTGTGGGTACCGGACAAGGAGCTGCAGGTATTTATGAGGTTTTTTAAATTTCATCTCAATTTAATTCCGACAAGGAAACATTATTAAAATATTAAAAAGATATCAAAATGGCAGAAGCAGCAAAAGACATTACAAGAGGCGGACAGTTTATTGTAAAACAAACTGATAGTGCAGACATTTTTACTCCAGAGGATTTCTCCGAAGAGCAACTAATGATGCGAGATATGGTCAAAGAATTTGTAGATAAAGAAATTTGGCCAAATAAGAATAGATTCGAAAATAGAGATTTTGCACTTACTGAAGAATGTATGCGCAAAGCAGGAGATTTAGGATTATTAGGAGTAGCAGTTCCTACAGAATATGGTGGATTGGGAATGAGCTTCGTTTCTACAATGCTTGTCTGCGACTATATTTCTGGAGCTACAGGATCATTTTCTACAGCATTTGGCGCACATACTGGAATTGGAACGATGCCAATTACCTTGTATGGTACAGAAGAACAAAAACAAAAATATGTTCCTAAGTTGGCTACAGGCGAATGGTTTGGAGCTTATTGCTTGACCGAGCCTGGCGCGGGATCAGATGCAAATTCGGGAAAAACAAAAGCTGTACTTTCTGAAGATGGGAAATATTACAGCATCACAGGGCAGAAAATGTGGATTTCTAACGCTGGTTTTTGCAATGTATTTATAGTTTTTGCTAGAATTGAAGATGATAAAAATATTACAGGATTTATCGTAGAAAATGATCCTTCAAATGGAATTTCAATGAATCCTGAAGAGCATAAGCTTGGAATTCGATCGTCCTCTACTCGACAAGTATTTTTTAATGAGACGAAAGTTCCCGTAGAAAACTTACTATCTGAAAGAGGAAATGGTTTCAAGATTGCTATGAATGCTTTGAACGTAGGCCGAATTAAACTAGCTGCCGCCTGTCTTGACGCTCAAAGACGTGTGATAACAAATGCAGTACAATATGCGAACGAAAGAATTCAGTTTGAAGTTCCTATATCTAGTTTCGGCGCAATCAGATCTAAATTAGCTGAGATGGCTGCAAATTGTTACGCTGGAGAAAGTGCATCATATAGAGCTGCGAAAGCTATTGAAGACAGAATTGAAGCTAGAATAGCTGAAGGTAATTCTCATCAGGAAGCTGAATTGAAAGGTGTAGAAGAATTTGCTATTGAATGTTCTATTCTTAAAGTAGCAGTTTCTGAAGATATTCAACATTGCGCTGATGAAGGAATTCAGATTTTTGGTGGAATGGGTTTCTCAGAAGACACGCCGATGGAGAGTGCTTGGAGAGATGCCAGAATCGCTCGAATATATGAAGGAACAAATGAGATAAATAGAATGCTGGCAGTTGGAATGCTTATAAAAAAAGCAATGAAAGGTCAAGTGGATCTTTTAGGACCCGCATCTCAAGTACAAGAAGATTTAATGGGAATTCCCGACTTTGACACTCCAGATTACTCTGAAGTTA
Source organism: Flavobacteriales bacterium (assembly GCA_038243675.1). Lineage (GTDB taxonomy): Bacteria > Bacteroidota > Bacteroidia > Flavobacteriales > Flavobacteriaceae > Flavobacterium. The sequence continues at coordinate 17,271 of JBBSQV010000014.1, forward strand.
TGTCTGAAGAAAAAGCTGTTGTCGAGAATTTAAAGAAAGTATTTTTGATGGTGGCAGGAAGTGCTGTTCAAAAATATGGAACTGATTTAGAATCTCATCAGCAGACGTTGATGGCAGTATCTGATGTTTTGATTGAAATATATATGGCAGAATCTGTTGTTCTTAGAACTGAAAAATTATCTAAATCAAAATCAGCGGAAGAGATTAAAGGTCAGATCGCAATGGCACAGCTATATTTGTACAATGCAGTTGACATCATAACATCTAAAACAAAAGAAAGCGTGGCATCTTTTGCTGAGGGCGACATGCAACGTATGATGTTAATGGGATTAAGACGATATACTAAATATCAAAATCTTCCCAATGTAGCACAGTTAAGGGAAACAATTGCTAATATTATAATTGAACAAAATAAATATAGTTTTTAATATTTTGTAATAGATCAAAACACAAAAAACCCGCAATTTAGCGGGTTTTTTACTAAATATGAAAATAAAATACTTTCATTTTTTATGCTTTAAATTATAGAGGTTTTCTTCCTGAAATCACTCTAAGTAGTATTACTACGATTGCGATTACTAACAAAATGTGAATCAAGCTACTTCCTGCAATTCCAGCTCCTAAAATTCCGAAGAATCCTAATGCCCAAATAATAATCAAAATAACTGCGATAGTGTAAAGTAAATTTCCCATAATAATGTGTTTTTAGTAATTAATAGTTTATAATTGGTTATAGGGTCAAATTTATCTCAATTTAAGTCCTATATTCTTACAACATTATGTTTTAATTTTACAAAATTAACTAAAACTTATCATAAGGTACTGATTGTGAGAGGCTTTAGTTTAGGCCTTTTCATCTAAGATTCTTTCATAATTGCTAATTATTTTAAAACCGTATAACTTCGACTGAGTATAAAACTGCTCCTCTACATGAATCTACAAAATTTTTATATTCTTGTACAATAACAACTTGTAATGGAACAATATTCTTTCAGCGAAAGCGAAAAATTATAACTATACATTATTATATCATTAAGATACGAAAATATTATGTCAAGAAATTTTAAGAAACAAGTGTTTTTTCTATCTTTGAGTAAAAACATTATGAAAAAGATAATACTAGGATGTTTTACAGTGGCGCTAATGATGACTTCATGTAAGACGAAAACAGACAACAACGCAGCAGATAAAAAAATAACATTAAATCTGCAAGCCAAAAGCGGCAGCAATGCTAGTGGTACTGCGACGTTTACAGAAAAAGATGGCGAAGTAACTTTTAAAGCTACTATTAAGGGACTTAAACCTGGAACTCACGCTATACATATTCATGAAAAGGGAGATTGCTCAGCTGCCGATGCTTCATCTGCTGGTGGACATTGGAATCCTACCTATGAAAATCATGGTAAATGGGGCGCATCTGCATATCACAAAGGCGATATAGGAAACTTCACAGTTGACGCTGCTGGTAATGGGAGCATCACGATGAGCACGGACGAGTGGTGTATAGGCTGTGATGACGAGAAGAAAAATATTTTAGGTAAGTCCATAATTGTTCATGAAGGTGCTGACGATTTTATCACTCAGCCAACTGGAGATGCAGGTGGTAGAGCGGCTTGTGCAGCAATTATTAAATAGTATTTTAAATGGATTATTATTTAAAACAATTTCTAGATTTGCATTATAAATGCAACAAATGATTAATCCATCATCTACCGGTTGGGTCGAAAAATATTTTTCGATTCGACAACAGCACATCATAGCAAAACCCGTTTCTTCGGAGATTTTTTATAATCTAATTAGAAGGACGGGTTTTATTTATGGCCATATAATTTCATTTGTTTCTGGTACTCCAATCAATACTAATAGATGGCTTAAAGACGAAATTTGCAAAGTTGCATTACTCGATGTGATGTACGAATTGCATCGAATGATTAAAGATGACAGCACGAAGGATTTGTTTTTGACAGATGTTGTTCAGTATTATCACGAAATGCATCCTAAAAGTCAAAACTTTTTTAAGAAAATGTTACCAGCTTCTAAACTTACGGCAAGTCTGGAAGAAATTATTGACCGAAGAGTTCAAACCAACGAAGATATTGTAAGCAGAAACTTTTCGCATATCATAACAAATGCACTTCTTTTTATAGACGTGCTTGCATTTCTGAAATTTCTAAAAAAAGGAAATTTACCCGAAAAATATATCAAGAAAACCGAAGAGGTTGTAGTAAGTATTGTGACGCTTGCGCTAAAAGTAAAGCCGCAAAAGACCGCTTATGATGATTTGCTAATTAAACTATTTGAGGCCTCGGTTCGATATAATAAATTTTCGGATATTTCAAAAATTAGCGATCTTGATGTGATGGATTTGGGATATTTTACTAATGATCTCGAGCACTATTACTTTATAGATCTAGCTGGAATGGCATTATGGAATGATGGAATGGTTGATCCGCAAGAAGAATATTTCTTATATGCAATTTCAAAAACTCTGGAAGTTAACGATGATTTTGTAACTCACAGTCTGTCTGAAACTTCTAGTTTTATACTTCTCAACAAGAAGTCAATTCCGTATTTTAATTATTCAAATCCAGTACGTCATTTCTACAATCAGATGTCTCTCAATGTAATTACTTTGATCAGGAGAAATAAAAGTAGGTTGGCAAAGGAAATTTCTAATAGTGGCGAACTTGCCGCACTATTAACCAAATCTGTCTATAAAGATTTAGATTATAAAGAAAAGAAGAAAGTAAGAAAGCAACTTTTGGCAATTTGTAAAACAATTCCGTCCTTGGCGATATTCTTACTGCCAGGAGGAAGTTTACTGCTTCCAATCCTTATCAAATTTATTCCTCAATTACTTCCTTCTACTTTTAATGAAAATTCTGAAACTGAAATTTAAAATTTTAATTGATATACTTCATCTAAATTTTTCTCACTTGTAAGATTTACATCAAGATCTGTTACAATTCCTGAATTTAATCCATAAACCCACCCGTGGAGTGTAAGGTCTTGGCCGTTTTTCCAAGCTGATTGTACAATTGATGTTCTAGCAAGATCAAAAACTTGTTCCTTCACATTAACTTCTACAAATGCATTAAAACGAGCAGTCTCATTAGGAATTGCGTCTAGAATATCTTTGTGAAGGCGATATACATTTTTTATGTGTCTAATCCAATTGTCAATAATACCAATTGAGTCATTTTTCATAGCGGCTTTAATCCCTCCACAACCATAATGACCCACAATGATTACATGTTTTACATTTAAAACATTTACCGCATAATCTAATACACTCAACATATTCATATCTGTATGTATGACCATGTTGGCAATATTTCTGTGTACAAACACTTCTCCGTTTTTTGCACCAATGATTTCATTTGCTGGAACACGACTATCTGAGCAACCTATCCACAATAATGGCGGTGTTTGCCCTGTCGCCAAAGCTCTAAAATAATCCGGATCCTTTTCGAGGGATTCCTTAACCCACTTTATATTATTTTCAAGAATTTGTTTGTAGTAATCTGCCATAAGAAATAAGTTGTTTTAAAATCTTTGTGATTACAAAAATAAGTTATAACGATTAGATATTTCCTATAATGTGAATCATTTTTATTTGGCATTTAAATATTAAGAGCTCAGCTAGAAAATTAATTATATTTTGAATGTATAATCTAAATCCAACTTCAAATATCTACAGATAATTAGTGATTAAAAAAGCCGAAAATTAAATTTTCGGCTTTCATATTTTTATATCTTGAATGGTCTACAAACTTTCTTCAAGCCATGCATTCATCATCCAAATTGTTTTTTCTTGTTCAGATATAAAGTCACTCATCATACTATTTGTTCCCTCGTCTCCTATTTCGTCAGTTTTATTCAAAATTTCTCTCTCAATTTTCAGCAATCCTGACAATGAATCTACAATAAGTTGCACTGCTTTTTCGTCTTGTGAAATATTTTTTCCTACAGTTAAAGTATTGTGTGAAATATAATCTTCAAAGGTATGTAGCGGCTTTCCACCAATAGTTAGGATTCTTTCGGCAATCGCGTCAACTTTCAATTGTGAATCGTTATAAAGTTCTTCAAATTTTACATGAAGCTCAAAAAATCGTTTTCCTCTAATGTTCCAGTGAATTCCACGTAAATTTTGATAATAAACTTGATAGTTTGACAAAAGTGTATTAAGATCATGTATTATCATTGAAGATTCTTTGACGCCCAGTCCTAAAATATTGGTTTTCATATGGTTTTATTTTTGAAATTATTAGAATATAAATTTACTAAATATTCGTGCTTTTTTACTATAATTAAAACTTATAGTTTTGGTATTTTTATCACAAATAATTTATTATGACTATTACTCAACTTCAATATGTACTTGCCATCGCCGAACATCGAAATTTTACCGTAGCTGCAGAACATTGTTTTGTTACGCAACCTACTTTGAGTATGCAGATTCAGAAAATGGAAGAAGAATTAGGAGTTTTAATATTTGACAGAAATAAAAAACCAATTCAGTTAACAGAGGTTGGCGAAAAAATCGTAGCGCAGTCAAAGAAGATCATACACGAAGCGGATCGAATTACAGATATAGTTGATCAATTTAAAGGATTTATTGGCGGAGATTTTAGACTGGGTGTAATTCCAACAGTAATGCCTACATTATTGCCTATGTTTTTAAAGAGTTTTTGCCAGAAACACCCAAAAGTAAAACTTCTTATTGAAGAACTAACAACCGAAGAGTTGATCGAGAAATTAAAAAATGGACATCTAGATGCTGCAATTGCAGCAACGCCGCTTAAAGAAGATAAAATTAAAGAGTTGCCACTTTATTACGAACCTTTTGTCGCTTACATTCCTGAAAACAATGAGTTGTTCTCTAAAGATACTATTTCAGTTGAAGATTTAGATCCTCAGGATTTACTTCTATTACAAGATGGCCATTGCTTTCGCGAAAGCGTATTAAACCTATGCAACTTTAGTGATACCAAAAAAGATCAATTTGAAATAAAAAGTGGCAGTTTTGAAACGTTGATTAAACTAAGTAATGAAGGATTTGGAATGACGCTCCTTCCCTACCTGCATACATTAGATTTAGGGTCGAAAGGGAAGAAAAGATTAAAGCAGTTTCAAGAGCCAAAACCGGCACGGGAAATAAGTCTTTTATTTCATCAGAAACATCTCAAGCTTCATATTATAGAAGCTCTTCAACAATCGATAGCGTCTATAGTGCGAGGTGCAGTTGTTTTTAATGATGTGGCGATAATAAGTCCGAAGCAACAAAAGACAAAATAGAGCAAAAAAAATAGCCTCGAATACATGAAATATTCGAGGCCATTCTTTTAAAATTATAATTTATTCCCTAATCAATAATAATGAAGGTCGAAGTTCAGGCTTTTCATTTATATATTGTGAGAGCCATTCACTCAGCTGTTCAATTTCATAAGGTAATAACATTTGCAAAGCTTTATTAAGTTCTTTGCAAAAAAGCGTAGGATCAAAACTTACCCTTTCGAGGATCGTTTTTGTGTAATCAAACATTGTTCTTTTCATAGTGGTTATAAATATTTTGGGTAATAGATTCATCTTCAATACGCATTACTCAAATATACATATTATAAACATATCAAATACAAATGATATGTTAATAACTTTGCCAAACTATTGCTTTTTAAAAGCCCGCATCATCTCTCGTTTTCCGGGAGGCCCAGCAAGTTTTTCGACTGTAAATCCTACTTCTTTCATACTTCTTTTCACAACTCCTCTGGCAGCATAAGTTACAAGGACTCCGTTATCTTTAAGAGCTCCGTACATCTTCTGAAAAATTTCCGTGCTCCAAAGTTCTGGTTGAACTCGAAATCCGAATGCATCAAAGTAAATAAGGTCAAACTGCTCAATATCTGCTATCTCATTAAAAAAAATATTCCGCTTCTCAATGTTAAAATTATCTGAAATCATAATCTCTTCTGCAAACGGAATTCTATGCATTTTCTCAAAAATTGACTTTTTATCAATTGCATTTAAAGACTCCAAATAATTCATTTCCAAAGCTTCCTCAACAGAAACGGGGTAAGCTTCGATTCCAGTATAATTTATTTTGAGATTTTGCTTTTCTCCTTCGATCAAAGTGATAATTGCATTCAGTCCAGTTCCGAATCCAATTTCTAGAATGTTTACTGTTCTATTTTCAAATAATTGAAGTCCATTTTTTATAAAAACATGATATGCTTCCTGCACCGCGCCATGTTTAGAATGATATGACTCATCCCAATCAGGCAAGTGAATTGTTTTTGAACCATCAGAAGTGGTGATAATCTCTCTTCTCAAGATAATTTATTTTATTAAAAGTGTTTTAATTTTAGGAATTGGACCGCCGCATTTTTCTTCATGACATGCAATACATGCAGTAATACTAGTATTAAAATGCTGTTCTGCATTTTCCTTGTCTGTGAAAATCATTTGCTGAGCAGCGATAAATATTTGTGCTTGCCGCTTAAAAAAAGCATCGTTGTCAGATTCATCCGTCATTGCAGACGAATGTATTTGAGACAGTGTTTTGAAATTCCCCCAGGTCTTTTCCTTGAATGATATTCTCTTTGAGTTTTCTGCTGGTGGCAAACATTGTTTCCAATAATGATGCCATTTCTGAAAACTCATACATTTCAAATCTTTTGGCTTTCGCCGAATCATGAGCTGCAGGAAGTGAAGCAACGGTATCTGAAGTTTCGATTTTTCCGTTACAGCTGAAAGTGATTACAGCTAGAATACAAATTGCGAAGGTATTGTTCATTTATCTTTTGATTAAGACACCATCAGCCTGAAAAGCATAGGTTACTTTCGGACTTATAATTTTGTCAATTTCTTCTTGAGATTTCCCACCATCTTTTACGTAATCTTCAACTGCGCAACAGAGATCTCATCGATAAACGCCTTGCCTCTGATTATAGCGTCAGACTTATCTACGTTTAAAGGAACAAAGAAACCGTAATCTTTAAATTTTACAAATGACTCTTGGTCTTTTCCGAGGGAAACATCCATCCAACATCCTTTTTTCTTGCAAACTTCATTAATTTGAGACTGGAAAGCTACAGAGACGGTATCGCCCCGCTTTTAAATTCTTGTATTTGTTTAACATTTGCTCTTTATTCAGAACAGTTGACGGCATGAAGGTCGCACCAAATGAAGCGTACTTTTTTTTATTGAATGCAAGGGTGGATGCTTTCTCACTGATCTGTACAACCGGCACTTCTTTTACTGTTGTCTCTACAGATATTGTATCTCTGACTTTAGGAGTGTTATTATTTTCCTCTTCTACTGCTGGATTTTCTTGAATAGCTGGTTCTTCTGGCATCGTCTCCTTTGCATCATTTTTACACGAAGAAAATAAAATTACAGAAATACTAAGTAGTAATAATTTTTTCATTTTTATAAACTTTAAGCTTAGAGCCACAAAAATACTAAGTTATGTGAATATTCAACATCTTATTTAGTATTATAGTTAGTTAATGCAATTGTAAGCAATTGATTTCTGAGAAACTTGCGATATGCTTGTTAATAATTTTTTTTTACCACAATATAGATAAGACTTTAACTAAATTTGCATCCTGAAAACTAGTTTAGTTCAATTTACTAACTTTAATTTAAAAAATGACTTCTACAGATAGCTTAAAAGTAACTCCAGCAGCCTCATCCAAAATTGATCAGTGCGACTTTGAAAATCTAACTTTTGGAAAAACATTTACAGATCACATGTTAATTTGTGATTTTATAGATGGCGAGTGGCAACAAGCTGAAATTAAACCTTACGGCCCATTTCAAATTGAACCTTCATCAATGGTTTTCCATTATGGTCAGGCAATTTTTGAAGGTATGAAAGCTTTTAAAGATGAAGCAGAAGATGTTTGGTTATTTAGACCTGAAGAAAACTTCAAACGTTTCAATAAATCTGCAGTAAGAATGCAAATGCCTGAAGTACCAGAAGAGGTATTTATGGGAGGTTTAAAGAAATTGATTGAGTTGGATAAGTCATGGGTAAAACGTGGTAATGGAAGTTCTCTGTACATTAGACCGTTTATGGTCGCAAATTCATCTGCAATCGTGGCGTCTCCATCTTCAGATTTTAGATTCATGATTATTTTGTCTCCCGTACGAGCATATTATTCAGGTGAAGTAAAAGTTATGATTGCCGAACACTTTTCTCGTGCAGCAAATGGTGGAATTGGTGCAGCAAAAGCAGCAGGAAACTATGCAGCTCAGTTTTATCCAACACGTCTTGCAAAAGAAAAAGGATATGATCAAATTATATGGACTGATGATGCAACACATACAAAACTAGAAGAAGCGGGAACGATGAACGTTTTCTTTAGATTAAATGACACTTTGGTAACTGCTCCTGTAAGTGAGCGTATTCTTGATGGTGTTACTAGAAAAAGTATTATTGCAATTGCAAAACGCGAAGGAATTACGGTTGAAGAACGTCCTATCACAGTTGCTGAATTACTTGAAGGTTTTAAAGATGGTAGCTTAAGTGAAATTTTTGGAACTGGAACTGCGGCAGTAATTAGTCCTATTGCAGGATTCGCTTACCAAGAAGTTTACAATGAACTGACAAAACCAGTAGAATCTATAGCTTTAAAATTAAAAGCTAGACTTACAAATTTACAGAACAAATTAGAAGAGGACACTTTCGGGTGGACTGTAAAAATCTAATTAATTCGTTATTATATATAAAAGTGCTTCAATTATTTTTTAGTTTGAAGCACTTTTTTTTATAAAGGTTTTATAGATAACTATTTTGTATTTTTGCGCTAAATAAAAAAGATATGTTTAGTCAAGGTCAAATTATATTTGGAGTGCCTTTTTTTATTGTTTTTGTAATAGCGATCATTTTCATGTACAGAAAAGACATCGGGACTCATCAAATTTATTACAAAGGCAGCTACAAAGTATTAATTGGTTTCTTACTTTTTGTTGCATTTTTATTTGCGATTAAATTTTACGGAAAACAGTAGAATAATTATATTCAAAAAAAAACCTTCGATTGCTCGAAGGTTTTTTTTTGTACATATATTTTTATTAATTATCCATTGGAAGAAAACCAAAGTTTTTGGAATAATACAACATCTGCTCTGTGAACGATTTTGGTTGTGTTACTTTTATATCTTTAATTTTTCCATCCGCATCCATTTCTGGAACAAGTAAAGGATTTATAAATCCGCTGTAAGGAGCCGAATTAAATTTCTTGTTACGTTCCAAAACCTCAGCGTGTAGTTTTTGATCTACTTTTACACCATATTTTTCAACTAGAGCTTTAGCAGCTTTATAATCTCCTTCAGATTTTATACGTTGTGTTTCACGAAGTAATTTTCCAAAAAGATCATGAAGTTTTTCGTAATTAGTAATATTGAAATATGTCTTGCCATCACGAACGATTTTCTCAATAACATTTTCTTTTTGACCTTGTTCAAATACCCAAGCACTCACCCACTGTCGGTTTCTCATATGAGATTCTTCGATATCAGCACCTTGCTCAAGTCTTACTAATTGTGTCATCATACCATTTCTGATATAACCATCATACGCTGCCATTCCTATTTTCTTCCAGTCGTCAACAAGACCAAGTTCTTGAATCTTTGGATTGTATAGGTAGTAAAGTCCCACAAGATCTGCACGTCCTTCTTCAAGAGTAGATGCATAACTTTTTAAAGTTTCCTTTGTAGTACCAATTCCTTTATTAATTTGTCCTGATGCGTGACCTACTACTTCATGAAGTGTCGTGTGCAATTTATCTGCTTGTTCACCATATTTTTCTTGTAACTCTACTTCTTCTTTGTCGTTTGCAAATTCCCGCAATTTGTCTCCGCCACCAACGTGATTGTAAGCATCAATTATATTTCCAAGCGAAATTGATTTTGAACCGTGTTCAGCACGAATCCAGTCAGCATTAGGAAGGTTTACTCCAATTGGTGTACTTGGTGATGAATCTCCAGACTCTCCTGCAACAATAACTGTGTTATAAGTTACACCTACAACATTTTTCTTTTTGTGTTCAGCCATCAAAGGCGAATTGTCTTCAAACCACTGCGCATTTTCTGATACCTTTTGCATTTTCGCACTCATATCAAAATCTTTGATTTGAACAACACCTTCAAACGAACCTCTATATCCTAAAGGATCATTATAAACTTCGATAAAACCATGATTGTAATCTATGTTGCTATCTGTAGCAGCTACCCAAGCGATATTATAATCATCCCAAGTTTTAAGGTCGCCAGATTTATAATATTGGATTAGCAGTGCAATAGCATCTCCTTGTTTTTGATTTTCTGCAACTCCTTGCGCTTTTTCCAACCAATAAATTATTTTGTCAATCGCAGCACCATACATTCCACCACTTTTGTAAACCTTCTCTTCCAGCTTGCCTGCAGGATTGCGAACAAGTTTTGAGTTAAGACCAAAAGAAACAGGACGATGACTGTCAGCTGGTTTTTTTGACGCATAAAATGCATCTACGTCACCCGCCGAAATTCCATCTCCATAAAAATTAACAGCAGAACCTTCAACTAGACCTTTTGACTCATCAAGATTTACCTTTTTCGAATCTACATCATTAAAAAGAATATTTACAACTTCTGAATCAAGATTGGTTTTTGTATCGGCTAATACTTGATTAAAAAATGCCAAATCGAATGCTGGTTTAATCTTATCATTTGAATAATGATGGTGAATACCATTTGAAAACCAAACCCGTTTTAGGTAGACAACAAACTCTTTAAAGTTTGCGCTTTCTTTATCTCCATTGTAATTCTGAAGTATGTTTTCTAGAGCTGCACGGATTTTAAGATTGTGCTTATAATTTTGATCCCAAATAATATCTCGTCCTGCAGTACTTGCTTGGGTTAAATAATAGACAAGTTCTTTTTCTTTAAGAGTCAACTTCTCAAATCCTGGAATTTGGTAACGCAAAACTTTAATATCTGCAAACTGTTCAGCCTCAGTATTAAATTCTGCACTTTCAATTGTAGTGGTCGTCTCATCTTTGATCTCATTCTTGCAAGAAGCAAGGATTGAAACCGCCAGAAAAACACCTGCCATGGTACGTAATTTCATAAATTATATTTGTAAGTTTAATATATATTGTCACAAATATACTCATTTCAGCAAAAGCAATAATTACAAGAAAAAATAAGATTATATTTTTAACTTTACGCAAAAAATAAACTGCTCCCTATATGAGGATTTTAAAATATATTTTTCTACTTCTTCTTTTGGTTGCAATTGCTTCCAGCGTATTTGTTGCAACACAAAAAGGAGATTATAAAATTACTAGATCGAGGGTTGTTAATGTACCACCTGCAATTGCTTTCGATTATGTGAGCGATTACGCTAATTGGCCACAGTGGATGATTTTCGAAGATGGAAAAGTAGACTACATATTTCCTACTTATTCAAATGCAAATTCAAATTCTTTTAAATGGGATGGATCAGAAAGTAGTGGCGAAGTTCAAACGCTATCTAAATCAGGGACCGACTCCATTAGACAGAAAATGGTTTATGACGGCATTGCTTCAGAGGTAAGATGGACTTTTAAGGATACAGTTGGGGGAACTAAAATCACAGTTATTTCCGAAGGAAAGATGGATTTCATGAGTAAATTTAAAGCAGTACGAAATGGCAATGCTGACAAATTTGTGGGTTCTTTCTATGAAAATAGTTTAGCAAGTTTAGACAAAACGCTTAAGCACGAACTCAAAACTTTTAAAGTTGAAGTGCAAGGCATAGTTGTCAAAAATGCTAAATACTTTATTCAACAAACAATTATAAGTCTAGATTCTAAAATTATCAACAATAGCCGAATTATGCGTGCACGTCTAGAAGCTTTTGTAAAAGAAAATAGTATTGTTACAGATGGGCAGCCGTTTATTTTATATCATTATAGTGATGTGACAAAAGGTACAACCAAGTTTAGTGTATGTTATCCTGTGAAGAATGAAATATTTATTTCTGAAGGAAGCGATATGTCATCAGGCCACTACGATTCTTTTAGGGCTGTGAAAACTACCTTGACTGGAAACTATACACATCTTAACGAAGCTTGGTTGAAAACTATTCAATATTTAAATAAAAATAAGCTTACGCAAAAAGGCACTTCACCGCGACTGGAACTTTATAAAATTGGAAAAGAGAAATTTTCAAGTCCAACGCAGTGGATAACCGAATTATATCTGCCAATTGAAGATGCTGCAGCTTCGGACGAAATTTTAGTCACGAATAACTATAAACCTACTTCTGAAACTGCTCTGCCTGCTACTTCTCAACCTTCTTATCAGACTCCATCTCAACCTATAAAAAAAGTTGAAACTCCGATCGTAAAAGAAAAACTCCTCGAAAAAAAACCTCTAACTGCTAAGCCTGCTACTACGGAACCAAAAAAAGAACCCAAAAAGGAACCTGAGAACTCAATGAACGAATTTAATTTGTAAAAAACGCATATGTCTAATGATAAACGTGTTACGCATAAATTAAATTTCTTGGCACAGTAATTGAAATTCAGTCTTCGAATCTAACAAACGAAGATTATGAAAACAAAAATTACCTTAGCCATGCTTTCAGTATTTCTGACAGCAGCTGTATTTGCACAAGGAAAGGCTTCTGTATTTGCAGCAAATTCTGATATAAGTGATAATCTTGATCTAAAAGCTGTAGCTTCAATATTCGGAGATTCGAAGGATCTTGCTGATTTTGAATACAGATTGAACGATCCAAAGCTTCAGATATCAAATCTTGACTTGAACAATGATAATATGGTAGACTATCTACGTGTTGTCGAAATGGTCCAAGACAATACACACCTAGTAGTTTTGCAATCTGTACTTCAAGAAGACGTTTATCAAGACGTTGCAACAATTGCAGTTAGCAAAAAGAAAAACAAACAAGTACACATTCAAATAATTGGTGATCCTTATATGTATGGTTCAAATTACATTTATGAGCCAGTGTATGTGGTTAGACCTCCATTATATTCTAATTTTTGGGTAACTAACTACCGTCCGTACCGTTCTTATTACGGATGGAATCGTTATCCTACTTTTTTTACATACTGGAGTCCTTATGGTTATAGTCACTACCATCAAAATGTTTATGTGCATATAAATCATAATAATTATTACAACTATTCTAACACTATCTATAATTCTCATGCACACGATTACTACAGAAAGTATCGTACTAATGGATACGAGCAAAAATATCCAAATAGAGACTTTAGACATAGAACTAGTCAAGTAAATAAATATGACTTTGACAGACAGCAAGGTCGTAGTCCGCAAGTTGCATCTGGCGCACGTCCGTCATCAACTAACGGATTTGCAAGACCAACTTCTAGTAGTTCAACTCTGAGATCAGCAACGACAGGTACTTCAACTGTAAGACCTTCAAATTCAAACGGCGTTAGACCAACTAGTTCAAGTTCAACTCAAAGACCTGCAACAACTGCTACTTCGACAGTAAGACCTTCAAATTCAAAGGGAGTTAGACCAACTACTTCAAATTCAACTGTAAGACCTGCAACAACTGCTACTTCGACAGTAAGACCATCAGTTTCTAGTTCTATTAAACCAGCAACCACAAGCGCAACAGTAAGACCGTCAACAAATAATTCAGCGGTTAGACCTTCTACCAGTAGGTCAACAGTTAGACCTTCGACAAGTTCGACTGTTCCAACTTCAAATTACAGTAGTGCTAGACCAACAAATAATACGAGTTCAGCAGTTAGACCTTCTGCTTATTCAAATAATAGAGCGACAACAAATGCACATTCTGCTCCACAAAGAAGTCCAAATACAATTCAACGAACGCAATCGGTACATCAATCATCACCGCAGAGAAGTTCAAATAACTCAGGAAGAAGTCCTCAGCAGAGTTCAGGTTCAAGAACTTCAAGCTCGAGCCGTAGTCTTCGATAAATAATATTTACAATCAAATAATTGGAGCATCACATAACGTGATGCTCTTTTTTTGTAGTTACAACTCAAAAATTAATGATTTGTCTTTTGCCCATAAAATATAAAAATAGCATAGCTTTGCACTCTTTTTATATTACTAAAAATTATTAAATGTCGCAGAATAAAGAACTTCACAGTAAATTATCCGCCGGAGGCCTTTTAATAACCTTGGGTATCATTTTTGGAGATATTGGGACTTCCCCACTCTATGTGATGAAAGCGATAATTGGAGATCATGCAATCGGTGCCATGGTGGTTTTAGGAGGTGTATCAGCAGTATTTTGGACTTTGACTTTGCAAACCACTGTTAAATATGTAATTATAACTCTAAATGCTGACAATAATGGAGAAGGAGGAATTTTCGCACTGTATGCTTTAGTCAAACGAACAAAGGTCAAATGGTTGATGGTCCCCGCCATAATTGGTGGTAGTGCACTTATTGCCGACGGAATTATTACTCCACCCATTTCTATTACTTCAGCGGTTGAAGGAATTCGAACTTTCTATCCTGACCTAGCAATCGTACCAATCGTAATTGCAATTTTGATTTTGTTGTTTACAATTCAGCAATTTGGAAGTAAGCTCGTTGGAAAATTCTTTGCTCCAATGATGCTTATTTGGTTCAGCATGCTTGCAGTACTTGGAGTAATGCAAATAACTGGAAACCTTTATGTTCTTAAAGCGCTAAATCCGTATTACGCTATTCACCTTTTAAATATACATCCAGAAGGATTTTATGTTCTGGGTTTTGTATTCTTATGTACAACTGGTGCCGAGGCATTATATTCTGATATGGGGCACTGCGGACGTAAAAACATTCGCATAAGCTGGATTTTTGTAAAGATTGCACTTGTGCTTAACTACTTCGGTCAAGCCGCATTTTTGATGCAGCATCAAGGACAAACTTTGAGCCAACTTGGAGGTTCATTTGGAAATCCCTTCTACCTAATCATGGCAGATTGGTTCAAGCCTTTTGGAATTGCTATTGCAACTTTAGCAGCAGTGATTGCTTCTCAAGCACTGATATCAGGTTCATTTACACTTATTAATGAAGCTATGAAATTAAATTTCTGGCCAAAAGTGAGAATAAAATATCCTACTGAACTAAAGGGCCAACTATATATTCCATCAATTAACTGGCTATTGTTGGCTGGCTGTATCATGGTAGTTTTACATTTTGAAGAATCGAGCAATATGGAAGCAGCTTATGGTCTAGCAATTGTTTTATGTATGGTTATGACAACAGTACTTTTAAATTATTACCTAATAATGAAAAGAGTTTCTATGTTTTTAATCGTTCCTCTAATTCTAGTTTATCTGACAATTGAATTCAGTTTTCTTTGGGCAAATCTTACTAAATTTTCTCATGGAGGTTACGTAACAATTTTCATTGCTGCGATTTTAATCGGAATTATGTTCATCTGGTTTGAAGCTAAGAAAATTAGTAAAAACTATACAAATTTTGTCAAAGTCGAAGATTACAAACAAGTACTTGCAGCTTTGACTATGGATCTTGCAATTCCTAAATATGCTACTCACCTTGTATATATGACTAGCGCAAGTCGTGCAGATGAAGTAGAAGAAAAAGTAATGCTTTCAATACTTCATAAACGACCTAAAAGAGCAGATATCTATTGGTTTATACATGTCAATATTCTTAATGAACCGTACAAATCTGAATATAAAGTAACTAACATTGTTAATGACGATATGTACCGAATTGATTTCAATTTAGGATTTAGAGAAGCAACTAAAATAAACTTGTTGTTTAAAGAGGTACTTGCCGACATGGTGAAAAACGGAGAAGTAGATATTACAAGTCGATACGAATCATTAAATCGCAATAAGGTAATTGGTGATTTTAGATTTGTTCTATTTGAAAAGTTCTTGTCTAACGACAGCTTTTTACTTTTTCACGAAAAAGTTATTATGCATACATACTTCTTAATCAAGAAATTTTCACTGTCTGAAGAGAAAGCGTTTGGTCTTGACAGCAGTTCAGTAAAAGTCGAAAAATATCCAATGGTACTTCATGCGCCTGAAAAAATGGATTTAACTAGAATATATTAGCAAAAACAGAAACAGTATCGTACATAGCAGAATGGAACCTCCCCTCGCTTAAAAAATTATGATACCTTTGCCCCTCAATTAATAAAAAATGAGATTACACAGAAATTTAGTTTATACAACAATCGATTCCTTAAACGCAATTTTTAACGAAGGTGAATATGCTGATAAAGTAGTAGCACGCGCACTTAAAAAAGACAAGCGTTGGGGAAGTTCTGACAGAAAATTTGTTGCTGAAACTATTTACGAAATAGTACGTTGGAAACGCCTTTATGCAGAAATTGCAGAAGTTCGTGCTCCTTATAATCGTGAAAATATTTGGAGAATGTTTGCGGTATGGGCTGTTCTTCGTGGATATCCAATTCCAGACTGGAAACAATTGGAAGGAACACCAGAAAGAAAAATTAAAGGACGTTTTGACGATTTATCAAAAATCAGAACCATGCGCGAGTCTATTCCAGATTGGATGGATGAAGTAGGTGTTGCGGAGTTAGGAGAAGCCGTTTGGACAAAAGAAATCGCTGCTCAAAACCAACCTGCAAAAGTTATTCTTAGAGTTAATACTCTTAAATGTTCAAGAGAAAAACTGCGCGCCATTTTAATGGATTTAGATATTCCTACTGATACTTTGCCAGATCAGCCAGACGCGTTAGTGCTTAGAGAGCGTGCAAACGTATTTATGACAGATGCATTTAAAGAAGGTTTTTTTGAAGTTCAGGATGCCAATTCACAGCTTGTGGCAGCATTTCTTGATGTAAAACCAGGAATGAGAGTTGTAGATACTTGTGCTGGTGCAGGTGGAAAATCTTTGCACATTGCAGCCTTGATGGAAAACAAAGGGCAGCTTATTGCTATGGATTTGTACGAAAGTAAATTAAAGCAGCTTAAAATTCGTGCAAAACGCGATGGTGCTTTTAACATTGAATATCGGATTATTGATAGCACAAAAGTTATTAAAAAATTGCACGAACGTGCAGATAGAGTTTTAATTGATGCGCCTTGTAGTGGTTTGGGAGTCCTTAAGAGAAATCCGGACGCCAAATGGAAGTTGCAACCAGAATTTATAGATAATATACGTACTGTTCAAGCAGATATTCTAGAGCGATACTCTAAAATAGTAAAACCAGGTGGAAAATTGGTTTATGCAACTTGCTCTATTTTACCTTCCGAAAACCAGGAGCAAATCGAGCGTTTTTTAAAGACAGAAAGTGGACAGCAGTTTAA
>JBBSQV010000015.1:0-34368 GCA_038243675.1 Flavobacteriales bacterium
AGTCCGATATTTCTATCGGACTTCTGATGTGCTCCCCCTCTTGGGCTCGAACCAAGGACCCTCTGATTAACAGTCAGATGCTCTAACCAACTGAGCTAAGGAGGAAGGCTGATTGCCTTTGAAAGCGGTGCAAAGATAGGAGCTTTTTTAGTTTCACCAAATAAAAAATGAAGAATTTTTAAAAAACTTTTAGTTGCCTATAATCGCCTTGTAAACATCATTACCATTGGCCAACAATACCAAAGTTATAAGTAGCAGAAAACCTGCTAATTGCGCATATTCCATGAATTTATCACTAGGTTTTCTGCGGGTAATTATTTCGTATAATAAGAACATTACGTGCCCTCCATCAAGTGCTGGAATTGGCAATAAGTTCATAACTCCAAGCATAATTGATAGCAATGCAGTGATTGTCCAAAAGATTTCCCAGTTCCAAACGGAAGGGAAAATATCGTAAATCGCTTTAAATCCTCCAACTCCTTTGTAGGCTCCAGTCTCTGGATTGGCAATCATTTTAAGTTGTTTTCCATAACCAAACAACTGATTCTTTCCTTTTTCGATTCCGAAAGGGATGGATTCTAGAAGTCCAAATTCAGCACGGTTGACTTTGTACAAGCCCATTTTCTCTAAATCGGCGTATTTATATCTACCGTGGTACGCAGCACCAAATTTTCCATCATCTGTAATACTAACATTGATATTAGTTGATTTACTGTCACGATTTACAACAGCAGGAACTGTTTTTCCTTTTAAATTATCGATCGCTATTAGCACTTGGTCTATGTATGGAGTTGCAACGCCGTTGATAGACTGTATTTGATCTCCAAGTTTCAATGTATTTGCATTCGGAGAGTCTTCTAAAAGTCCGTTGATAATAAAAGGAACACGAAGCTCTACGACAGATACTTTTTTACCTTGCATCAACTGATCGATGAAGTTGATAGGCATTTCGATTGTTTTTTGCTCCCCTTTGCGGTCAACAACAATCTCACGCCCCATTATAATTTTTTCGTTCAGCTGGTGGAATTGATTTACTTCTACACCATCAACAGCAACGATCTTATCTCCGGTAAGCAAACCCATTTTTTCGACAACAGGATTGGTAATCCAAATTCCGTCATTCAAATCTTTGTTTGCAATATATAAATCACCGTAGGCAAAAGCCAGCGCAATGTAAATAATAAATGCTAGAACAAAGTTGACTGTAACTCCACCAAGCATAATAATTAGTCGTTGCCAAGCTGGTTTTGATCGGAATTCCCAAGGTTGTGGAGGTAGAGCCATTTGCTCTTTGTCCATACTCTCGTCTATCATTCCGGCGATTTTTACATATCCACCAAGTGGAAGCCAACCGATTCCGTATTCTGTATCTCCGATTTTTTTCTTAATTAAAGAAAATTTTACATCAAAAAACAAGTAAAATTTTTCAACTCTTGTTTTGAATAACTTGGCAGGTATAAAATGACCAAGTTCGTGAAGTACAATAAGTAACGATAAACTCAGCAGAAACTGAGCGAGTTTAATAAGTATGTCCATAAAGATTTTTTCGAAGTTTTAACGCACAAAAGTAAGGTTTTATGTTTGAATTTTGTGACTTTGATATTTATGCTCTAATAAAAGCTTGTTAATATTTAATTTGTGAATTTTGCTATTTTGAAAGCCAAAAAAAACTGCGTTAAAGAATTCTCTCTAACGCAGTTTTTAAATAAATATCTACTATATTATTGCTTCACAAATTTAAGCGTTGCAATTCCTTGAGTAGTTTCGATGGTAATAAAATGAACTCCTGAAGACAGTGCCGAAACGTTCCAGCTGTTCTCGTTAGCACTCTGCAATACGACTTGACCAAGTGCATTTCTGAATGTTGCTTTTTGAATCTCAGCGTCATTTTCTAATGAAGAATACAACATATATGCTGCAGGATTTGGATATAATTTTACACCGGCTATTTCGTTAAACCTCTGCGTATCTAGCGTTGCTGAATTTTCTGCAGAGATTATATCGTTATTCGGATCAAATTGAATACTAGTTATAGGAAAAGGACAGTCTACAATAAAATATTCACCATTATAAGTATTGTCTAAAACGACATCTAATTGCTGACCGTTTGAACCCTTTAAACGAACAGGAACTGGCATTTCGAAATAACTAACAGATGAATGCGATTGTGTTTGATTAATTCTAACTTTTACTTGTCCTGGAGAATCATTGTATGCAGAAACAGTGTAACTTGGATATCCTTGATTGTACACCCAATCATTGAAAAATTCTGTCAAATCCATTCCACTTGCTGCTTCAAGATGTGCCTGCAGTTGTGGCGTTAAAGCAGTTTTGTAAGCTAAAGCAGGATCATTTAAGTAGTTGTTGACACCCAGAAGAAAAGCTTCTTGTCCTAATTTTAATTTAAGCATGTTCACAACCATCCCACCTTTAGCATAGGTTAATCTACTGCTGAAAATACGATCTGAATTTTGTGCTTCTGCTTCTGTAAGATAAACGGCTCCACCAGGATAATATGTGATGTATTCAATTTCGTTTTCTTTATAAGATCTGAACGCTGCTGCTCCATCCTGATCTTCAATTACAAGTCCTGCTGCATACACAGCAAAACCTTCGTTTAACCATATATCTCTCCACGAACCACATGTTACTTTATCACCAAACCACTGATGTGCCATTTCGTGAGCAATTAGGCCACGACTGAAACCGCCCATAAAGGAAACGGTTGTATGTTCCATTCCGCCTCCCCAACCAAATTGTGCATGGCCATATTTTTCTGTAGAATAAGGATATGTTTGAAATAATGATTCAAATAAATTCATAATTGGAACAGTAACTTGCAATTGACTTTCAACAAAACTTACAGATTCGGGATAAATATAATTTATAATCGGAAAGGTATTTGGTGCAGTACCAGCTTCTTCTTCGAGAATTATGTAATCTGTAACTGCAATGGCTACAAGATATGCTGGAATAGGGTAATTATGCTTAAAGTGCGTCGTCTTGCTATTACCATTAATTGTCTGTCCCATTTCCAATCCATTTGCCACGCTTGTGAATTGTAAGGGAGCAGTGATGTAGATATCTATAGAATCTACTTTGTCCGTAAGATCTTGTTTGCAAGGCCACCAATCGCTTGCGCCAAATGGCTCGGAAAGTGTGAAAATTATCGGCGTTCCAGCGTGCGTGCTTCTAGTAAAAGCCTCTTGACCTTGCGGTGCATTTCCAGCATACATAATTTCGACTGTTGTGCTAGTGCCGGCGCTTACTGAAGTTCCGAGATTAATTATCAGTTCGCTAGAATTGTTCTGAACATAATTTAGTGACTGTCCATTTCTTTTAACACTGCTTACATTTAAAGACTTTGCCAAATCAAAAGTAACAGTTGTCATGTTTGAAAGAGCAGTGAAAGTAGAAGTGACTTTTCCGCTGATATATGGTGCTGTAACCAAGGGATTAACTGAGAATTCTAATTTTTGATATGTTAAATCGTAATTAGCGGTATTTGGATTTGCCACGATATTCATTAATTTACTCTTTGATTTCAGTTCTGATTCAGCGATCGACGCTTCTCTATAAGGTACCTGAGCAAGGCATGACAACATCGGTAATAAGCAGATAAGAAGTAACTTTATTTTCATGTTATTTGTGTGTTTGGATTACAAATATAGAGAAACGACAATTATTCTTAGTTAATTATAAAAAAATATCAGCTTTTGATAGATTTGTTATTCAAAAATTATTGTTACAACATTTATCTTTCGACAAAATTTATACTAAACATTTGACTAAATTTGCGGTCTTACTTAAATTTTACAACTTATGTTACAGACATCGTTTATCAGAGAAAACAAAGAGCAGGTAATTAAGGCTTTGGCCAAAAGACATATTGATGCAACTGCGACAGTAACAAAAATTATTGAGCTTGATGAAAAACGTCGAAGTACGCAAGTTGAGCTTGACAATGTGCTGGCCGAATCAAATTTGCTATCGAAAGATATTGGTGCAATGATGAAATCTGGCGAGAAAGCAAAAGCTGAAATCTTAAAGGCAAAGACAGTTCAATTAAGAGATAAAAGTAAAGAGCTTGCACAAATAAGCGAACAAGTAGCAAACGAGTTGCAGCAAGAATTATATACTTTGCCTAATTTACCTGCGGATATTGTTCCTGAAGGAAATTCGGCCGAACAGAACCTTTCTGTTTTCGAAGCCGGAGAAATTCCAAAACTTCACGAAGGCGCAATGCCCCATTGGGAATTAGTAAAAAAATATGACATTATTGATTTTGAATTAGGAACAAAAATCGCTGGTGCGGGATTCCCTGTTTACAAAGGGAAAGGTGCGAAATTGCAACGCGCACTTATCAATTACTTCTTAGATAAAAACACAGAAGCTGGTTACAAAGAAATGCAGGTGCCGCACGTTGTAAACGAAGCCTCGGGTTACGGCACAGGTCAGTTGCCAGACAAAGAAGGTCAGATGTATCACATTGGTATTGATGATTTGTACTTGATTCCCACAGCCGAAGTTCCAGTAACAAATATCTTTCGCGACACGATAATTGCGGAGGCAGATTTGCCAATTTTGTGCACTGCTTACACACCTTGTTTCCGTAGAGAAGCAGGATCGTATGGAGCGCACGTTCGCGGATTGAACAGACTTCATCAATTTGATAAGGTTGAAATTGTTCGTGTGGAGCATCCTGATAATTCATACAAAGCACTCGACGGAATGGTTGAACATGTGAAAGGTATTTTGGACGAACTGAAATTACCGTACAGAATTCTTCGTCTTTGCGGTGGTGATATGGGCTTCACATCTGCACTTACGTATGATTTTGAAGTATTCTCTACTGCGCAAGATCGTTGGTTGGAAATTAGTTCTGTATCGAATTTCGAAACTTTTCAAGCAAACCGTTTGAAGTTAAGATTTAGAGATAAAGACGGGAAAAATCAATTGGCACATACTCTCAACGGAAGTTCATTAGCGTTACCCCGTGTATTGGCGGGTATTCTTGAGAATTATCAGACTGAAGATGGAATTGTTATTCCGGAAGTATTGAGATCTTACACAGGTTTTGATATTATAAATTAGGAAAGAATTATTAGACTTCGAGATGCTGTTGCATCGGGAATTAGCTATATTTAAAATCTGATAAAAATCGAGACTTCACTATGAAAGCAATTTTCTTCTTTTTCGGTTTGCTGTATTCTGTTGGCGTGTTTGCACAAAGTGAGCAGCTAGCACAGCATTACTATGATAAGGGAGAGTTTGAAAAAGCAAAACTTAGCTATGAAGAGTTGTCAAAACAACAGCCTAATAATGCTTTCTATTTTTTGCGACTTGTAGAATCTCAGCAGCAGCTTGAGCAATATGATCTTGCAGAAGCACTTTTATTGAATAGGTACAAGACTTTTAAACAGGCTTCTTTGCTTATCGAAATTGGTTATAATTATCAACTGAAAAAGGACGATAACAAAGCTAAAAAGTATTACGAAGAAGCGATTGCTAGTCTAGAGAAAAATTCTAACGAAATTTATAGCATAGCTGCGACATTTGAAAAGAAAGTGCTCGTAGATTACGCTTTACGCGCCTACGAAAAAGCAATTGCTATAGAGCCAAAATACAATTTCAATTACAGAATGGCGCTGTTATACGGACAAAACGGAAATGTGGACAAGATGATTTCTACTTTTCTTGATGAAACTGCTGTCAATCAATCTTCGATTATTGTGATTCAAAATCAATTATCACGATTTATGGCAGATGATCACGAAGAAACTTTCAGCAACAGTTTAAGAAAAGCTTTACTGTTGAGAGTTCAGAAAGAGCAAGATGTATTTTGGAATGGTTTTTTGAGTTGGTATTTTGTTCAGAAGAAAGAATTCTCAAAAGCATTCACTCAGGAGAAAGCAATTTTTAAAAGAAATCCTCAAAATTTGTCTAATATTCTAAACCTTGCTCAACTTTCAGTAGAGGAAAAAGATTTAGAAACTTCGAGAAGTATTTTGAATTTTATATTAGAAAATACTTCAGATGCAGAAATCTTAATTCAAGCACATTTATATCTTTTGGAAATGGATATCGCCGAAGTGACCGTACAAAATCAGAAGAAGATTGAACAGAATATTCAAACCATTCTGAATCAATTTGGCGTAAGCCGCAATACATTAAAAATTCAGTTGCTTCAAGCGCACTTTCTAGCTTTCGAATTAAATGATATTCATAAGGCAAAAGAAATTATCGATAATGCACTAAAGCTTCCGCTAAATAACTTTGAGCAGGCCGATGTAAAAATGGAAATGGCAGATATTTTTCTGCTTCAGCAAAAATTTAATCAAGCTTTATTATATTACACTCAGATTGAAAATGACTTAAAAAACAATCCATTAGGGCACGAAGCAAGTCTCAAAGCTGCAAAGACAAGTTACTTTAAAGGCGATTTTGATTGGGCTCAAAAACAATTTGCTACTCTAAAAACCGCGGTTTCGCAATTAATTGCAAATGATGCTCTCGAATATTTTCTATTGATAAATGATAGCAATGTTGCCGATTCCACTCAAGTGGCATTAAAGCAATACGCAAAAGGAGATTACCTTAGATATCAGAATAGAGATCAAGAAGCTCTTAAAGTTTTTCAGCAGTTATTGCTAGATTATAAAGGAGATCAGATGGAAGCGGTTACACATTTGCAGATTGGCGAAATTTATAGAGAGTTAGGTCAATACGATAATGCGTTAGCAGCCTTTCAACAGATTTTAGACAAACATCAAGAAAGTATTTATGTGGATGAAGCACTTTATTTTTCTGCAGAAATTCTAAATAAAAAATTAAACAAGACAGAGCAAGCAAAGGCTTTTTACGAAAAGATACTATTTAACCATCAAGATAGCATTTACTTCACAGATTCGCGAGAAAAATATCGGGTGTTGCGCGGGGATGTTACCTTATAAATTATTAAGCTATGATTATATACAATATTACTTCAAATGTGTGTGAGAGCGTGCATTTAGAATGGTTGGAATGGATGCAGAATGTACATATCAGCGATGCAATTTCGACTGGTAAGTTTCTTAAAGCGCGTCTGCTCAAAGTTCTTGTTGTAGAAGAAATGGGTGGGGTTACTTATGCCGTTCAGTTTTATGCACACGATCGCAAAACCTTGGAAAAATACTACGAGAACCACGCTGATCGATTGAGGCAGCAGACAGAAGCAAAATTTGGAGACAAAGTTGTTTGCTTCAGAAGTGAACTACAAGTAATCTCTGAACATACTTGTGTGTAATTTACCACAGCTCTCATAAAAATATATGGAAAAAGTAAAAGCAAAAAAGCATTTAGGTCAACACTTTCTTAAAGATGAAGAAGTTGCAGAAAAGATTGCAAATACACTTGTAGGATCGGACTACAACGATATTTTGGAAATTGGGCCTGGAATGGGTGTGCTGACAAAATACCTATTAAAGAAAGATAAAAACGTCAATGTTATCGAGATCGATACCGAATCTGTAGAGTATCTTGAGACAAATTATCCTCAGTTAAAAGACAAAATTATTTTGGGCGACTTCTTGAAGTACAATGTAAATCTTCTTTTTGAAGGTCGCGAATTTGCAATAATTGGAAATTTCCCATACAATATTTCAAGTCAGATTGTCTTTCGTGCTATCGAATTTAGACATCTGATTCCTGAGTTTTCTGGAATGTTTCAGAAGGAGGTCGCACAAAGGATTTGTGAGAAAAAAGGTTCAAAAGCTTATGGGATTCTATCGGTTTTGGTGCAAGCATTTTACGAAGCACAATATCTTTTTACCGTAGATGAACATGTTTTTATTCCCCCACCAAAAGTAAAATCTGGAGTTTTAAGACTCACTCGCAAAGCGGATTACACATTGCCGTGTCCTGAAAAACTATTTTTCACAGTGGTAAAAACTGCTTTTCAGCAGCGACGCAAAACGATGCGCAACAGTTTAAAAACTTTAAACCTCTCGGATAGTCTGCGTGAAGACCCTATCTTTGCCCTGCGACCAGAGCAATTATCTGTAGAAGAATTTATTACACTAACACAAAAAATACAAGCCGATGGAGTTTAAGATCAGCAAGGAGCTCATTGAACAATTAGAAGAACTAATAAAAGGGAAACAGGACAGTCAACTGATCGCTTTGCTCAATGACATGCACCATACTGATATCGCCGAGATTCTCGGCGAACTCGATTTCTCCGAGGCAACCTATATCTTTAAAGTACTTGACAGTGAGAAAACTGCGGGTATTTTATTGGAGCTTGAAGACGATTTGCGAGAGAGCATTCTTAGCAGGCTTTCGCCCAAAGAGATAGCCGAAGAGCTTGACGAGCTAGAAACAAATGACGCTGCCGACATTATGGCGGAGTTGTCTCAAAGCAAGAAAGAAGAAGTAATTCTTGAGCTCCAAGACGTTGAGCACGCAAAGGATATCGTTGAGCTTCTACGTTACGACGAAGATTCGGCGGGGGGATTAATGCATAAGGAGCTTGTAAAAGTAAATGAAAACTGGACTGTTTTGACCTGTGTCAAAGAAATGCGAGTTCAGGCAGAAAATATTTCAAGAGTGCATTCCATTTATGTTGTAGACGATGAGGGCCGACTTAAGGGCCGCCTTTCTCTCAAGGATTTACTTACAACATCTACTAGAAAACCTATTATTGATTTATACATCCGCAAACTTAATTACGTCAAGGTAGACACCGAAGATGTTGAGGTAGCGCGTATCATGCAGCGTTACGATCTCGAGGCAATTCCAGTGGTCGATGAGATGGGAATACTTGTAGGTCGCATTACTATTGATGATATCGTAGATGTAATCAAGGATGAAGCGGATGAAGATTACCAACTTGCTGCAGGTATTTCGCAAGAGGTAGATGCTGATGACAGCATTATTACACTCACCCGCGCTCGTTTGCCGTGGCTAGTCCTCGCGCTACTTGGAGGTTTTGTCAGCGTCAAGGTATTAGGCCTATTTGAAGGTGCAATGATGGAGCACGGACACTTATTTTTCTTTACACCACTTATCGCCGCAATGGCCGGAAACGTTGGAGTTCAATCCTCTGCAATTATTGTTCAAGGTCTTGCCAATAACACCTTAAGCGGATCACTTTTTCATAGGCTAGTTAAGGAAGTGTCGCTTAGTTTGCTTAACGGAGTCATCCTTGGACTTATCCTTTTTGCAGGAAGTTATTACCTTCTCGATGTCGAAATGATAGTTGGAATAATCGTAACGGTAGCGCTGATCTCGGTAATTATTATCGCGTCATTAATCGGAACTTTTGTACCTTTATTACTGGAAAAATGGGGAATTGACCCTGCACTGGCGACCGGTCCTTTTATTACAACGAGCAACGATATTTGCGGAATTTTGATTTATTTCTCTATCGCTCAGTATATTTTACATTTCTAAGAACATTTTTTTTATTTGGGCATTACCCTTTAGGTCGGGCTTTCCGCTGTATCTTTTATTGTCTAAAAAAACAATAAAAGGATGCCGCTCCACTCCCTAATGCGGTCGCCGTTTTTGTTCAGCTAAAGATTTATTAATCATATAATAGTACAAATCATGACCACCAAAGACATCAAAATACTTCATATCGATAGCAACCATCCAATAATGTTGCAACAACTGACTGACTTAGGTTTCACCAACGAACTTGATTTTACTTCTAGCAAAGAAGAAGTAGAGCAAAAGATTGAGGATTACCAAGGAATTATTATTCGAAGCCGATTTAAAATCGACAGACAATTTCTTGACAAAGCAATAAATCTTGAATTTATAGCGCGTGTAGGAGCGGGGTTAGAGAGTATCGACTGCGATTACGCGACCAGCAAAAACATCAATCTTATTGCAGCTCCCGAAGGCAATTGCAACGCCGTTGGCGAACATTGCTTGGGAATGTTACTATCACTCTTTAATAATCTTAATAAAGCGGACAGCGAAGTAAAAGCGGGTCATTGGAATCGCGAAAGCAACCGCGGCCACGAACTTGACGGCAAAACTATTGGATTAATTGGCTACGGAAATATGGGAAAATCTTTTGCCAAAAAACTCAGAGGTTTTGATGTGAGAGTGATCTGCTATGATATTAAAGAAGGTGTTGGCAACGAGAATGCAACTCAAGTTTCTTTAGCCGAATTCCAAAAAGAATCCGATGTGGTGAGTCTTCATATTCCAGCCACTGATTTAACCGAGAAAATGGTGAATTCTAACTTTATCAATGCATTTGCTAAACCTTTTTGGCTGATCAATACCGCGCGAGGAACTTCGGTAGTTACCGCAGATTTGGCCGAAGCCTTGCAAACTGGCAAAATACTAGGCGCTGGACTTGATGTGTTGGAATACGAACAATTATCTTTCGAAAATTTATTTGCAGATAATGCATCTGCTCCAGCACTTCAATATTTACTCAAATCAGATAAAGTATTACTAACTCCGCACATCGCAGGTTGGACCATAGAAAGCAAGGAAAGATTGTCAAAGGTTATTGTAGAGAAAATCTCTGCTAAATATGCGATGCTTTTAATGCAACTCCCTTTTTCGAATTAAAAAGTAAAAAACATCAAATTCTTAAAAGATAGTTTTAGGCTATTCACTGTAAAACTATAAGTGTCATAGCAGCCGAAAGAAAAAAAAATAGATTACGAATTTTACTTCAGAAGCTATTTTTTATTTTTTCTATTATTTTGATTTTTTAAATCTTTTCGCTTTTTTAGATTTCGCGAATGCGCCACTGCGCTTCGCGCTAATGCGCTTCCCCGTTTTCCTTTAACTTTCGTTCCAATTCAGCCTGAAATTCTTCCATTACCGGCTTCATCGTGCTTTCTGGAATATCGGAGATTTTGATATACATCAAACCATCGATTGCATTGTTAAAGAGTGGATCAACGTTAAACGCCACCACTTTTGCATTCTGTTTAATATATTTTTTAATCAAAACCGGAAGGCGCAAATTACCGGGCTCTAATTCGTCAATTATTTTGTCAAACTTGACTAGGTCAGATTCCGCTTCATTGAAAACGAAATCCTTGTCCGCATCTTTCAGCTGAACCTTGTATTCTTTTTTCGGGTATATATATTGTGCAATATATGGATCGTAATAATGCGATTTCATAAATTCTATCATCAGCGATTTCGAAAATTCCGAAAATTGATTGCTAATACTTACGCCGCCAATAAGGTATTTATGTTCTGGAAAGCGCAGTGTGGTGTGAACAATTCCTTTCCATAACAAAAACAACGGCATCGGTTTTAATTGATAGGCTTTTGAAATAAATGCTCGACCCATTTCTATTGACTGCGACATCATTTCGAATAACTCAGGCTCAAATCGAAAAAGTTCCTGAAGGTAGAATCCTTGAATTCCATATTTCGGAAAAATTTCGGCACCAAGTCCCATTCGGTAAGCGCCAGCGAGTTGCTGCTGTTCATTATCCCACAAAAATAAATGATGATAGTACTTATCATATTTGTCAATATCAATGGATTTATTGGTGCCTTCACCAACTTCGCGGAAAGTAATTTCGCGCAATCGTCCTATTTCGTGCAGAAGATTTGGTATTTTATTCGCTTCGGTAAAGAAGACTTCATAGTTTTTACTTTGGAGTAATCTGCTGTCGTTTGCACGTAATGCATCAATTTCTTTTAAAATCTTTTCCTTTTTTGCAGGTGTCACAATCTCTTTTGGCGGACGCTGAAGTTTTAAATTCGGAGTTTGCATAAAAGATACTTCCTTAGCATAAGTATTGGACAACATATAAGTTTTTCGACGTAGAAATTCTGTGAAATCTTCGATAGTTTCGTGCTCATTTTGCTCTGCAACCGAAATAGGTTTTCCGATTCGAACTCGAATTATTCTGTCTTTCTGAGAAAAAACTTCAGATGGCAATTTTGCCGTCCGAAACATATCATTCATCTTAGACAGCGTATAAAATAGTCGACTGTTTTTTGCGTGAAAATATATTGGTACAACAGGAACTTTGGCTTTGCGAATAACTTTTATAGCACCTTTTTCCCAATGTTTGTCTACGATTAATTTACCATCGATATAAGTAGAAACTTCTCCAGCAGGGAACATTCCCAAAGGTTTTCCGTCTGCCAAATGTCTTAAAGTTTCTTTAATCCCAATAACACTCGACTTTGCATCCTTATGATTTTCAAAAGGATTAACCGGCATAATATATGGTTTTAAGGGCTCAATTCTATGCAATAAAAAGTTTGCAATAATTTTGAAATTTGGCTCCTTTTCTAACATTAACTTCAAGAGTAGAATTCCGTCAATTCCTCCTAATGGATGATTGGAAATGGTAATGTAGGCTCCATCTTTCGGCAGTCTTTTATAATCTTCTTCTGGAATTTCGAACTTGATTTCTAATTCATCAACAATTGCGTTTAGAAAAGGCAAATCTTTCAAATGCTTATTGCGATCGTAAATAGCATTTAGATTTGAAATCTTTAAAACTTTCATCAACAACCAGCCTGAAAAAGTACCCAGAAAGCCATATTTGTCGGTATTTATTGCTCTTGCAACTTCTTTGGCGGTTACTAAACCCATTTTTTAAAATATTTTTGACAAGTTAACAAAGATAACATAAATCTCAGTCATCTGGCATTGATCCACAGAATTTGATTTGATTTTGAACATGAAATCTGTTCGTTTTTTAGTACTTTTGAATCACTTAATTACGAATATAATGAAAATTATTTCTTACAATGTTAACGGAATTCGCGCGGCAATTACAAAAGGATTTTTTGAGTGGCTTGCAGAAGCAAATCCGGATGTGGTTTGCTTACAAGAAATTAAAGCTAATGCAGATCAACTTTCACTCGAAGATTTTGAAAACGCTGGTTATCGGTATCACTACTGGTACTCGGCAAATAAAAAAGGATATAGTGGCGTCGCAATTTTTTCTAAGACAAAACCAGGTAATGTAGTTTATGGTACGGGCATCGAACACATGGATTTTGAAGGTCGAAATATCCGTGCCGATTTTGGCGATATTTCGGTTATGAGCTTATATCTTCCTTCAGGCACAAATATCGAGAGACTTCAACATAAGTTTACCTATATGGACGACTTCTTGAAATATATAACTGACTTGCGGCAAAACATTCCTAATTTGATTATCTGCGGCGATTATAATATTTGCCATGAGGCGATTGATATTCACGATCCGATTCGCAACGCAAAAGTCTCAGGATTTCTACCAGAAGAAAGGGCCTGGCTCACCGCTTTTCTAGAAAGTGGTTTTGTCGATAGTTTCCGACTGTTTAATAAAGAGCCACACAATTATACTTGGTGGAGTTATAGAGCAGGATCTCGCGGAAAAAATAAAGGTTGGAGATTGGATTATGCGTTGGTCTCAAAACCGTTGGTTGAAAGAGTGCAGAGATCTGAAATTTTATGCAATGTTGTACATTCCGATCACTGTCCCATTTTAATAGAAGTAGTTTAACTTGAGCAAATATTCCTTAATAATTATAGCAGAAAATATATGAAAAATAAATTCCTTTGCGGAATACTTCTAATGTCTATTCTTACATCTTGTGTGTCCAAAAAAATCTACACAGAGCTTGAAGATAAGCACACCGCACTTAAAAAAGAAGCAAGACAACTTTCTGAAGACAATGATGCGTTGAGTTCTGCAAATAGTGAGTTTGAAGTAGAAAATTCTTCTTTACTAAAAGCTCTTACCGATTGCACAACAGAACGTGATAAACTGAGATCACAATTGACGGGAGCCGAGAACAACTTGCAAAACTTGCAAACTTCTTATGCAGCTTTGGAGAAAAACAGCGACGATGTTCTGCAGAGCAATATGTCCAAAAACCGCGAACTTCTTGCTGAGCTCGAAGCAAAAGGGAAAAAACTTACAGCAGAGCAAGAAAGACTTAATAAACTAAAAAGTGATCTTCTTGCAAGCTCCAACAGACTTGCTGAGCTTGAAAGTATTATGGCGGCCAAAGATGCTGCTATGAATAAATTAAAAGAAACACTGTCCAAAGCACTGAATAATTTTGAAGGCAAAGGATTAAGCGTGCATCAGAAAGATGGTAAAGTATATGTTTCTATGGAAAATAAACTACTTTTTCAAACTGGGAGCTGGGCTGTAGGAATAGAGGGGCGTAAAGCGGTGGAAGAAGTAGCAAAAGTACTTGCGCAAAATCCTGACATTTCTGTTTTGATAGAAGGACATACAGATAATGATAAAATTATGGGAACTCTCGGCAGTGGTATCGAAAGCAATTGGGATCTTTCTACAAAGAGAGCAACTGCCATAGTAAATATCATAATTGAAAATAAGCAGATCAATAAACAAAATCTTACTGCTGCTGGAAGAAGTGAATTTGAACCCATCGCTCCTAATGCAAATGTAGAAGGAAAAGCAAAGAACAGAAGAATCGAAATTATCTTGACTCCAAAACTTGATGCTATTTCTAAACTACTGAATGATTTTTAGTGTTCAATACTCATCAAATAAAAAAAGAGAGTTTCAGCTGTGCCGAAACTCTCTTTTTTCTTATTTCTAAACGTAATTATACGTTAATATTACCTTCAATTCCTCCGTCATCAAGATTGGCGCCCATCGCTTTGGCTGTCCATTTCAAGAATGATACTGCTTTGCCATCTTTGGTATCCCAGTAATAAGCGTACGATGGAGCTACTTTAATCACACTAATATTTGGATCGTCTTTTCCTTCATCAAACCAAGCTTTGGCAATTGGATCCCAAGCTTCGTCTATGCTAGCTTTGTCATAGTAAATAGATGCTGTTCCGTAAACTGATAAATATTGTGAATCAGATATCTTAGAATAAAATAGCTGCACTTTACTGTCATTTTTAATATCTTGATTTTTGTTACTCTGTGAGTTACTTAAAAACCAGATATTACCTAGTTCATCAACTTTATTTGAGCTCATTGGTCGAGCGTCAATTGGTTGTCTATCAAGATTTGTACAGAACATACATATTTCGATGTTTTCTGCAAGCTCTTTTAATTTTTTAATAGTTTCATTTCTGTGCGTGTCTTCTTGATTGCTCATAGCATTTTGTTTTATTATGGTTAATTGTCAATTTTTTCTGAAGTCCAATCTATTGCGCGTTGCAAATCGTCCATTTCGAATCCTTTAAATTCTCCCGGCATAATATCGCTGAAAACGTCTGTGAACTTTTTTACTATTTCTGAATCTGAAACAATAGCTGCTCGATTCCAATTGGTTAAATTTTGAACGCCTAGGAAGCCGTCTTTCATCCATGCTCCAATTGTGAAATTTGCTGGAGAAGTTTCTAAATATAGGAGGTAATTAAGCTTCCCAGTTTTCTCTACAATTTCTTCTACTCTTTTCAAAACGATGTCAAAATCATCTTTCGTCACTTCTCCGCTAGCGCGAAAACCTACCATGTTTTCGGGTAGATCTGTTATTTGCTGAATCATTTGGTTTTGGTTAATTAGTTAAGAACTATAAACTTATGATTTTTAAATGCAAAAATGCCTCTTAGATTATTAATAATATGTGAAATTTTGGGTAAACTGACGCTGTTGATAGATTGAGTATATTGATTAATGTAAGAGTTGGTCAAAATTGTATAATTGAAAAAGCATCGCAATTGCAGTTGTGCAATATGTCAGTTTTAGACTAGCGGCAATTTGGCGAAAGCCAGAAAAAATTAGAAATTAAATTCAGTAAGATCTTCTATCGAATCATTGTCTACAGGAGCTGTAATTTTCATTTTGAAGTATGCCGAAGCAGGACCTCTTGCATAGATATTTTTTATCTGATGGAGTGTATCTTCAGATTGCAATAATCCTCTGCGTAACATAATATTTGTAATGTAACGCTGCGTCGTATAGCCGGAAGATTTAAGTTCACCTTCGGGCGTAAATTGATACATGAACTTCTTAGGTCTCGGCACAATCGAAGCGAGATATATACTTTCGGCAACAGATAATTCGGATGGATTTTTTGCAAAATAAAATTTTGAAGCCTCGCCAATGCCATAAATATTAGGTCCCCACTCAATGATATTAAGGTAAACTTCAAACATTCGACTTTTGGAAGTTATTCTATTATTCTCCAAAATATATACAAGCAAAATTTCTTCTAATTTTCGAGAAAGCGTCTTTTCTCTCGTAAGAAATACATTTTTGACAAGTTGCATACTAATAGTACTTGCGCCACGAGCAAACTTCTTGGCCTTGATATTTTTGATAATAGACTGCTTAAATGCTTCACCAATAAAACCATTGTGAGAGAAAAAAGATGGATCTTCCATGGTAAGCACAGCATTTCTTAAATAAGGAGAAATAGATTCTAGAGGTGTAAAATTGGGATTTGATTCTCCCACAAGTACTGCTCTTTGCGGCCTTCCATTATCGATAGCTCTATAGACAAAAGAGCATTAAGTTTAGACAAATTTGCCTCGCCATACTTTGTAATTTTGAGGTCGTTTTTATGAAATTGACTGTCAAAGACAAGATCATTTGGTTTGTTTTTATTAAAGAAGAATTGCAAATTATAATCAAAACTTCCTTCGGCTTCCATGCCTTCAAAATTTGAAAACAATCCTTTTGGCAATGCCTCAATAAAATCTTGTGCTTTCATTTCTGGAATATCCAGACGAAGAGCATAAGTGGTATCATTTTTAATACTGTATTCTACAAACGGATGCACTTTTAGATTATTAATTTGTATGGTTGAACTACTATCGATTCTAATGAAATCGGGACCAAAGAGAAAATCGTAATCAAATTGTGCATTCTTTATCTTTACATCCTGCGAAGCGATTCGTCGATGATTAACTGACAGATTTTTGATTGATGCCAGTCCATTAACAGACATTTCGCCGCTTCGCATTTTCAAATTATCTATAACAACGTGCGCAGTGTCAAATGAGGCAACAAAGTTGTATCGATCGTCTAAATATGGGATTCTTATTGCGGAAGTATCTGTATTGTAAAATCGCACATCGGCAGTTTTTTTTCTAGGATTCGCTTTCCCATTTATTCTCCATACTTGGGAGAATGTATTGGTTTTCACATCAATGTTGGTATTCAAAAGTTCGTTTTCAAGTGCAAGAGCAATAATTTTAACTGAAGCTTTACTTCCATTATCATTTACAAACAATGAAAAGTTCTTTAATTGCATGTCTGTAGGCACGAGATTTAAAGCACGAGATAAAATTTTGTAAAATTTACGGGCATAATCTTTCTGTTTTACTTCGGAATTAATTTCTAGCGAGTCTGTTTTTTTAAGGAAAGCTTCAAAATTCTTTTTAGAACCTTTTTTCGTCAGTAAGATAAAGCCATTCTCTACATCGAGTTTTCCTATTTGAAGATCTCCGATTAAAAGTTCGCCGAGATTTACACTTGTATTTAATTTCTGAATTCTTAAAAGAGTATCTGCGTGGTATGGAACAATAGAAATATCTTTTATAACCAAACCTGAAAAACCTTCAAAATTTGCACTTCCAATTCGGAAATCGCTCTGGTATTCAGTTTTAAATTTCTCCTGAATTTTGACAATGCTTTTCTGCAATAGTACATTTCTGAATACAAAATAAGAAACAGCAAGCAGCAAAAGAAGTCCTCCTATAATTTTTGCGGCAAGCAGAAATCTATTTTGTACTACTGTCATAGTGGAATGATTTTATTCGAATAATTGAGAAGCTAAATCTTCGATTGTGGCGATAAGAACTATTTTGATAAATGTATTTTTCAGAGTAATTTTATTGTACTTAGAAACAAAGATTGTAGAAAATCCAAGTTTTTCAGCTTCTTGAATCCGTTGATCTACTCTATTTACGGGTCTTATTTCTCCCGAAAGACCAGTTTCTCCAGCGAAGCAAAAATTTTTGTCAATTGGTATATCTTCGTTTGATGACAAAATAGCTGCAACAACTGCAAGATCAATGGCCGGATCATCAACAGAAATTCCTCCAGTGATATTTAAAAAAACATCTTTTGTTCCTAATCTAAATCCAGCTCGTTTTTCTAGAACTGCCAGGATCATATTCAGACGTTTTACATTATAGCCCGTCGTGCTTCGTTGTGGCGTTCCGTAAACCGCAGTGCTTACAAGTGCTTGAATTTCGATCATCAGTGGCCGCATACCTTCCAAAGTGGAAGCGATCGCGGTTCCTGATAAGCTTTCTTTATTTTGCGAAAGCAAAATTTCGGATGGATTTGCAACTTCTCGCAAACCACTTCCGTGCATCTCGTAAATTCCTAATTCGGCTGTAGATCCAAATCTATTTTTTAAAGAACGAAGTATTCTATAGACGTGATTTCTATCTCCTTCAAATTGTAGAACGGTATCCACCATGTGTTCCAGTATTTTGGGGCCAGCGATATTTCCGTCCTTTGTAATATGACCTATCAGTAAAACTGGTACTCCAGACTCTTTGGAGAACTTTATTAGTTCAGCAGTACATTCGCGAATTTGTGAAATTGTGCCTGGAGACGCGTCAATGTGATCTGTATGAAGTGTTTGAATTGAATCGATAATCACAACGTCAGGTTCAACTTCTTGAATTTGTTTAAAAATATTTTGAGTTTTAGTTTCACAAAGGATATAACAGTTTTCGCCACTAGCAGTAATTCTTTCTGCTCGCATTTTTATCTGTTTCTGACTCTCTTCACCAGAAACATAAAGAGTTTTATAAGGTAATTTTAATGATATTTGAAGTAGCAATGTACTTTTGCCAATGCCTGGTTCTCCGCCAAGTAAGATCATAGATCCTGGAACAATTCCCCCGCCTAAAACACGATTTAATTCTTGATCACCAGTGTTCATTCGAATTTCGTCGACTGAATCAATCTGGGTGATTTTCAAAGGTTTTGAAACTTTTGTTTGAGAAGTTTGCGAAACTTTCCAATCTACTTTTTCTGCCTTTTGAATAATTTCTTCGGCAATGGTATTCCATTCTTTGCACGAATTACATTGACCTTGCCATCTTGCATATTGTGCTCCACAGTTTTGGCAGAAAAATGTTGTCTTAACTTTTGACATATATTTTATTGCAGTTTTTTCATTTCTTCAACTTTGTCCATCATCATATTTTTATTGAGCGGACCTATTTCATCTTTTTGCGCGGCACCCATGTAAGATGATGCAGCTTTTTTATAATTCCCCATTTTTTCATACATTATACCTCTTTGATAATCGGCAAGCATGGTTTTAGGATAGTTTTTCTTAGCAAGATCTGCCAATTTTCCAAATTCTTCGTAAGCTTTATTTTTCATAATGGCAGCTTCAATCGCGCGGAAATCACTTTGTCTAATAGTAACCTCCATATTTAAAACACTTTCCATTATTTTATATTTCTGAACAAGATAGTCAACGTAGCCAGAAGAAAGAGTTGCTATTTTTTCATTGTATTCCGTTGTAGTTATCGGTGCATAGGCGGCAAAAAATGAATATAACGCATTTGGAATTGCACTCATTACCATGGAATAATGAGACTTACCCTGAAAATCGTCAAAATAGTAGTGCAGTCCTGGATCTGAAATTTTTGATGCAGCTTGATCAAGTAATAAGATTCGCTCTCTCATGTTTGGCAAATCGCCTTCGGCAGCAGCATGGTAGTAAAAAATAGGTTTTTTTAGCACTGCAAGACGTTTGGGAATATTCTCCTCCATACTTGTGGGCAACTCTGCGCTCATAGAAATATACCCATTGAAAAGTGGCTGGTCTTTGTATAAATATAAATTAGCAAATCCAGCAGTCAGATCATGTCCCGCAATCATTTTGAAGGAACCCACTCTATAAGATTTTTGAACAGTTGCTACAACTTCGCCAACATATTCAAAAAAGTTAGATGATTGTTGCGCGGGTAGTCCGCTGTTTGCAGAAGTTTCGCAATCTGAATCACGATGATTTCGCTGGTCAATACCTACGACAATCATTTCAGGTAAATCGTCCCAATAATTGGCATAGTTTAAAGTACCTACGACAGGATCAAAAAGGTAATTGCCATCTAGGAGAAGCAAAAGAGGATAAGTTTTTTTAGCATCTTGACTATAAGAGGGAGGTAAATTTATGTAAATTTCTCTTTCAATACCCAGTTTTTTTGAACGAATAGTGTCCGTTTTTTTTTGAGAATAGCCCGCCGTACAAAATGCGATCAGCAGAAGTAAGTACATTTTTTTCATAATTCAGAAATAAGAATTCGCGGCAGATTAAAAGGGCGGTAGTCTGCATCTTTGTTGACGCAGCAAGATACTAAATAATTTGTTTTTTGTTTAAGATGGGAAGCATAATTAATGAGATTGCTCCCAATACTACTGTAAGTAAAGTCTGAGAAATCCAAATCAGCCAACCAAATGCGGTTCCTACAGTTTCTGGAATGCTATACAGAAGTAAGATTTGAGCTATAAGTAATGGAAAGGCTCCAAAACCGCTATTAGTAAATCCGATTGCCAAACTACCAAAAACAAACGCTGTTATTATTGCGCCAATTCCGATATTACTCGTTTCGGGTAACGCAAAAATGGCGACGTAAAACATCGCGATATATGTAAACCAAATAAATATACTGTGGAATATAAAAGGCCAACGCTGTTTCATCTGAAATACACTTAATATTCCTTCCTGTAAACCTGCAATCTTTTCTTTTAGTTTTAATATAATTTTCATTCGTGAGTATATCCAAATCAAAACAGCTATAATGACAAAAATGACTCCGGCAAGTGCCAGAAGTATCAGTTTTTCTAAAGGAAGTGTATTAACTAGAAAATCTTTAATGATTTTGAATTGGAATATAAATGCTGCCGCTGCAAACATCATAAAGATGATAAAATCGACAATTCTTTCGGCTACGATAGTTCCAAACGCTTTATCGAAAGGAACTCCTTCGTATTTTTTAAGTACTAATGCTCTGGAAAATTCTCCTGATCTAGGAATTGTAAGATTGATAAAATAGGCAATACAAACCGCCATCAAATTGTTGGAAAATTTCGAACTGTATCCCAAATGATTTATAGCAAATTTCCATCTATATGCTCTTGACAGAAAACCGAGAAATGATATTGCCAAAGATAAAGTGATATAGAAATAGTCAGCCGATTTAAAATAGCCTTTCATCTCTCGCAACTGTTCAGGCGTGAACTGATAATACTGGTAAATGATTAGTGCCACTCCCAATAAGAGTGGCAGTATTATCGAAATTCCTTTACTTAGCTGCGCTTTCAATTTTATGTAAGCGTATTGTCCAATTCATTTGGAAATACGATACTTGGAACGAAAGATTTTGCTTCTTCCATTTCAAAAATGCCGTAAGCAATAATTATAATTATATCGCCTTTCTGCACCTTTCTTGCAGCCGGGCCATTTAAAGTAATCTCACCTTTATTTCTAGCGCCTTTTATAGCGTAAGTTTCTAGACGTTCGCCATTGTTGATGTTGACGATAGCAACTTTTTCACCTTCCATAATATTGGCAGCTTCCATTAAAGTCTCATCAATTGTGATACTTCCAATATAGTTTAAGTCTGCACCAGTTACTGATACACGATGAATTTTTGATTTTACTAGTTCTATTTGCATAGGGCAAAGATAATTAATTTAAAGAAATAGTGTCGATCAATCTAATATTGTTAATAAAAACCGCAATGAACGCTTGATATTTTTCTCCATCTACAATTTCTGTAGCTGTAAGCAGAGTTTCAGCATTAGCAATTTCAAAATATTCGAGAGTGAAGTGTGGGTTATTAACGAAGATTTCAGATACTTCAGCGACAATTTGTTCTAATGATTTCTTTCCAAAGTCGTCTCTAACTTTAAACAAGGTTCGGCTAATAAGTGTAGCTTCTTCTTTGTTTTCTTCGCTAAGTCTTTCATTTCTAGAACTCATTGCCAGTCCGTTTTCTTCTCTGTAAATAGGACAGCCGACAATTGTAACAGGAATATTATATTTGGAAACCAACTTCTTAACTATTGCCAATTGTTGAAAATCCTTTTCACCAAAGTAGGCATTTGTTGGTTTTACAATTTCGAAGAAACGTTTTAATACTGTTCCAACCCCATCAAAATGACCTTTGCGAAATTTCCCTTCCATCTGATCTTCTATGCCATCAAAATCAAAATGTTCTGATGTAGTATTATTCCCATATACATCTGAAACTTCTGGAGCATATACTACAATTTTCTTGCTTAGATGTGCAATTTTCTCCACATCTCGTTCCAATGTGCGCGGATATTTTGCAAGATCTTCTGCATTGTTAAACTGTGTGGGATTAACAAAAATACTTACAACGGTAATATCATTTTCAGACATCGCCCTATTCATAAGTGTCAAATGGCCCTGATGCAATGCGCCCATTGTAGGAACGAAACCAATTGAGCTATTTTTTTGCAACATTAAGTGCTCAGTTAAGTCTGCTTGCTTATTGAAAATCAGCATGTATAATTTTTTAAAGGAGTGCAAATCTAAGTTTTTTGTTAATAACTGAGCAATTTTTCGTAAATTTGCGTGTTTTTTAACGCCAAATAATAAAATATAAAGCAAATGGAGGATAAGAGGATATTGTACGTATCATCGGAAGTAGTGCCTTATCTGGCTGAGAATGAAGTGTCTCTAATGTCTTATGACGTTCCTAAAATGATTAACGATCAAGGAGGACAAATTAGAATCTTTATGCCAAGATATGGGAATATTAATGAGAGAAGACACCAGTTGCATGAAGTTATCAGGCTTTCGGGGATGAATTTAGTAGTCAATGACTTAGATATGCCATTAATTATCAAAGTGGCTTCTATACCTAAAGAGAGAATTCAAGTTTACTTTATTGATAATGACGAGTACTTTAAACGCAAAGCTACTTTTACAAATGAAGAAGGAGAAATGTATTCTGATAATGACGAACGAGCTATCTTCTTTGCAAAAGGAGTAGTAGAAACTGTCAAAAAATTAAATTGGGTTCCAGATATTATTCACGTTCACGGTTGGATGGCTGGAGTGTTACCATTATACTTAAAACATTATTATAAAGATGATGCACTTTTTGCTGACACCAAAATTGTAACTTCTGTTTATGGACAATCATTTGAAGGAACTTTAAATGAAAAGATGATAGACAAGATATTGTTTGATGGAATTGCAAAAGAAGATGTTGCTTTACTTGAAGATCCAAGCTATGAAAATATAATTAAAATTTCGGTAAACAACTCAGATGCAGTAATTATAGCTTCGGAAAACGTGCCCGCAAATTTAACTAAATTTATAGAATCGTCAGGCAAACCTTTTTTACCTTTCGTGCCGAAAGATAGATTCGCAGAAGCGTATACTGATTTTTACAAAAATACCGTTCTATAATTAACTATTCTATTGTTTTATGAATTTCAACTCTTTGTTTAAAACTGTTGTTTTTGCCTGTGCTATAAGCTTATTTGTCTCGTGTGATAAGGATTATAATGAAATTGGTTCTGAAATCGTCGGTGACGATAATTTTGGTTTTGAAAAATATAGTGATGCAAGCGTCTTGCTTTACAATCAAAAAATAGGACCGGTTGCTACCAATAATCTCCCTTTGAATAAATTGGGAATTTACAACAGTCCTGTCTTTGGAAAAGCAACTGCAAATGTAATTACTCAGATTTCTTTGTCTGCGCAGAACATTACCTTCGGAGCAAATCCAGAAGTAGTGAGCGTGGAGCTTTCTATCCCATACTTTAGTACACTTAAGTCAACAGATGCTACAACTGGAAACAGAGTTTTTGAATTAGATTCTATTCAAGGAACTTCAAAAATTAAGCTTGAAGTTTTTGAATCTACTTTTTATATGAAAGATCTAGATCCTTCAACTGGATTTCAAGATGGTCAAAAGTACTACTCAAATCAGGCAGCTGAATTTGATGCAGCAAAAAATCCAATTCGTTTGAATGACGATGCTGATAATACTCAAAATGATGAATTTGTTTTCAGTCCAGCTGAGATAATCACTTATAAGGTAGAAGATGGAGTTGAGATTGTGGATACTAGAGAGACGCCTGCTATGCAGCTAAACTTAAACAAGCAATTTTTCCAAGACAAACTCTTTGGTCCTCAAGCTGCAGGAAAACTTGCTAACAACAATTTATTTAGAGAGTATTTTAGAGGATTATATTTTAAAGCAAGTTCAGCAGCTAGCGCGGGTAATGATGGAACTATGGCATTATTAAATGTGTCAAAAGGTGTCGTAAAAGTTACTTACAAGCAAGACGGAGGTGGTAGTAGTGGTGGAGTTACGGAAAGAGTTGAAAAGACATTAGAACTTAGACTTAATGGAAATATAGCGAACGTCTATACTTATGAAAACAATGCTACTTATATCGCAAATACAACTGTAAATGTGAATACAACTGTTGGGGACGATAAGATTTACCTTAATGGTGGTGAAGGATCTATGGCAGTTATAAACCTTTTTGGATCTGATGCTGACAATGATGGAGTAGCAGACGAATTGGCGGATTTGCGCACAAAAGGTTGGTTGGTAAACGATGCAAGTCTTACATTCTATATTGACAAAGCGACAATGGCCAATACGCCAGAACCTAATAGAGTGTACTTATATGATTTAAAAAATAAAAGACCAGTCTCTGATTATTATAATATTGAAAGTAGTACTGATCCTAAATTTAAGCGTAAGATTCACGGAGGTATTATTACAAAAGAATCTGGAGCAGATGGTCGTGGTGTATATTACAAAGTGAGAATTACCAATCACATCAGAAGTTTAATAAAATCAAACTCTGACTCTACAAACGTTCCTTTAGGACTTGTAGTTACAGAAGGGATTGATATTATCGTAAATTCAAAATTAAAGACGGCTATTTCGCCTCTTATAAAAGAAGTTCCAACGGCAAGTGTATTAAATCCATTAGGTACAGTACTTTTTGGCAATACTGCAAATGTTCCTATGGATAAAAAAGTTAAGTTAGAAATTTATTATACAAAACCAAATTAGAAGCGTATGTGTGGAATTGTGGGTTATATTGGTCACCGAGAAGCATATCCAATTGTTATAAAAGGATTACAAAGATTAGAATACCGTGGTTACGACAGTGCAGGTATTATGGTTTACAATGAAGATGGAATGATCGTTTGCAAGACAAAAGGCAAAGTGGCAGATCTTGAGGCAAAATGTACAGAGGAGTCAAATCTATCTGGAACCGTTGGAATGGGTCACACTAGATGGGCTACTCACGGTGTTCCTAATGATGTGAACTCTCATCCTCACGTTTCAAACTCTGGAAATCTTTCTATAATTCATAATGGGATCATTGAAAATTATGAGCCACTAAAAATTGAATTGATTAAAAGAGGATACAAATTCGTTTCGGACACTGACACTGAGGTTTTAGTAAATTTAATCGAAGACGTTCAGAAAACAGATAACCTTAAGTTAGGAAAAGCTGTTCAAGTAGCGCTTAATCAGGTAGTGGGTGCTTACGCAATTACTGTTTTTGATGTGCGCAAGCCTAATGAACTTGTGGTTGCCCGTTTAGGCAGTCCACTAGCGATTGGTATTGGAGAAAACGAATTTTTTATTGCATCAGACGCAACACCTTTTATTGAGTATACTTCAAATGCTATTTATCTTGAAGACGAAGAGATGGCAATTGTGAGACTACATAAACCATTAAAAATTCGTAAAATCAAAGATGATACTTATGTTGATCCATACGTTCAAGAGCTTCAACTAAATCTTGAGCAAATAGAGAAAAGTGGTTACGATCATTTTATGTTGAAAGAAATCTATGAACAACCAAGTGTAATAAAAGATACATATAGAGGACGTTTACTTGCGGACCAAGGTATTATCAGAATGGCTGGTGTTGAAGACAATTTGGAAAAATTCCTTCAAGCGCAGCGTATTATTATCATAGCCTGTGGTACTTCATGGCATGCTGGTCTTGTTGCCGAATACATTTTTGAGGAGTTCGTAAGAATTCCTGTCGAAGTAGAATATGCTTCAGAATTTAGATATAGAAATCCAGTTATAAATAAAGGAGATATCGTCATTGCAATTTCACAGTCTGGTGAAACGGCAGATACTCTTGCAGCTATCAAATTAGCTAAATCAAGAGACGCTTTTGTCTTTGGAGTATGTAATGTTGTAGGGTCATCAATATCTCGTGAAACAAATGCTGGTGCTTATACACATGCAGGTCCGGAGATTGGAGTAGCGTCTACAAAGGCATTTACAACTCAGATCACTGTTCTTACAATGATTGCTCTGCGACTTGCTCAGGCAAAAGGTACTTTGAGTAAGTCAGAATTGCACCTTTATTTGCAGGAACTTGAAACTATACCAACTAAAGTGCAAGAATGTCTTCAGGTTAATGAACAGGCAAAAGTTATTGCAGCAGCAATGAAAGACGCTACTAATTGTCTTTATTTAGGTCGAGGTTATAACTTCCCAGTAGCACTGGAAGGAGCTTTAAAACTTAAAGAGATTTCGTATATCCACGCCGAGGGCTACCCAGCAGCAGAAATGAAGCATGGTCCCATTGCTTTAATTGATGAGCACATGCCAGTTGTAGTGATTGCGCCTAAGCAAGGTCATTATGACAAAGTAGTGAGTAATATTCAAGAAA
Organism: Flavobacteriales bacterium; assembly: GCA_038243675.1. GTDB lineage: Bacteria > Bacteroidota > Bacteroidia > Flavobacteriales > Flavobacteriaceae > Flavobacterium. The sequence continues at coordinate 26,598 of JBBSQV010000015.1, forward strand.
TTAAAGCGCGTAAGGCAACAGTTATTGCTATTGTGACTAAAGGTGACACTCAAGTGCGTGATCTTGCTGATTATGTATTAGAAGTTCCTGATACTGCAGATGCGCTTTCGCCATTACTGACAACGATACCATTGCAATTACTTTCATACCACATTGCGGTGATGAGAGAATGTAATGTAGATCAGCCAAGAAACTTGGCAAAATCAGTTACGGTAGAATAAGTACAAAAACATATAATATGTAAAAAGGGTCTAAATTTAAATTTAGACCCTTTTTTATGTTATAAAACCTCGAGAATTATTAGTTCATATAAACTGCTTTGAAAACTGCTAGTGGTGCTCTTCTTCCAATATTTAAACTTAATTCGTCATTAACAATCGTATAATTATCTGCTTGATCAAATACTTGGAGGAAATCGTGCTCATTTGTAACTCCATCACATGCTTTCATAGTAGTAGCAATCGTGCCAATTCTAATCCTATTGCCACTTTTAAGCTCATAAGTACCATTAAAATTATTACACCCTGCAAATCCCGTAATAGTATTATTGTGAGAGTTTAGCGTAAATGATACTTCTTTCTCTTGCCCATCTACCATAGTTATAGGCTGTCCTTCTAAAGTAACTAATTTCCAGTATTTATCGGTAATTACATTGTCCACCTGTGTTTTGTCCTTTGTCTTATCAGAATCGTTTTTTTTTATGCTGTTGCAACTTACCATAGTGGTTAATATTGCAAAAAGGCAAATCATTTTAGTTTTCATAATATTATGATTTTAATTTTCGTAAAGTTCACATTATAATTCATAAAGTGCAAGTCTGTTAAAAATGATTGTTAGGCTTTTTGTGAGATTTTGTTAAAATAATGATTATTGCAACCTTAAAATCTTCAGAAATATTTCTCGTATATAAATTATTAATTTCGCTTACCCCATTCTGTGATTAAACTATTATCCATAAATTATAAAAAATATTTAATTTAAATCTTTCCAGTCACTGTTAAAATGGAATTAAAAGTGTTAAATTAATATTTTAATAGAAATATTCTCAAATCATAAATTAATTTGTACTTTGGCTTTAACTAACCATAAAACCAAACCAAATGAAAATGTATTTATTTATGTTGTCATTGTTTCTTTGCGGCACTGCATTTGCGCAAAATTCAATTACAGGTACCATTTTAGATGGTAGCCAAATGCCCGTTCCGGGGGTAAATGTCACGATTGTAGGAGAAGCTATGGGAACAGTTTCTGACGATGACGGTAATTTTAAATTGGACATGCCGAAGCCATTGCCTGTTCAAATTGAAGTTTCAAGCATCGGATACACTACTCAAACTTTTAGAGTTTCAAATCATACTCCAATTACGGTTGTACTTCTAGAGGAGTCGACTAAGTTAAATGAAATTGTAGTTTCTGCTTCTAGAACCCCAGAACGAATAATTGAATCTCCTGTGACCATCGAAAGAATGGGAATTAAGGATATCAAAGAAACTACAGCTGCAACTTTTTACGACGGTTTAGAAAATTTGAAAGAAGTGCATTTTAATACCAGTAGTCTTTCTTTCAAAACAGTGAATACTAGAGGTTTTGCTTCTGTAGGAAATACTCGTTTTATGCAGCTAGTAGACGGAATGGACAATTCATCTCCCGCTTTAAACTTTATTTTAGGAAATCTTATCGGACTTTCAGAACTTGATGTAGCAAGTGTTGAGCTTCTTCCAGGTGCATCATCGGCGCTTTATGGAGCAAATGCTTTTAATGGAATTTTATTCATGAATAGTAAGAGTCCATTTACGTATCAAGGAATAAGTACTTACTTCAAGTACGGGAAGACATCTCAGGATGCTGCAGGGACTAATGACTATTATGATTTTGGATTTAGAGCTGCTACTGCATTTACAGATAAGTGGGCTGCAAAAGGAAACTTTACTTTTCTAAAAGCTACAGAATGGATCGCTGATGATTCAAGATCTGTCACTTCAGGTGGTAGTACTAGAGAGACGAATCAAAACTATGATGGATTAAACACTTACGGTGATGAGGTAACGACGTTTATTCCAAATGTTGGTCAAGTAAGTCGCACAGGTTACAGAGAACAAGATTTGAATGATAACAATATCGAAAGTGTGAAAGCTGATTTCTCATTACACTTTAAGCCAATTACTGATAGCAACCTTGAGTTAATAGCTCAGTATAAATTAGGATTGGGAAGTACTATCTATCAAGGTGCAAACCGTTACTACTTGAAAAACTTTTTTATGAATCAAATGAAGTTTGAGATAAAAAATGACAACTTCTTTGTTCGTGCTTATATGACGGGTGAAGATGCAGGTGATTCTTATGATATGCGTTTTGCTGGATGGAACGTGAATAGAGCTTGGAAATCTGATCAAGAATGGTTTACAAATTACGCAACAGCTTTTCAACTTGCTGGTGCGGTATTAGGTTCTACAGCAGAGCAAGCTGCAGGAATTGGGAGGCAATATGCTGACTACAATCAATTACCTGGAGGTCTGCAAGGTTTGCCACAATTTGCAAACGCACCAACGGGCGGTCCAAGATTTATGCCTGGTACTGCGGAATTTGACAAAGCATTAGCAGAAATTATCTTAAATCCTGATTTAACTAAAGGAGCTAAATTCCAAGATAATTCAAAAATTTACCACGGTGATGCAAACTACAACTTCAAGGAGATGGTAAAATTTGCTGAAATCCAAGTTGGAGGTTCTGTAAGACAATATGAGATGAATTCAAGTGGTTCTATCTTTACAGATTATGACGGACCGATTAAGTACAACGAATATGGAGTTTATACTCAAGTAACAAAAAAATTCCTTGCAGAGGAAAGATTAAAATTCACAGGATCTATTCGCTACGATAAAAGCGAAAACTTTGACGGATCTTATTCGCCACGTTTAGCATTTGTATATGGTGCTGGGGCTCAAAAAAGACATAATTTTAGAATTTCGTACCAAACAGGTTTTAGAAATCCAACTACTCAAGATCAGTACATCGGTCTTGACCTTGGACCATTTGCATTAATTGGATCGGCTCCAGAAAACTTAACGAGATTTGTGGAAACTCAAAACGTTAGTGCAAACGGACAGAATTTACCTGGTGTTGGTGCAACTGTTGTTATGAATGGTCTTAACGCTTACAACAATGCTTATACACTAGTTTCTGCAACTAAATTTGGAGTTACTCAAAACCCAGGAGATCTACAAGTGGCAAACAACGGATTGGTAAAACCAGAACGTGTACAAGCTTTTGAATTAGGATATCGTTCAGTATTGGAAAATGACCTTTCTATTGATATCAATGGTTACTACAATATCTACAACGATTTCTTGAATACATCTAGAGTTATTTCTCCATATTATGGAACAGTAGGAACAGATATGACAAATCCTGCGACTCAACTTACCTACGCAGCACTTGCAAATGGTGACCGTCGTGTGTACCAAGTTTATACAAATTCTCAAACAGAAGTTACATCTGTAGGAGTTGGAGTAGGACTTAACAAAAAAGTATATGCAGATTTTGAAGCTGGCATTAGTTATAATTTCGCTGACTTTGATTTTGATGTAGAGAAAAACCCAAGCTTCGTACCTGCCTTTAATACGCCGAAACATAGAATTAAAGCATCTTTAGGAAATTCTAAATTGTTTACAAACTTTGGTTTTAATCTTAATGTGAGATGGAATGATACCTACTTATGGCAATCAAGCTTTGGTGATGGTATCATCAAAGAAAATACAGTTCTTGATGCTCAGGTTAATTACGCTTTCCCAAAATTGAAATCAGTACTTAAACTAGGAGCAGCCAATTTATTTGGAGAAGACTATACTCAAGTTATTGGTGCTGGTGCAATCGGACAACAATGGTTTGCATCTATTACAATCAATCCTTAATTAATTAGATCTTTAAAACTTATCAAATGATAAAAAATTTTAAATGGCTACTATTTGTTTCATTAGCATTTGTAGCGTGCGATAATAATGATCTTGAAGATGATGTGGTGCAATTAGCGCCACTAACTGCAGGATCTGCCGACTTTTCGAAATTTGTTGCTGTGGGAAATTCATTAACTGCTGGTTACAGCGACAATGCACTTTTTAAAGCAGGACAACAAAATTCCTATCCAAATATTCTTGCTCAGCAATTTGCAGAAGTAGGGGGAGGCGAATTTAGAACTCCGTACTTAGGGGATGATAATCTTGGTGGGCTTTTGTTCGCAGGAAATGTTATTCAGCCGACAAGATTATTTTTTAATGGTGTTGGACCTGAGAATGTGTCAGGTACGCCTCAAAATGAAGTCACACAAAAACTGACAGGAGCTTTTAATAATATGGGCATTCCAGGAGCTAAGATCTTTCATTTTGTTGCTCCAGGATATGGTAATCCAGCGGGCGTGCCTTCAGGACAAGCGAATCCTTACTTTGCCAGATTTTCCTCTTCTAATGCTGCAACTGTCTTAGGAGATGCAATGATGCAGGCACCAACGTTTTTCTCTCTTTGGATTGGTAACAACGACGTATTGAGTTATGCGACTTCCGGAGGATCAGGAACAAATCAGTTGGGGAACCAAGATCCTGCTACTTATGGCGGAAACGATATTACAGACCCTCAAGTTTTCGGGTCAGTTTATAGCGCACTAGTAAATGGTCTAATTGGATCAGGGCAAGCAAAAGGAGTTGTTGCTAATATTCCCTATGTAACTTCTATTCCGTATTTTAGAACTGTACCTTATAATGCTGTTCCGCTGCCTGAAGCAAATGCTACTCAACTAAATGCAGGCTACGCACAATACAACGGCGGACTTCAGCAAGCAGTTGGATTGGGAGCAATTACCGCTGACGAAGCAGCAAGAAGAAAAATCGTTTTTGCCGCAGGTCAAAATGCGGTTGTAATGGAAGACAGCTATCTTACAGATCTTAGTGCTTTTGGAATTCCCTCGTACAGACAAGCAACAAAAGATGATTTGATTATCTTGACTGCGCGTACTTTTATCGGAACTACAGTTGGAGGAAATCCAGCACTTATCAATGGTGTCTCGGTGCCGTTAGCTGACAATTGGGTGTTGTCTAAAGATGAGGTTGCTGAAGTAAAAATAGCTGTGGATTCTTATAACACAATTATCAAAGCGATTGCGTTGGAAAAAAATCTAGCTTTTGTAGATGCGAATGCAATTTTGTCAAAGCTTTATACTAGCGGATTGAACTACGGCAACTACAATCTTACTGCTACTTATGTCACAGGAGGAGCGTTTTCTCTTGATGGCGTTCATCCAGGAGCCAGAGGTTATGCATATTTAGCTAATAAATTTGCCGAAGCAATTAATGCTCAATATGGTTCAACTTTAAGAGGTGTGGATATTGGAAATTATTCAACATTATATCCTGAGAATTTATAATATGATTGTTTTAGATTTGTTTTTTTGTTCGAAAACCACCGATATTCACGGTGGTTTTTTGATTTATATTAATGACAATATTGCAGATTTTAAAGACAGTATTTTTCAGATTTGAGATAGCCACGACATAAAGAAATTGTGCTTTCAATTATCCATTATAGATTCGCTTCTCAATATTCATAAATGGAATTTCACTACCAATATATAATCCACAATCAAAGACGCAATCCCCCTTTAACCACAAGTCTTCAGCCCCGATAGTAGTGAACCCGAGCGAATCGAACTGGCGAAGCAAATCCCGGCTTTGGAATTTATCTTTTTGGAGCAGCGGCGGGCAAGTGCGACCAAAGGAAGCTCCTTGACCGACATCTGCTCCGGCAAATGCCGATGCCGGATTGTATAGCGGGATTAGCTACCAAAAAGTTCTTGTAAATTGTACATTGTAAAACTGTATTACATATGTTGTAAAAATTGTATAATGTAATAAGGTCTATGGTAAAGATTGTAAAATGTAATAAGTAACTTATGTCCTAAGTTGCGAATCAATAACCTTGTATGTCGAATCTTAAATCCCAACTTTCAATCCCCATTCCCTAATCCCCATTCCCCAATTTCCACCTTAATAATTGATTCTGCATCTTTTGCGTTTTTATATTGATTATATATTGATTGTTTATTTAAAAAAAATTACCTTTGCGCTCTGAAAAAGGAGGTTAGTCTTAATTCTCAGGTGCACTTATGTGCAACTGAAAATTCTTATCATTCTCTTAAACCGTACTCTAGCATCTTAATTTGCTCGATTCGGAATTTTCAAACAAACCTAAAACGCTATTTAATAAATACATAAGCAATGTCAAAAGTAATAGGAAAAGTTGCACAAATCATCGGGCCAGTTGTCGATGTAGTTTTCAACGGTAAAGATGTTGAACTTCCAAAAATTTATGATTCATTAGAAATCACAAAAAAAGATGGAACATTATTGATTCTTGAAGTACAATCTCACATTGGAGAAAACACAGTACGTACCATTTCTATGGACTCTACAGATGGTTTGAGCCGTGGATGGGAAGTTGTAGGAACAGGAAATCCTATTAAAATGCCAATTGGACCAGACGTTTACGGACGTTTGTTCAACGTAATTGGTGACGCTATCGACGGATTGGGTGATTTGCCTAAAACTGGAGACAACGGAATGTCAATTCACCGTCAAGCACCAAAATTCGAGGATCTATCTACTTCATCTGAAGTATTATTTACTGGAATTAAAGTAATTGACCTTATTGAGCCTTACTCAAAAGGGGGAAAAATTGGATTATTTGGTGGAGCAGGAGTTGGAAAAACAGTATTGATTCAAGAATTGATTAACAATATCGCAAAAGGACACGGTGGACTTTCTGTATTCGCAGGAGTAGGTGAAAGAACACGTGAAGGAAACGATTTGTTGCGTGAGATGCTTGAGTCTGGAATTATAAAATACGGTGACGAATTTATGCACTCTATGGAAAATGGAGGATGGGATTTGTCTAAAGTAGATATGCCAGGAATGAGAGAGTCAAAAGCTACTTTCGTTTTCGGTCAAATGAATGAGCCACCAGGAGCTCGTGCTCGTGTAGCACTTTCTGGACTTTCTATTGCTGAATATTTCCGTGATGGAGCAGGAACAGATCAAGGAAAAGACGTTTTGTTTTTTGTTGACAATATCTTCCGTTTTACACAAGCAGGATCAGAGGTTTCGGCACTTTTAGGTCGTATGCCATCTGCAGTAGGATACCAACCAACATTGGCAACAGAAATGGGTGCGATGCAAGAGCGTATTACTTCTACAAACAAAGGATCAATTACATCAGTACAGGCGGTTTACGTTCCTGCGGATGATTTAACTGACCCGGCACCAGCAACTACATTTGCCCACCTTGATGCAACAACTGTTTTGTCTCGTAAAATTGCGGAGCTTGGAATTTACCCAGCGGTAGATCCTCTAGATTCAACTTCTAGAATCCTTACGCCAGAAATTTTAGGAAATGAGCACTACGACTGTGCGCAAAGAGTAAAAGAAATTCTACAAAAATACAAACAACTTCAAGATATCATCGCGATTCTAGGATTGGAAGAATTGTCAGAAGAAGACAAACTTGCAGTATCTAGAGCACGTCGTGTACAACGTTTCTTGTCTCAGCCGTTTCACGTTGCAGAGCAATTTACAGGATTAAAAGGAGTTCTTGTAGACATTAAAGATACCATCAAAGGATTTAATATGATCATTGATGGAGAACTTGACCACTTGCCAGAATCTGCTTTCAACCTTAAAGGTACCATCGAAGAAGCAATCGAAGCAGGAGAAAAAATGTTGGCAGAAGC
>JBBSQV010000016.1:0-34316 GCA_038243675.1 Flavobacteriales bacterium
GGCGGGGCTCACCTCTTCCCATCCCGAACAGAGTAGTTAAGCCCGCCTGCGCAGATGGTACTGCAGTTATGTGGGAGAGTATGTCGTCGCCTTTCTTTTGAAAAAGCCTAATCGCAAGATTAGGCTTTTTTGTTTTATATTTATTTTTATAAAAATTAGTGGTAAAGAAAATGCAGTTATGTAAGAAAGGGCGAGAAATCGCGGTCTTTCTTTTGAAAAAGCCTAATCGCAGGATTAAGCTATTTTGTTTTATAACTATTTTTATAAGAAATAGGATTGTTCAGTCCCATCGGGACGAATTTATTTTAGCCCGCAGTTTCAACTGCGGGCTAAAGAAATGAACGGAAAAAATAAGTCCCATCGGGACGGCCCATATAAAGCGATAGATGGGGAACACGACGTTAATAATATATTAAAAGGATACAATAAAACTCGCAATAAATGTTTTGAATAGAGTCTTATTGTGAGCAATGGCTTAGGTAACATTAAAAAAATATAAAAATCTTATTGAGTAATTAATGCGTCTTTATAACATCGTCCCTATGGGACTTTCTGCACATTCAAATTCTTATTTACCCGCAGCTAAAGCAGCGGGCTACAATAACATCGTCCCTACGGGACTTTCTGCATATTCAGATTTTCATTTAGCCGCAGCTAAATCAACGGGCTACAATAAAATCGTTCTTATGGGACTTCCTGCATTTTCGAATTCTTATTTATCCGCAGCTAAAGCAACGGGCTACAATAAGATCGCCCCATAGGACTTACAGCATATTCGAACTCTTATTTACCCGCAGCTAAAGCAGCGGGCTACTATAATATCGTCCTTATGGGACTTTCTTCATATTCGAATTCTATTTACCCGCAGCTAAAGCAGCGTGTTACAATAAAATCGTTCTTATGGGACTTCCTGCATTTTCGAATTTTTATTTATCCGCAGCTAAAGCAACGGGCTACAATAAGATCGTCCCAGTGGGACTTACTGCATATTCGAATTAGCTAAAGCAGCGGACTAAATAACATCGTCCCTAGGGGACTTCTCCGCTACATCTTAATCCGAAGCTAAAGCAACGCAATACTTTTGTTTTTAATTTATTAGAATTTAATACTATAACATACTTGTATATTCTCAGGATCAAGGAATATTGTTGAGGAGGAACACATCTTACGCATATAATTTAGTTGTGGCGAGGAAAACATTCACCTTTCTTACACCTCAAAATTCGTTCTAAACTGGTAATTTTTGCATTGAATAACTCAGCAGAAGCATTCTCACTAAGTTTTTGAAATAGTGCAAAATGGTTTTGAAGTGGGTTTTTACAGATCTTGCTAAAGAGCGAGCTATAAAAATGCCGAGCATCGGGGGCGCTCCTGCAATGTAGAGAATTTTGTGACTAACTAGATCGATAAAAATATCTGATCCAACGAAGTCATTTGCGAGCGCGATGATCTCATTGGATAATATTTTATATAGGAATTCGCTGAACTTAGTTTGTAGTGGAAATCGTTTCTTTTGGCTTTGCAGAGCAAAAGCTACAAGAAAGATTGGGAACGAATAGTCCCGCCTGAGCCATATGCTTAATTCTATTCTGTAAGATTGGTTTGGCGAAAGGGCTCGCACAAATAATTCTAAAATGTCAAATATAAAAAAAATAGACTAAAATAGTAATAGTTTTCGATTGGGATTTTAACCGCTTATTTCGCTATGGCTTCGTCTTCTTTACGCATTTCGATGAAATCACCTAACATCTTTCCGTATTTCGAAGCTGAAACTTTCGGAGTTAAAGCCTTTTTTATAGTATCTAAATACTTCACGTTGGCATCGCTAATTTCAGAAAGCGCGATAAAAGGTGCAACTTCATAATCTTTATGATTGATTGCAAAATTAATCGCAGCAAGATACTTTTTCTTTAAAATCAAGTTTCTTTTTTCTATAATTTCAGGAGTATTTGTTTCTTTACCATCCTTGAAATTATTCATATCGATCTGAACTAACTCGTGAAGTTGATCTTTATATTTATTATCCATTTTTAAATAATTTGTATATAAGTCATGATTTTTAGAGCCAGTTACCTTTGAACTTGCATAAAAATGTTTTAAATCAGTTTGAACGTCAATCTTTCCAGCTTCAGCAAAAACTAATAGACTATTGTCAATAGTTGTAGTAACCCCACGGTCTAAAACTATATATAGCATTTCTGGCTCGGCAAGATCCAATTGGCTTTCAAAAGAAGAGTTGCCGTCAATTTTGATGCTGTCAAGAACTACTAAACTAGTATCTTGATATTTTTGAATATAAATTGTACCGCTTTTAAGTCCCTTAATTGTTCCAGTCAGGGTTAGATCTTTTGTTTGCTCTTTGGTTGAACAGCTGGCCAAAATGGCTAATGTAAATAAAGCCATACATACTTTTTTCATGGAAAATATTTTTGGCAAAATAAGACAAAAAAATTGAGTTCTGCGAGTGTTTGTAGGTGTATTATTTAGAATATTTTCGAGGTTATTTTTAATATACAATCTTTCTGAACTTAATTTCTATCATAAAAAAAGCTCCTGTGTTTACAGGAGCTTGTATCTAATCAATCTTGTTTTTCATATAATATTTGCCGTCCAAGTCCTCGTCGAAATCATCGATAACCATCGGCTTTGGCTTAGGTTTACTTGAATTGGCTTTTGTACGCCAAAGTTCAAACTTTTCTTTTGGAAGCCGTTTCTTCATGATTTCTAAAACCTCCTTTTCCGAAGTACCAAATTCTTCTTTGATAGCTTCGAATGGCTTTCTTTCTTCAAGTGCCATCGTAATAAGACGTTCTGTTTGTTCAAAATTCAATTCCGAACGATTACTTTTTTTCATTAAATTCTAATTAGTTTTGATAAAACTTGATTCGTTAATATAAGTCAATATTAATGAAATTATTGAACTTTTGAAACAAATCGCAAATATTTTTATTAAATTCTGTAACTTTTGCTTTATTGATTTGAACTTAAAGAGCATTGTAAGTTTTATAGTGCAAATTATTCCTGGATTTAATACTTAAATATAATTGGTGTAATAATATGCCCAATAAATTAGAATGAATTGCAGTGGTATCCTCAACATTAACAGCCACTTGGGAAGTCCAAACGACGCTTTTTTGTTTAATAGCATATAAAGATTTGCGGGGAAAACAGCTACTAATAGAAGAATGATTCCGATAGCAGAGTAATGTGTAAGCGCCGGTATGCACAAACCAACCGCGAGAGCTATTTCTGCAAGGCCGCTAATTATGTTTAATATTCTTGGGTTGGGAAAAAACTTCGGAATGATTTTGACATACATTTTTGGATTTCTGAAATGATTTAATCCAGCAAGAAGATACAAAGCTGCCATCAAATATAAATGCCATGGTAAGGAAGTCATAAGTTTATTATTTACGCATCGTTGCTAAGATATTGAAAATGCTGCAAATTCTTTTATTTATTTTTTTCTGAAATTTAGTAACCCTATATTCATAATTACGATTGCGGCCAAAATTATTAAGATTCCAAACCACTGCAGAAGAACAACTGATTCATTAAGAATAAAATATGCCATCAGAACAGAAACTGGCAACTCTAGAGAAGAAACAATGCTTCCTAGGCCTATTCCTGTTTTTGGAAAACCTGCAGTAAGTAGTAATGGAGGTATTATAGTACCGAAGAGTGAAAGTATGATTCCCCACTTTATGAATATTTCGAAATTGAATGGTCGATCCTGCGTAATGATTGCAAATATTGCGACCATAATTGAGCCTCCAACTAGCATATATAAACTTCTTTGCGCCGATGATATGTGCAGCGCGATACTGTTTGCGGTAAACATTGTAGCTGTAAATGACATTGCTGCAAGTAGCCCTGAACCTAAGCCGAGAATATTTAGGTTGGAGTCAGCATTAATAAGATTAGTTGCTAAGGCTGTTCCAATAAGTACGATAATTACTGAGGTAACTTTACGCTTGGACGGAAATTGTTTTGTCAAAATCATTTCTAATAATACTCCCATCCATACTGTTTGCATTAATAGGACGATGCAGATAGAAACTGGAATATCAAGTTTTACAGCCATATAGTAGAATATACCTGTAAATCCAGTTGAAGTTCCTGCAATCAGGAGTTGCCCAATATCTTTTTTAGTAGCTTTTACAACTGCTGACCTATTTCTCGATTTTGTCCAAAAATTGATAAGGATTAAACCAATAAGTCCTAATGTGAATTGTGCTGTCAAAACTTCGGCGGTGGTGTAGTTTTCCATATACGCCAGCTTAACGAAAGTGGCTAGCATTCCATAGCTTGTTGCTCCTAGTGCAACTAGAAAAACCCCGTGTAATATATTATTTTTTGATGTTGTAGTACTCACGTTTTGGATTGTAAGGTGTGGCTTCTTGATATTTAAAATTTGGGCAAAAAAAACACCTTAAAAATAAGGTGTTTTTTATTGAGACTTTTTACGTCCTATCTGCGTTTGTAACAGAGATAATGCGAAGAGAGCGCACCCCTGCTGGCATTTCCCAATCTACTTCATCGCCTGCCTTAAATCCGATAAGTGCTATACTTAGTGGTGCTAAAACTGAAACTTTTTGAACTTTGATGTCGGATTGCGTTGGAAGAACGATTTGAATTTTCATTTTGCGCTTTGCGACGATGTCTTCAATTTCGACGTGCGATTGAATACGAACTATGTCAGCATCGATGATGTCTTCTTTATTAACAATTGCACGGTCCAACTCTTTAGAAAGTTGCGCAACTTCTTTGACTGTTTTTGCATCAGGTGGACTTTTTGTCAAATCTCTTAATATTGTGTAATCTGACAATGTCAAAGTAGGAATCGGTTTATCTTTCATAATATTCATAATTAAATTATTCAATTCTTAATTTTATTTTTTTTTGAAAAAAGGATGTAATTAAAAGCAAGCAGAAATGCTGCTTATTATTTTTTAAACTAATTTGTGTGATGAGCTTTCGCTAAATGTTGCCGTTATGAAGTTTTCGTTACGGAATTGGAATACTAAATGCCTTTATTTCGGGGTACAACAAAGCACTATTCAATCTCAAAAATTTAGAGATTAAAATAGGAGGTTGCTTTGTATAGAAATTTAATGGCATAAATGAAGCTTTTGCTTAAAAACAAATTTAAGATAAAGATTTCAAATTACATCAAAAGAATCGAAATTAACTCGAATATTATGCGGCATTTGACATATTGCGGCAGTGTCTTGCGCATTCTCTACATGCTTCTGTACATTCTTGGCAATGTTGGTGCTGGTGCTGACCGCATTCCGCTGCACATGCTTCGCAGAATTCTGCACAAAGAGCACAAGCTTCAGCTGCTTTCGGACTTCCTAAACTCATCAATTGCGCTGCTGCGTAACACATTGCTGCGCATTCCATGTCTAACTGTATACATTTTGACATCATTTTCACGTCGTCTTCTTGTAGACAAGAGTTTGCACAATGATTACATAGTGCAGCACAGTTAAGACAAGCATCAATGCATACTTTATAAGTGTGATAATTTTTCATAATAAGTTTTGTTTAAAATTAAAGAGTGTAATTTAAATGTTTTTGAAATAAAGCATATTACAAAATATGTTCAACACCTTATACGATATCCACAAAAAAAAATGCCCGCAATCAAAGACTGCAGGCACTTTTTAGTAATCGAAAATTATTTTATTAAATCAAAACTTCTTTTTACAAAAGCTGTAAGCTCTTCGCCTTTTAGAAGATTTTGAGATAGCTTCGCAAGATCCAGCGCTTGCTTTACAAGATGTTCTTGCTGATTTTTATCTTCTGTATTTAAAATTCCAGTCGCTAGGTCGGAGTTTGTATTAATCACAAGATTATACATTTCCGGCATATTGCCCATCCCAAACATTCCGCCACCGCCACCACTCTGACTCATTTCTTTCATTCGGCGCATAAATTCTGGCTGAGTGATAATAAATGGAGATGAGTTACTGTCTAATGCTTCAAGCTGAACGCTGTAAGTGGTTTTTGGCACAAGTAGCTCCACAACTTCTTTCAGTTTCGTTTGCTCATCTTCAGAAAGTTTAGAAACTGTATTGTCGTCTTTCTTGATTAAGTTTTCGATATGATCGGAATCTACACGTACAAATACTAAGTTTTCATTGTCAGACTCTAACTTCTGCATTAAATGCGAAATAATTGGTGAATCTAATAAAAGCACTTTATATCCTTTATCTTGTGCAGCAGCAATATAGCTATGTTGTGCATCTTTATTTCCTGCGTAAAGAAGTGTCAGTTTTCCGTCTTTGTCGGTCTGATTATCTTTTAGATTTTCCTTCAACTCATCAAGTGTGAAATATTCTCCGTCTACTGTAGGATACAAAGTGAATGCTCCCGCTTTTTCATAGAATTTAGGTTCAGAAAGCATTCCGTATTCAAGAACAATTTTGATGTCATTCCATTTTTTTTCAAAGTCTTCACGATTTTCTGTAAAAAGAGATTTTAATTTATCGGCTACTTTACGAGTAATATAATTTGAAATTTTCTTAACCGCTCCGTCAGATTGTAAATACGAACGAGAAACATTCAACGGAATGTCTGGAGAGTCGATAACACCTTTCAGCATTGTCAAAAACTCAGGAACAATTCCTTCTACATTATCGGTAACATAAACTTGATTTTGATACAACTGAATTTTATCTTTCTGAATTTGAAGGTCAGATCCTAATTTTGGGAAGTATAAAATACCAGTTAAATTAAAAGGATAATCAACATTTAAGTGAATGTGGAATAATGGATCTTCAAACTGTGATGGATATAATTCTCTATAAAAACTTTTGTAGTCTTCGTCAGATAGTTCACTTGGCTGTTTTGTCCAAGCTGGATTTGGATTGTTGATTATATTGTCAACTTCGACAGTTTTGAAAGCTTCATCTTTATCTTCATCAGAAACCTCTTCTCCTTTTTTCTGTTCAATTTTTTCTGTGCGCGTACCAAATTTAATTGGCACTGGCATAAATTTGTTGTACTTATTAAGGAGTTCACTGATTCTGTTTTCTTCAAGGAATTCTAGAGAGTCTTCAGCAATATGCAGAATGATTTCAGATCCTCTTGTAGTTTTATCAGAAGCTTCTAAAGTAAATTCTGGGCTACCATCACACGTCCAATGTGCAGCTGGCTCATCTTTGTAGGATTTGGTAATAATTTCTACTTTTTCTGCTACCATAAATGCAGAATAAAAACCTAAGCCAAAATGTCCGATTATACCTGAATCTTTTGCAGAGTCTTTGTATTTGTCTAAGAATTCTTCGGCTCCAGAAAAGGCAACTTGGTTGATATATTTTTCTACTTCATCCGCAGTCATTCCTATTCCTTGATCGATAATATGGAGTTTTTTTCCTTCTTTATCAATTTTTACTTCAATAACTGGATTGCCATATTCAGTTTTAGCTTCGCCAATACTAGTAAGGTGTTTCAACTTTAAGGTTGCATCTGTGGCATTCGAGACTAATTCTCGTAAAAAAATTTCGTGATCGCTATATAAAAATTTCTTGATAAGAGGAAATATATTCTCTACCGAAACATTGATTTTTCCAGTCGTCATAATTGCTTTATTTTAAATGGTTCAAGCCTTTTCTTTCAAATTAAAGACCAATTTCAATTCTTCTGACAAAATGGCGCTTTCTGTTAATTTTGATTTAATTACTACGCAAATTTTAACATAATTCACGTGGCATTTGTATATTTGTTTTTACTAATTCAAAAAAAAGCCAAAAATGAAAAAATTAATTATGTTATGCGTGTTTACAGTTTTGCTGTATTCTTGCAAGTCGAAGTCTGTTACCAACAGTAAAGTTGATAATAAAGTAGAAAGAATGATGAAAGGAAATTGGACAATCAGTTCAGTAGATTTTACTGGATCAGAAGTGATGACTGTAAATTCTTTTGAAATTGCAGATTCAAAATGCTTCGAGGGTAGTACTTGGAAATTTGTATCTAATAATAACAAAGGTGAAATGATGCTTAATAATGTGTCAGCATCTTGTCCGTCGTTTAGTTCTCCAATTTCATGGTTCGTAAATAAAGAAGGACAATTCGTTCTTAAAGTTCTTGACGCAGGGATGAAAGCGAAAAAAGTTCGTGATGGATACGTATTAGACATGGGCGCTATGAGTGAAAATTCATTCCAACTAATTGATAGAGTTATGATAGGTGGTAAAACTACTGAAGTAGTTTACAACTTTCAAAAGCAATAAATATCCAAGACTACCAAACAATTATTAAATAACTAAAAAAATTATTATTATGAAAAAAATGTCAGTTTATTCACTTGCTATAATGTTCCTTTTCGGAATGCTATTAACAAGTTGTGAAGCAATAAAAAATACAAACCAAACTCAAAGAGGTGCAGCAGCTGGTGCAGCGGGTGGTGCAATACTAGGTGGAGTTTTGGGTAACAACGTAGGTAAAGGTGGGAAAGGTGCTCTTGGAGCAGTTCTTGGAGGCGTTATCGGTGGTGTTGCGGGTGGTGTAATTGGAAATAAGATGGACAAACAAGCGAGAGAAATTGATAATGCGGTTCCTGGTGCTGAAGTTGAAAGACTTGGTGAAGGAATTAAATTGACTCTTAAAGAAAATGCTGTTCGTTTTGACACTAACAAATCATCTTTAACTTCTACTGCAAAAGCGAATCTTGACAAACTTATTCCAGTTTTTAAAGAGTATGCAGATACTGATATCGTTATATACGGTTATACAGATAATACAGGTAAAGCAGAATATAATTTAAAACTTTCTGGTGAGAGAGCTTCTGCAGTAAGATCTTACTTAGTTTCTAAAGGTGTTTCTTCGTCAAGATTTACTACGGACGGAATGGGAATTGCTGATCCAGTTTCTTCAAATGATACTGAAGCAGGTAGAAGCGAAAACCGTCGTGTTGAATTTGCGATTACTGCAAATCAGAAAATGAAAGAAGACGCAGAAAAAGAAGCAAATAATTAATATTTCTTCATTTCGATTTTTAAAAGCTGTTCCCAAAAGGAGCAGCTTTTTTTATTACTGACTGTTTTAGATTATTTAATTTATAGTAACTTGTGCTTTGTTAATAATTTAATCACAGACAGAACTATGTACAATTCAAAAATATCGGGGCTAGGCTTCTACGTTCCAGACAATGTTGTAACTAATGATGACTTGTCTAAGATAATGGATACTAATGATGCGTGGATTCAGGAAAGAACCGGAATTAAAGAGCGTAGATTTATTAAAAAAGGCGAAGATACTACAACAAGTATGGGAGTGCAAGCTGCAAAAATCGCGATGGAGCGGGCTGATGTTGCGCCTGAAGATATTGATTTTGTGATTTTTGCTACCTTAAGTCCTGACTATTATTTCCCTGGGCCCGGAGTTTTGGTTCAGAGAGATTTAGGCTTGCGAACTGTAGGAGCATTGGATGTTCGTAATCAGTGTTCTGGCTTTATTTATGCAATTTCTGTAGCCGACCAATATATAAAGACTGGAATGTATAAAAACATTCTCGTTATTGGATCTGAAGTTCATTCGTCAGGATTGGATATGACATCTCGTGGGCGCGGAGTTTCGGTAATTTTTGGTGATGGAGCAGGGGCGGCGGTATTGTCAAGAGAAGAAGATTTATCAAAAGGGATTCTTTCCACGCACTTGCATTCAGAAGGAGTGCACGCGGAAGAATTAGTTTTAAAAGCCCCAGGAATGGGTGGTCGTTGGGTTTCTGATATTCTAGAAGATAACGATCCAAATGACGAATCGTACTTTCCTTATATGAACGGGCAGTTTGTTTTCAAAAATGCGGTCGTGCGTTTTTCAGAAGTAATTATGGAAGGATTGCAAAAAAATAATCTTAAAATTTCCGACATTGATATGTTAATACCTCATCAAGCAAACCTTAGAATTTCGCAGTTCATTCAGCAAAAATTTAAATTGAATGATGATCAAGTTTTTAATAACATTCAAAAGTACGGAAACACTACGGCAGCATCTATTCCGATAGCACTTACAGAAGCTTGGGAAGAAGGAAGAATAAAATCTGGAGACACAGTAATTTTAGCAGCTTTTGGAAGTGGATTCACTTGGGGAAGTGTCATTATCAAATGGTAGATTAGGTTTTACTTAAAAATAAAAATCCCGATAAATTAGTTATCGGGATTTTTTTTGTTATTAAGAACCCACTAGAACATTCCGTCTTGTGCTTCTTTTACATTATTTTCACGACGCTTACGCTCTAGAGATTTACTTTTTCCAGATCCGAAACGGTAATTGAATCCTACATAAACTGTTCTACTTTCCCAACGAAATTCTCCCGTTTGGGGATAAGGGTTATCTGATTTGTAAGCATATTTCATAGTGTCAAACATATCATTAAAACGTACACTGATCGAAGCTTTATTATCCATAAATGAATAGCTCGCTCCAGAATCTATCTTGTACATTTCCTTGCTATTAAACTGAATTCCATCTACTGCACCTCTATAAAATCCAAATAATAAGAATTTTAAATTTTTTGAAGCTCTAAAATTACTGTTCAATCTCGCATTGAAAGCCGTAACATCTACATTTCTTTCCTCGAATTCAAATGCAGTGTTGTCGTTGTTAAAGACAGAAACCAATCCTCTTTGCGAAATACTAGAGAAATCTATCGCTGGCTGAATATCCCACCATTTTGTCAATTTATAATTTGCCGAAAGTTCAAAACCATAAGCAGTATTATCAGCAAAATTATCATAAGTCATAATTTGCATATCCACATTTTCTGGGTCAGGATAGATAATTCTGTTGATTTCGTCATTGATGTCACGAACAAAAACTCCCCCTGAAATAGAACCTTTTTTAAGGGTTCTTGTATAATTGATCTCAATTGAATTCGTAAATTGAGGATCCAATAATGGATTTCCAATACTAGTAACTTTAGGTGTACTAAATTCTCTAATTGGTTTCGTCTGATTAATAGAAGGACGATCTACGCGACGACTATAACTCAATTGAAACTGATCTTTTTCAGACAATGCGTACGTCATAGAAGCCGAAGGATATAAGGTAATATAATCATCTTTGTGTGCGACTTCGCCGTTAAGTGTCGCCTCCACATCATACATTTCAACTCGCGCTCCTAATTGGTACGAGATTTTTTTGAAGCGTTGACCAAAAGTTGCATAAGCCGAATAAATATTTAAATCATACATATAATTTGCATCTGCAATAGATGCTGTTGTAGATCTGTAATCATTATCAGTCTTTAAAACTCTCGCTTCAGCACCAAGTTCTAATTTTGTTTTTTCGTTTAATGGTTTTTGATAATCAAGATTTGCAGTAAAACTTTTGTTATCATCCATTTTATCTTCGGTGTAGCCACTATTGTCAATTTCTGGATTTGCATAAAAAGTGTTGTAGTAAGAGTCGCTTTCTTGAGTAGTTTTATTGTAATTTACTTCAAAATCCAGAACTTCACCTTCGTTTTTTGTCAGATGTTTGAAAGCTAAATTATAAGCAGCATCCTGAGTTTTTGCTTTGTAAATAGATAATTGATTCAGATTCCGAATCGCATCGGGGTATGATAAAGCAACATCAAAATTCCCGTCACCCGTGCCGAAATTTTGGTTGGTGTAGATAGAAATTGTGTTGAGATCATTTATGTAATAATCCATACCAAATTTTACAAGTTGAGATTCATTGTCGTTCACAATATCAAATAATTGAATTGAATTCTCATCCAATCTTCTAGTCGTACCTTGATTTATTCTTTTTCCGAAATTACTTCCCAAAGTAGAAAAGAAATTTACTTTCCCAGTTCTGTAATTCATATTGATTGAATTACTGAATTTTGGTTCATCAGCAAGCGTGATTCCAGCATTTATCGAAGCATTAAATCCGTTATTTGAATTCTTGTGCAGAATAATATTAATAATTCCTGACATTCCTTCGGGATTGTATTTGGCACTTGGATTGGTAATCAGTTCGATACTTTTTATCGACGCCGACGGAATCTGTTTTAGCAGTTGAGATGCCTCAATAGTTGTAGGACGACCATCTACAAGAATTCGAACGTTCTCATTTCCACGTAGCGAAATTTTTCCGTCTTGATCTACGTTTACAGATGGTATGTTCGACATAATTTCAGATGCTGTCGCGCCTGCAGTGGTCAAATCACGACCCACATTGATAACCTTTCTGTCGATCTTCTGCTCGGTAGTCGAATATTCAGCAACAACAGTCAAACCTTCCAATTGTACCGAATCCTCATCAAGTTTCAAGGTTCCGAGCGATAAAATAGATTTTGATGCGCCAATTGTTATCGGCATATTTATCTTTTTGTAACCCATAAACTGCAGTTCGAGAGTATAGGTTCCAAATGGGATATTTTTAATGTCAAAAAGTCCTTTATCGTCAGTGAGACCGCCGGTTACTACTTTTTCCGATGTTTTTACAGTTACAGTGACGTACGGTACTGCCAAGTTTTGGCTTTTGTCCAGTACTTTTCCATTAACAGATCCAGTCTGTGCCGATGCAGAAAAAATTAGACCTATCAAGAGCATTAATGCTAATTTGATTTTCATGATTATTAGATTATTGTTAGAGTCGCACTCTCCTTCGATTTATTGTTTTGAATGCATTATCACACTAGACAATCAAACGTTGAAATTGTTACAGATTTTTTCATTTATTTTCAAAAATAATTTTCGCTGTCAACGTTTTTTGCGTGAGGGATTGTAGCGGAAATCCTTTGTTGTGGCTTTGCGAAGCAAAAGCTACGATAAAGATTGGGAGCGAAAAGCCCGGCCCACAGGGACACGCCCAAATAAAACTCATCGTTATTATTTCACTATTTGACATTTGAATCCATTCGCGCTATACATTACAATTTCTCGTGGCTGGTCTTTATTCTATTGCCATAAAACTTGATAGCTCCGTTGGTCGCTCTTTTATGTTAGAAAAAATAGTTCTACTCTCTGATGCATTTATTTGGCCAAATCACTTTGTTGGGGTGCGCTACTATCACGGCTAATAAACCGAGCAAACAATAAAATATCTGAAAATTATTATATACAAAAAGCCTCAAATGACTGAGGCTTTATTGTTGAAAATTAAAAATTAATCAGATTAAATAACACTATCGTTTAAGAGAGAAGTGTGCTCTATATTCTTTCATCTCTTGTCTTAACTCGTATGAAACTACAAACCAATAATCTGTAGATGGAAGGGGGCGACCATTATAATTACCATCCCAACCTGGACCTGTAGGTGAAAGATTTGCAACAATTTTTCCATATCTATCCATAATTCTAATCGAAACTTTTTTAGCTCCTTGCAAGTCTGGAATGTTCCAAGTGTCATTTGCACCATCACCATTAGGTGTAAAATAAGGAACGAAGTGGATCACTAAAACTGAAGTCGCCGCGTCACCGCAACCATTTTTATCTCTTACAGTTATGATGTGAACTCCACCGCTTACATTATAAAATGTTGGGCTATCCTGAAATTCTCCATTATCAAGTTGATATTCATAGTTGCCACCAACTCCTGTTGCTGTTACTGTGATATAGGTCTGATTTGAGAAGTCTGCACTCGTAGTATAAGTTATAGTCGCTGGCTCAGACGGATTTATAGTAACCGTTCTAATAGATGAGCATCCCGTAACCGAACTTGTAGAAGTAAGTGTGTAACTACCTGGCAAGGTTGCTATGTAATTTGCTGACGTACCAACTGTTAATCCTGCAGCATTTGTCCAGATAAAACTGTGCGTACCTGTGTGAAGTCCTGAAGTTATTGTCGTTGGACTGAGCAATTTTCCTGTTTCGCTATCAATGCATATATATGCGTCTTTGAAAGTTGGTTCCGGCAATTTCTTAATAAAAATTCCAATTTTTACCGTGTCAAAACAATCAGGGGCTAGAGCATTGCTAACTCGTGCAAAGACTGCTGGTTTTGCAGAACTTGTTACTGCATTTGTATTTTGATTTGCATCAAAAAGACTTTCGTGGAATGTTACAGTGAATTCAGATCCAGTTTGGTTGCCAAGTACTGTAGCAGCAAGTGCAGTAAGATCAAAATTGAAAACTCCGTCATTTGTGCCGTCTTCGTCACAAGCTGAAGTCATCGCTGTAGGAACAGTAAATGCTTTAGGTTGCGGAACAATTGTTACAACAAAATCAGTCTCGTCTGAGCATCCTGACGCAAAATGTGAAACAGCGTAAATATAATAGGTTCCACTTTCTGTAATTGAGGTGCCTGCAGGAATCTGCGTACCGTTGCCGCCAGATTGGGTGTAGTATTTTCCGATAGCAAGTGTTGGTAGTCTATAGCTAACACAAGTTGTAACATCTGGCAAAGAATTTACTTTAAACAATTCGACAGTAAAACTAGTTTCGTCCGTACAGTTAGGAACAGTTGCTGTTTCTGCGTACACAAATATCGCCTGATTTGTAGTTATTTCATCACCAGCAAATAGGGGAGTTCCACCACCATTAGGCGCAGTAAAATAATTACCAAGTGTCAATGCAGGTAAGATGAAAGAGGTGCATGTTTGAACATTTGCAATTGTCGCTAAAACCGGAGTTTTGTTGATAGTTATTTCAACGATATTTTCGTCATGACATCTGATACGGTCTCCAGCTTCTGTAAATATATATAAAGTTGTTGATTCTGTGATAATCTGTCCAGCGTGCAACATTCCATTATTTGTTTTTGGACCACCTGGATTTGCATAATAGTTACCAATAGTAAGAGCAGGTAATACATATTGGTCACATGCAGTTATTGGGCCAAGACTGTCAGCTTCTACCGAGAAGATAAAAAGTTCAAAACTGCTTTCTGAAGTACAAGATGGAGTAGTGTTTGTGGCACTAAACATATAAATTGTCTGAGATTCATACACTATTGTTCCTCCAGGTAATAGTTGTCCAGTTCCACCTGGGCCAGTATAGTAATTACCATTGCTAAGAGGCGTAAGAGTATAAGCATTACATATATCAATATCTGCACGAGGGTCAAGTTGTGCTGGTGCATTTACTGTCACTTTAAATTGAGACTGATTGCCACATCCATCCTCTAGAACTGCATAAATATAAATTGTTCTGGTACTGGTGATAACATCACCTTCAAATAACTGCTCTCCTGCGCCGGAAGGGGCAGAATAATATTCTCCATTTACTAAAGCAGGCAAGGTATATCCGCCACAAACTGCCACATTCGGAAGTGAATCTACTGCTGGTTGATTAATTGTTACATTAAATTGAACATCTGCAGCACACGCTTGCGTATTATTATTGATGTAAATATAAATTGTACCAGATGTGGAAATAATAGTATTTCCAGCTATTGCTTGTCCTGTTCCATTAGGTCCTGTAAAATATGATCCTATTGGAAGAATAGGAAGTGTATAAGGCTCACACTGAACAACATCTTCAGGTTGCAAATCGCCAATAAAAATCTTGAAAGATGTTTCCTTAACGCATATGATTGGGTCGATGTTTTGAGCGTAGATGTATATTCTTTGAGTTGAAGTAATTACTGTTCCTGCTGCAAGTTGAATTCCGGTTCCGTTTGTACCTGTATAATAAGCACCCACACTTAGTGTTGGAAGAGTATAACTTTCGCAATCAAATACATCCTGAACAGGAGCTATAATTGGCGAAGGCGCGATAGTAACATCAAAACTTAGAGAAATAACACAGTAAGGTTCTACAATTGCCTCATAATAAATATAAATTGTTTGAGATGTAGTCACTGTACTTCCTTGTGCAATAAGTTGCCCCTGACCATTAGGCTGAGTATAAAAATCTCCGTATATAATTGATGGAACGACGTATTTGTCACAGTAAGATCCATTTGGTTGCGCAATTTGCATAGGATCGATTACAGTAATTTTAAAACTGCTAGACCCTGGACATGCGTCAGGCCCAATTCCTGGATTGTAAATATGAATTACTTGTGTTGCTGTTATAACATGACCGGCAAACAAAGGAGTTCCGCCGCCATTTACTGCAGTAAAATAATTCCCATGTGTTAATTCTGGAAGAATAAATTGATCACATACTATCTCATCTGGAAGCTCATCAACTGGCGCAAGCGTATTGATAATAAGATTGAAACTTGTTGTACTAAAACAGCTTGGGTCAGCAATGTTTTGTACTCTTACATAAATTGTTTGTCCTGCTGATAATAGTGAAGTAGCAAGAGCATTGATTCCGTTTACAGCGTCAGATTCAGAGTTATAATAAGTTACAGAGTAATGTTGCGCACTCTGATTTCCTAGAATAACTGCTTTGTTCACATCAAGATTAAAAACTGCATTATGTTGTGTAGCTGATCTTTCACATAATTTAATGTCTGGCGCAGTGTAGGCTACCGCTGGGGGCAAAAAGACTAGATTGAAATTTTTGATCGCTACACATCCATTAATTGGGTTTTGAACTCTAACAAAAATGGTTTGGTTTGCAGAACCTAAATGATTTTGAGTTAATGGATTAATGTGGTTTTTAGCATCATCGGCTGTAAGGTGATAAGAAACGATAGCATCCGCAGGTATACCTGCAGTTACTACTGCTGTATTTTGATGTATATCAAAAGTTTGTAATGCTTCTCCATTGTCGCATTTATAAATATCTTTTGGAGATGGAATTTGAAATTCAGGATAAAATTCAACTAGTACATCATCGTTTTCTGGCGAACAATCTCCAAGCAATTTTGTGTAGTTTACACTATATGTCCCAGGAGAGGTTACAACTAAAGTAGAAGCAGTTTGACCTGCAAGCACGACTCCATTTTTTAACCATTGGAATGAATATACATCCGGGTTTAAAGAAGTGGTAAGTTCTTGCGCACCACCAGCGCATATTGCAGTATTGTTGCTGACAAGTAAGTCAGCCCCTAAAACGTTTTGGCCAATGTTAAAACTGTTTGCAGCTATAAAGATTGCCGAATCTGATTTATAATCACCTCTATCCGCTATAACAAGTTTAATATGATACTGAGTATCTGGAGTAAGAATTGAACTTGCAGTCAAAACTTTTGTTTGTCCATTAAAATTTACTGCAGAGCCAGCAATTCCAGTTCCACCATTAAATCTTCCAAAATATTCTGCGTTAACAGATGAACAAGAAGAATTGTACAGAAAATCTCTAATAGTAACAACAGAAATAGGCAGGTTTGTTCCTGGTACTACTGCCAAATTTGTAGTAACGCCCGTATTTACATTGGTAAGAAGAAATGCGAATGCATCTGAATATTCGCACTGAAAATTTCCATATTCTTCTGAAGCAAAAATAAAATCAAAACTAAACTGACTTGAAATTGACGTAAAATCAAATTCTAAAACTGTAGCATTGGTTGAGTTCATGCTAATACCTGCAGCAGCCAAAACTGCTTCTAGATCAGCGTCACCTAGCCATGCATCCGATCCTTCATTAAGCATTGTGCTGTTCTTTCCAGCAGCGCTTAGTACATTTCCAGTACTTAATACAACACCCGACGACATTGGAAAATTAGGATTTGTGTTGGTGAATTTACCAATACCATTATGCGAGCCGAAATTTGTTCCAGTTCGCCAAGTTACATTCTGCGCATTTGCGCAAGGAGAATTAATCAATACATCATTAACTAATTCAGGAACTGTCTGCTGCTCGGTTGTAACACTTATTGTTTGTGAATACATTCCGAATGAGCAAACTAGTAAAACTAAAAGTAGTGTTCTTTTCATCTCTTGGGTAATTTAATATTGCAAATATTCGTGTAAATCTCGGTTAAAGACAAATAAAGTCGATGAACTACATCAAATATAGTATTTATGTAAGTTTAACCTACAAACTTTGTAAGATTTTTTTAAAACATTTTTATTATACGTGAGCAGATTTCACCTTTAGAAAGTGATTCAGAAATGAGTTTTATTTATTCTGAAAATTTTTGTGATGTTATTTTTGAGAATACTTTTAAGGTGTCTTGAAGCAGTGTAGAAAGAAGTGGCAATGAGCATTATGGAATGATTATAGGGAAGAAAAAAGCGATTAAATAAATTCAAATTTATTTAATCGCTTTAATATTATAACGGAATCTATAATTTACGGAAAATACATTCCCGTCTTTTTCGATTCTTAAGATCGACTATAACTTCTTAAAAAATTATCGTTTTAGAGAAAAGTGCGATCTATATTCTCGAGACTCATTATTAATTTCATAAGTAACCACAAACCAATAATCAGTAGATGGAAGAGGTTTTCCAATGTACAAACCATCCCAACCAGTCCCTTTTGGACTTATTTTAGTTATTATTTTCCCATATCGGTCTAGGATAGTAATAATTACATTCGTTGCTGATCGTAGATCGCGAATATTCCACGTGTCATTTACTCCATCACCATTGGGCGTAAAATAGTGTGGATAATTTATTATTAAAATCGAACTCGTAGAATTGCCGCATCCATTTTTGTCTCTTACCGTTATGATATGAGTTCCACTAGATATATTGTAGAAAGTAAAACTATCCTGAAACGGTCCATTGTCCATCTGATATTCGTAATCCCCGCCAATTCCGGTCGCATTAATAATTACGTATGGTTGATCTGTAAAATCTGCGCTTGTTGTATATGTAATAGTTGCAGGTTCTGATGGATTTAAAGTTACTGATCGTGTAGATGAGCAGCCCGTAACTGAGCTAACAGAAAGTAAGTTGTAGGTTCCTGAAAGTGTCGCCACATAATTCGCTTGATTTCCGATAACTTGACCGGAAGAATTTTTCCATATAAAAGTATGAGTAGCAGAATTCAAACCAGAATATATGGTTGTAGGACTTAACAAATTTTGAGTTTCACTATCAATACAAATGTATGCATCTTTGAAAGTAGGTTCAGGCAGCTTTTTTATAAAAATTCCAACTTTTATAGTTGCAAAACAGTCAGGAGCCAAAGCATTATTTACTCTTGCATAGACATTTGGTTTTGTAGAAGACATTACAGCATTAGCGTTTTCATTAGCTTCAAATAGACTTTCATGGAATGTCACGCTGAACTCAGTTCCAGTTTGTGTTCCTAAGACAGCAGTACCAAGCATCGAAAGATCAAAATTAAAAATGCCATCATTTAGACCATCTTCGTCGCAGGCAGTTGTCATTGACGCAGGAACAGGATATGCTTTAGGTTGAGGAACAATTGTCAAAGTAAACTCGCTTTCATCCGAGCAAGCAGATCCAAAAGGCGAAACTCCGTAAATATAGTAAGTGCCACTTTCTGTAATTGTAGTGCCAGCAGAAATTTGCAAACCGTTTCCACCAGGTTCAGTATAATATTTTCCAACCGAAATTGTAGGAAGTTTATAACTTTCGCAAGTTGTGATATCTTGTAGCTCACTCACATTGAAGATTTTTGCCATAAAACTTTTTTCGTCAAAACAGTTGAAAGGCGTGGCTGTTTCTGCGTATATGTAAACCCTTTGAGAAGTAGTTATTGAATCTCCAACATTAAGTTGAGTTCCACCTCCGTATGGAGCAGTAAAATAATTTCCAACTGCTAATGGTGGAAGTATGAAAGATTCACACTGTTCGACGTCTGGCATTGGTGCTACAATAGGGGTAATATTAATAGTAATAGTTACAACATTTTCGTCGCTACATACAATTCGCTCACCTGATTCTATATAAATATAAAGTGTTGTGGACTCAGTAATAACTGTACCTGCATCAATAACTCTAGAATTTGTATAAGGTCCGCCAGGGTTTGCATAATATTTACCATTTGTAAGATTAGGAAGAACGTATTGATCGCAAGCAGAAATATCCCCAAGATCATCAGCTTCTATAGCAAAAATAAAAACTTCAAAACTAGACTCAGCCGTACAAGGTGGAGTCGAGTTCGTTGCATTATATACATAAATAACTTGTGATTCATATACAATCGTACCGCCTGGAAGTATCTGTCCCGTTCCACCTGATCCCGTATAGTAATCTCCGTAAGTAAGAGGTGTTAGAGTATACGAATCGCATATGTCAATATCCGCGCGTGCGTCTATTCGAGCTACATCGTTTACGATTAAATCAAAGGAAGATTCATTGCTACATTCATCACTAAAATATGAATAAATATAAATCGTTTGTGTAGTGGTAATGATATCTCCTGCAGTCAAAGCTGTACCACCGCCTTGAGTTTCTGTAAAATAAGAACCATTATTTAAAACTGGCAATTCATAAGACCCACATACTGTAAGATCATTTAAAACGTCGACCTGCGGTAGAGAAATGGTTATATTAAACTCAACATTTGTTGCACAAGACTGATTATTATTGCCAAGAAAAATGTATACTGTCTGCGAACTACTAATAGCTCCCGACAACTCTTGACCTGTACCATTTGGACCCGAAAAATATTGACCTATCGGAAGTATTGGCAACTCATATGGTTCGCATTGGTTAACATCTGCAGGCTGAAGATTTGCGATATAAACTGTGAATTTCTTTGTCGAAGTACAAGCTAATGGTCCGGAACCAACTGCATAAACAAAAATATCCTGTGTTGCGGTTATCTGAGTTCCTACGGCGATTTGCATTCCTCCGCCATTTGCAGCGGTAAAATAATTACCTTGGGGCAACGGAGGCAATGTGTAAGATAAACAATCAAAAGCATCTTGAACATTATCTAATGTAGGTGGTGTGTAAATCGTTATTGTAAAGTTCGTATTTATTTCGCAGATAGGAGCTACAAGAGTTTGATAGTATACGTAAATTGTTTGAGTGGTAGTTATAGAACTTCCTTGCTCTAATATTATTCCTCCACCATCTGGCTGCGTATGAAATTTTCCATAGGCCAGAGTGGGTAATTGATAAGTATCACAATGACTGCTATTGGGGGGAGTGAGTGCGAGTGGATCAATTACAGTTACTTTGAAACTTCTTTCTGCAGAACATCCATTAGCGGATATACTTTTACTGTAAATATAAATTGTTTGCGTTTGCGTAATAGCTGTTCCTGCAGGAATACTTG
Source organism: Flavobacteriales bacterium (assembly GCA_038243675.1). GTDB lineage: Bacteria > Bacteroidota > Bacteroidia > Flavobacteriales > Flavobacteriaceae > Flavobacterium. The sequence goes on from JBBSQV010000016.1 coordinate 20,982, forward strand.
GTCCAGCTCCATTAGCTTCAGCGTAATAAATTCCGTTTGCTATCTCAGGAAGAATATATTCTGCGCAAACGATAATACTCGGCAGATAACTTACGGCCGAAACTGGTTTCAGAATAAGTTGAAAACTGCTTGTGCTAAAGCAGGATGGGTCAGAAATGTTCTGAACTCTTACATAGATCGTCTGACCTGCAGACAAAAACAATGTATTGAGCTCATCTGCACCATCTGTAGCATCCGCAGCTGAGCCGTGAAATGTTACGGTGTAATCTGTTGAACTTTGACCATTTAAGATTGCTGCTTTATTATCATTTAGATTAAAAATGGCATTATGTTGCGTTGTAGAGCGCTCACATCTTTCAAGGTTTGGTGGGGTATGAGCCACAGCTGCTGGCAAAAACGTTAGGAGAAAAGGTTTGAACGCTGGACATCCACCTGGGTTTTCTACTCTAACATAAATTGTTTGGTTGGCAGTACTAGAAAATATCTGAGGGAGTGGATTGTTGTTATCTTGAGCATCTTCGACTGTTAAATGATATGAAACAGGAGTATTTTCTGGCAAACCAACCTTTACCACAGAGTTATTTTGGTATAAATCGAATTCACGTATTGCTAATCCATTATCGCATCGACTAAGATCATTGGGATTTGGAAATTGAAATTCTGAGTAGAATTGCACAATTATTGAATCACTTTCTGGCAGACAACCTGCAATAAGTTTTGTATAAGTTATAGTGTATTTTCCAGCTGTAGTTACTAATAAATTTGGTCCGTTTTCTCCAGCGATTACTGTTCCATTTCTCTTCCAAACAAATGAATATTCTGCAGGATTTAAAGAAGACTCAAGTAATTGGCTTCCGCCAAAACAAATCGCATCGTCTGAATCAATTGTTAAATCTGGACCAAGGACAAATTGTCCGACATTAAAACTATCAGAAGCAATAAAAATTGCCGAATCAGATTGATAATCACCGCGATCCGCAATTACTAATTTTATGTGATAAGCAGTATTTGGCACTAATAAAGCGCTAGTAGTTAAGAGCTTTGTCTGACCATTAAAGTTGGTTGCTGAACCTGGAATACCTGCCCCGCCGTTGAATCTTCCAAAATATTCTGCATTCTCAGACGAACAAGAGGAGTTGTAGAGAAAATCTCTAATGGTTACGACAGATATAGGAATGTTAGTATTTGGTACTACTGCGAGATTGGTAGTAACTCCAGTATTAACATTGGTAAGTAAAAAAGCGAAAGCATCTGAAAATTGACATTGAAAATTGCCGTATTCTTCGGAAGCAAAAACAAAGTCAAAATTAAATTGAGTGGAAATTGCCGTAAAATCAAATTCTAAAACTGTGGCGTTGGCAGAATTCATAACAATTCCGGCAGCAGCCAGTGTGTTTTCTAGATCAGAATCTCCTGTCCAAGCTTCGTTTCCGTCGCTGAGCAAACTTGTGTTTGGTCCTACTGCATTATTTGCATCACCAGTACTTAAGATTACGCCGGCGCTCATAGGAAAGTTTGGATTTCTATTTGTAAAATATCCAATTCCATTCACTGATCCAAAGTTTGAACCTGTGCGCCAAGTAACATTTTGCGCGCTTACGCAGGGCGAATTAATCAATATGTCATTAACCAATTCAGGTACTGTTTGCTGATTTGTACTCACAACTATAGATTGAGAAAACATATCAAAGGAGCAAACTAGTATAAAAACTACCAGTATTCTAATCATTTGGGGCCAAATTTATAATGCAAATATTCGATGAATTATCGATGAAAAGCAACATTTATCCGACCAATTACACAAAAGAGGCTAAATACGTAAAAATTGCACATATATTATATGAAAATTCTCAATAAAACTTGCAGTTTTTCAATTGCATTATTTATAGCCATATATTGATTTAATTAAACATCTGATAATTTATATACGAAATATTTAGCAAATTGTATTAATATTTTAAAAACATTCTTAATTTTTATTTTATGAATTTAAAAAATCGCATACTTTTTAATTTGACGTAGAATTCGTACAGAAAATATTATTTACTGATCCTTATTTGGTTTAACTAAAGAAAAAAATTTTAAATGTTTGAAAATAGAATCGGTAAAAAGGCAGATAATAACGCGTTATTTTGTAGCCTTCAAATTAAGTTACAGAAGCACTATAAAAACTATTAATTTGACGACAAGGGGGATTCAAGTTACTTCGATTTTTTATTTATTAAATAGTTAATAAAAACCGTTAATAGTTTTTTGCAACTTAATCCATAAGTGAATTAATTGTTTAAATCTAAATTAGAAATTCATTAAGTAGGTAACGGGACGTTTCTTCAAACTAATTCTAGTCTTTATCAATAGATGGGTTTTTCTGCTACAATTATTTTATCTTTGCAGCCTTAAAAAACTCCTAATATGACAATTTCTCAAATTTTGTTTCCGCTTGTAGAAGAAGCTATTGAAAAACTTTTTGATCTCTCGGATGCAACAATCGAATTTCAGGAAACTCGGAAAGATTTTGAGGGCGATATTACACTTGTGATTTTTCCGCTTCTAAAGAAATTAAAGGGAAATCCAGTACAAATTGGAAACAAAATTGGAACATATCTTAAAGAAAATACCGCTGAGGTAGTTTCGTTTAATGTCGTTTCAGGGTTTCTAAATATTCTGATTTCAGATGAGTACTATTTAAACTTTCTTAAATCAATTGGAGGAAATCTTCCATTCGGTTTTAAAGAGGTTAATAAAGAAGAAGATGCAGTTTTAGTCGAATATTCTTCTCCAAATACCAACAAACCTCTTCACTTAGGTCACGTTCGGAATAACTTATTAGGATATTCTGTTGCAGAAATTCTTAAAGCCTCTGGCAAGAAAGTCTACAAAACCCAAATAATCAACGATCGTGGAATTCATATTTGCAAATCGATGGTTGCTTGGAAAAAATCAGGTAAAAATCAAACTCCAGAAAGCACTTCTCTTAAAGGCGATAAACTGGTAGGGAACTATTATGTTGCTTTTGATAAAATGTATAAAATGCAAATCGCTGAATTAATGTCGGAAGGAGCAACCGAAGATGAGGCAAAGAAAAATGCTCCAATTATTGTAGAAGCACAACAAATGCTTCTTGATTGGGAAGCTGGAAAACCCGGAGTTATCGAACTTTGGAAAACAATGAACCAATGGGTTTACGATGGTTTTGCCGAAACCTACAAAAAAATGGGAGTTGATTTTGACTCTTATTATTACGAAAGCAATACGTACTTATTAGGAAAAGACGTTGTGGAGCAGGGACTTGCCGATGGAGTTTTTGAGAAAGATCCTGATGGCTCAGTTTGGATAGATCTTACGAGTGATGGTCTTGACCGTAAAATTGTTTTGAGATCTGATGGTACTTCGGTATACATGACTCAAGATATCGGAACTGCAATTCAGCGTACCAAAGATTTCCCAGATGTTGGTGGAATGGTTTACACTGTGGGTAATGAGCAAGATTACCACTTCAAAGTTTTATTCTTGATTTTGAAAAAATTAGGTTTCGATTGGGCAAAAAACCTATTCCATCTTTCTTACGGAATGGTCGATCTGCCTTCCGGCAAAATGAAGAGTCGTGAAGGAACGGTAGTTGATGCCGACGACCTAATGAATGAAATGAGCACTACAGCTCAAAAGATCTCTGAAGAACTTGGAAAACTTGAAGAATATTCTGATACAGAGAAACAGGAATTGTACACTACAATCGGAATGGGCGCTCTTAAATATTATATTTTAAAAGTGGATCCAAAGAAACGTATCCTATTTAATCCTGAAGAATCTGTCGATTTTGCCGGAAATACAGGCCCGTTTATTCAATATACCTACGCTCGAATTCAGTCAATTTTGCGCAAAGCAAAAGATGATGCTTCGGCAGAGATTTCAGTGAATATCGAATTAGATTCGAAAGAGAAAGAATTGCTTAAAGTTTTGGCATCATATCCAGAAGTAATTCAGGCGGCGGCTGCGAATCACAGTCCTGCTTTGATAGCAAATTTCACCTATGATCTTGTAAAAGCATACAATTCCTTCTATCAGACTGTACCAATTTTGGGAGAAACTGATTCGGACAAACGAAATATACGTATTCAATTATCACGTAGAGTCGCGGATACTATAGTTTCGGCATTTGGATTACTTGGAATTTCGGTTCCAGAAAGAATGTAATTTCTGCAAATTATGTGGTCGTCAATCAGAGTGAATTTAGCGGAAGCTGAACTTTGAAGCACTGCTACTTTATTGTATATTTGCACATTATTTAGAATAAAATAGAACTTGATATAACACATACCATAAAACTATGTTTGACAATTTAAGCGACAAACTCGACAAAGCATTCCATATTTTAAAAGGACACGGTAAAATTACCGAGGTTAACGTTGCAGAAACTCTTAAGGAAGTGCGTCGTGCTTTACTTGATGCCGATGTCAACTTTAAAATTGCAAAAGATTTTACGACCAAAGTAAAAGAGAAAGCCATTGGTGCTGACGTTCTTACCACTTTACAGCCAGGTCAATTGCTTGTAAAAATCGTAAAAGACGAACTTACAGAGTTGATGGGTGGGGATGTTGCTGGAATTAATCTTTCAGGAAATCCTACAGTTATATTAATGTCAGGTTTGCAAGGATCAGGTAAAACTACCTTTTCTGGAAAACTTGCCAACTTTCTTCAAACAAAAAAGAACAAAAAACCACTTCTTGTAGCCTGTGATATTTACCGTCCAGCGGCAATCCAGCAGCTATATGTCGTTGGAGATTCAATAGGTGTTGAGGTTTACTCAGAGCCAGAAAATAAAAATCCTGTTGAAATTGCTCAAAATGCTATCAAGCACGCAAAAGCAAATGGTTTTAATGTTGTAATTATAGATACTGCCGGTCGTCTTGCTGTTGATGAGGAGATGATGACTGAGATTGCAAATGTTCACAAAGCTGTTGAGCCGCACGAAACACTTTTTGTTGTGGATGCAATGACAGGTCAAGATGCCGTAAATACTGCAAAAGCATTTAATGACAGATTGAATTTTGACGGAGTTATTCTTACCAAATTGGATGGTGATACCCGCGGTGGAGCTGCAATTTCGATTAAATCTGTAGTAAATAAACCTATTAAATTTGTAGGTACTGGAGAGAAAATGGATGCAATTGATGTATTCTATCCAATTCGTATGGCCGAGAGAATTCTTGGTATGGGTGACGTTGTATCTCTTGTAGAGCGTGCTCAAGAACAATTTGATGAGGTTGAAGCTAGAAAACTTCAAAAGAAAATTGCCAAAAACGAATTCGGTTTTGATGATTTCCTTAGCCAAATTCAGCAGGTTAAGAAAATGGGTAATATGAAAGACCTTGTGGGGATGATTCCGGGAGCGAGCAAGGCAATGAAAGATATCGAGATTGAAGATGACGCTTTCAAGCATATCGAAGCAATTATTCACTCAATGACTCCACTTGAGCGTACTCGTCCATCGGTAATTGATGTAAAGAGGAAAGCTAGAATCGCAAAAGGTTCAGGTTGCAAAATCGAACAGGTAAATCAATTGATGAAGCAGTTTGATCAGATGAGTAAGATGATGAAAATGATGCAAGGTCCGGGCGGAAAAAATCTGATGAAGATGATGGGCGGAATGAAAGGGATGAAATAATTCTCCACCATTCTCTCAATAAAACAAAACAACACAGTTTTCAAATATAGTAGATCATGCAATTATTAGACGGAGTTAAAGTTTCAAATGATATTAAAAACGAAATTTCTGCGCAGGTAGAAATTATGAAAAATAAAGGCGAAAAAGTTCCTCATCTTGCCGCGCTGCTGGTCGGAAATGATGGAGCAAGTCTTACTTACGTTGGTAGCAAAGTGAAAGCCTGTGAGCGCGTGGGATTTGAATCTACTCTAGTAAAAATGCCGAGCACTACAACCGAAATTGAATTACTCAATAAAATTAAAGAACTGAATGAAAACGACGATATCGATGGTTTTATCGTTCAGCTTCCTTTGCCGGAGCAGATAGACACTCAAAAAGTGTTGATGGCTGTCGATCCAAACAAAGATGTGGATGGTTTTCATCCAGAAAACTTTGGAAAAATGGCGCTAGACATGACAACTTTTATTCCAGCAACACCATTTGGCATTTTGGAATTATTAGAAAGATATGGCGTTGAGACCAAAGGGAAACATACAGTTGTTATTGGTCGTAGTCACATTGTGGGCCGTCCAATGAGTATTTTGATGGGCCGTAAAGGCTTTCCTGGAAATTCTACTGTGACACTTACGCACAGCTACACTCAGAATATTGAGGAAATTACATTGCAGGCAGATATTATTATCACTGCGCTTGGAGTTCCAAATTATCTAAAAGCTGATATGGTCAAAGATGGCGCTGTAATCATTGATGTGGGTATCACAAGAGTACCTGCGGATAATGAAAAAGGCTACAAAATTACTGGAGATGTGGATTTTGAAATGGTGAGCAAGAAAGCATCCTTTATCACACCGGTTCCAGGAGGAGTAGGACCTATGACCATTGCCATGCTTCTTAAAAATACCCTTCTCGCTAGAGAAATGAAAATCGAAAGAACAAAATAATACTTCTAAACCTCGATGAAAATCGAGGTTTTTTTTTGACTAATATAATCCTTCAAATCTTTATGGGAGTGCATTATTATAATTTTTTTTGGAGCTTTATCCCGCTTTCCGCTGTATCTCTTTATAATTGCTGCTTCGCGCAATCATAAAGAGGATGCCGCTCCAATCGGGGCTAGGGCATTCATATTCAAAAGATTAAAATTTATAGAATTAGATTTCTTTCAGTTTAACACTACTAGTAATTCACCTTCTTAAACAATCATTTTAATATCGACATTTTTTACGAAAAATGATTTTCATCATGATAAAGGATAGCTTTGTCCTTAATTTTGCAATATAATAAGATAGAGGAATTCTTACATCGCCAACAATACCTAAAAACAAATATTATGATCTCAATAAAAGAAACTCTAATTATGTCGGTTGCTTGCCTCGCATTTATTGCTTGTAAGCAAAATGATAAGGCTGCGACTGACTATTCAGATATTGCAGTAAAAGACCAAATGATTGCCGAACTTACTTCACCACCTTTTGTACCTAAACCAGTGGGAAATCGTGCTCCAATTAAATTGATTGTCAATATGGAGATTATTGAGGAACAAGGAGAAATGGCAGATGGAGTAAAATACAATTACTGGACTTTCGGTGGAAGTGTTCCAGGAAGTTTCATCAGAACAAGAGTAGGTGATGAGGTTGAATTTACCTTGAAAAATCACCCAGACAATAAGCTGCCTCACAACATCGACTTACATGCGGTTACTGGTCCAGGTGGGGGAGCAGCATCATCTCTAGTGGCTCCAGGACACGAAAAAACTTTTAGTTTTAAAACATTAAATCCGGGATTGTATGTGTACCATTGTGCTACAGCACCAGTAGGAATGCACATTGCTAACGGAATGTATGGATTGATTTTGGTAGAGCCAGAAGGTGGATTGCCTCCAGTTGATAAAGAGTATTACGTAATGCAAGGAGATTTCTATACTAGAGGAAAATACGGTGAGCAAGGAGTTCAACCATTTGATATGGAAAAAGCTATTGACGAAAAAGCTGACTACGTTGTTTTCAACGGTAAAGTTGGGGCTCTAACCGGAGAAAAATCTCTTACTGCTAAGGTTGGAGAAACTGTGCGAATTTATATGGGTAACGGTGGACCAAACTTGGTCTCATCTTTCCACGTAATTGGAGAAATTTTTGACAGAGTGCACGTCGAAGGTGGAAGTTTAATTAACGAGAACGTTCAAACAACCTTAATTCCAGCTGGTGGTGCAGCTATTGTTGAATTTAAAGTAGAAGTTCCTGGAACTTTAATATTAGTAGATCACTCAATTTTTAGAGCTTTTAATAAAGGAGCTTTGGGAATGTTGAAAGTCGAAGGAAAAGAAAATCCTAAAGTTCATTCAGGAACCATTCAAGAAGGAATTTATCTTCCAGAAGGTGGAACAATTCAGAGGATGCCAAAAGTTGCGAATGGTAAAGAAGTAGTCGAAAATAAAACGGTAGCACAGCAAATGGACGCTGGTAAGACGATATTCGCAAATACTTGTGTGGCTTGTCACCAAAGTAAAGGGCAAGGTATACCTGGCGCATTTCCTCCGGTTGCGAAATCAGACTACTTGAATGCAGACGTTAACAGAGCAATCAACGCCGTATTAAAAGGATTAACTGGAGAAATAACTGTTAATGGTAAAAAATATAATTCAGTGATGACAAGTCAAAACCTTACAGATGGCGAAGTCGCAGATGTGTTAACCTACGTATATAATAATTGGGGAAACAATAAAACAAAAGTCACAGCTGCAATGGTACAAATTCAGAGAGCAGTACCTGCTGTGAAAGTGAAGGATATGCACGAATAGTTGTAGTATTCAATAAATAAAAATGAGACTTAGAGTGCAACTGCATCCTAAGTCTCATTTTGCAAAGTTGTATAAAAGTGGTAGCTTCATGAAGAATACAAACTAAATTAAACACAAAAATATATTAATAATGGAAACTCAAAATAACAGCCGATTCGTTTTCTTTTTGCTTTTGCTTTTTTGGGTTTCAATTTCTTTCTCTCAAGTAACAGTTGAAATGGCTAAAATTTCTGCTGGATCTTATGTTCCACTATATGGAACGGAAGATAAGTTACCGGTCAAAATCGATGCATTTTTATTAGATATTTACCCAGTAACAAATCAGCAGTATTTAGAGTTTGTGAAAAAGTATCCCAAATACAGAAAATCGCAAATCAAAAGATTGTTTGCAGATGCTAGCTATCTTACACAATGGTCCAGCGATTCCGATTTCGGCAATCTACCTAGTAATGCCCCAGTTACAAATATTTCGTGGTTTGCAGCAAAGGATTACTGTGCATGCCAGGGAAAACGATTGGCGACTTTAGACGAATGGGAATACGTGGCAATGGCGGACGAAAAAAGAACTGACGCTAGAACTCGAGAAGAATTCAATAAATACATTTTAGGTTGGTACGAAAAAAATAATACCTACACCAATTCAGTAGGAAAAACTTTTAAAAACTATTACGGTGTTTACGATATGCACGGTTTGGTTTGGGAATGGACCTTCGACTTTAATAGTATCTTTTTATCAGGAGAATCGCGAAAAGACAAAGCTACAGACAACGAGCTATTTTGCGGAAGCGGATCTGTCAATGCTACTGACCTTATGGATTATGCAGCTTTTATGCGCTATGCCTTTCGAGGAAGTATAAAAGCAAATTATACCACCAAAAATTTAGGCTTTAGATGTGCCAAAAATATCAAATAATTGAGTATCAGTTAAAAAATAAAAATCATGAAAAAGAATATAGTAATAGCATTTGCTTTTTTAGTTTTTGTGAGTTGTAACAATAAAAAAGAAAATACAGAATCTTCACAAGCTTCGACAGAAGTAAGCGACAAACCAATTACCGATCTGTCTATTTACAATCTTCCTGAAAAATGGACTAATCAAGATGGTAAAGATATTGAGCTAAAAGAACTGCGCGGAAAAGTATTAGTGATGGTAATGATTTACACTTCATGTAAAGCGGCTTGTCCGAGGCTTGTTGCTGATATGAGAAATATCGAACAGCGCATTCCCAAAGAAATGAAAGAGAAAGTAACTTTTGTTTTGGTGAGTATTGATCCAGAAGTTGATACTCCAAAAAGGCTGAAAGAGTTTTCTATAGAAAATCAAATGACTGGCGATCAATGGATATTCCTGAGATCAGATGAGGAGAGAACAAGAGAATTTTCAGCGGTTTTAGCTGTCAATTACAAGAAAATTTCTCCAATAGATTTTTCTCACTCTAATATAATTTCTGTTTTTAATGCCGAAGGTGAGATGATTTTTCAGCAAGAAGGCTTGGGCATAAGCTATGACAAAACTATATCAAAAATTAAGGAAGAAGTTGCTAAAATCTAACATTAAATTATGGATTTCAAATTCGATAATTTTATGAAAATAGTTTGCAACATCTACTATGGAATATTTATAGGATGGAGATAAGCTGGCAATAATTGGGCATGGGTCATGGTTTCATTTACCCCTCAAAAACTCTCTTTCAAAAATAATGTTGATTATTTTATAATGTTTTCAGTTTTTTAATTTTACAAAATCATCTTCTCTTTCGTAATTCGGTCAACTACCAGCGCAATTGCTCCATCTCGGGTAACATTACAAGCTGTTCCAAAACTATCCATTGCAATATAAAGTGCAATCATAAGACCAATCATTTCTTCGGTAAAGCCTAGCATCGATTGTAAGACTCCAACTGCTGCCATAATTGCGCCGCCTGGAACTCCAGGTGCGGCGACCATTGCGATGCCTAACATAAATATAAAACCGGCAAAAAGTGTAAAGTCAAAAGGGACACCTTCGAGAATCATTAGTGCCATTGCACAAGCGGTAATTTTCATTATACTTCCCGACAAGTGAATCGTGGCACAAAGCGGAATTACAAATCCTGCAATCTTTTCTGAAACTCCATTTTTTAATGTTTGCTCTAATGTCACAGGAATAGTTGCCGCTGAAGACTGCGTTCCTAATGCTGTGAAATAAGCTGGCATCATTGTAAGCAATAATTTGAAAGGATTTTTCTTGGTTAAAATTCCTGCAATAGTATATTGTAATACTAACAGCAAAATATGAAGCGCAAAGATTACTCCTATAATACTAATGAATACTGAAAGAATTGAAAACACTTTTCCGCTAAAGGACATACTTGCAAAAATTCCTAAGATGAAAAGTGGAAGCAAGGGAACGATTATGTTTTCTATAACCTGCATAATGATTTTTTGAAAATCATCTACCACTAATTTCAACGTAGAATTCTTTTGATAAGCCAATCCCAAACCTATTACAAAAGCCAAAACTAGAGAGGTCATAACATCCAAAGCGGGTGGAATTATAATGCTGAAATAGGGTAGCAGTTCGGGAGTTTCGCCACCAATTTTCGCTACGTCATTGACGTTTGACGCCAGAAGGTTAGGAAATATTCCTGAAGTTACCAGGTAGGTCATAAAGCCAGAAAAGATTGTTGAACCATAGGCGATTGCCGCGGTAATCAGTAATAGTTTACCTGCACCTTTTCCCAAATCGGCAATGGCGGGCATTATTAATCCCAAAATAATTAACGGAATTGCGAAATTTAAAAATTGTCCGAAAAATGCGTTGAAAGTTGTGAAGATTCGGTTTACAGATTCAGGCAGGTATAATCCAAAAACGATTCCTAATGCTATGGCAAGAAAGACTTTGAATAACAAGTTTGAAAGTAATCGTTTGATCATATATTTTGATTTAGAAAAGACTTCAGCAATGCCTTTATTAAAAATATTTTTATAGAGGCTAAGATACTACCAATGTTGCTACGGAGAGTTTTCTGGGAATGTTTTTTTTCTTAATTCCTGTCTAACGCAAAAATTTGAAATTTTGTAAAAAATGTAATCATGAAAATTATTGCCCTAGCCCTGACTGCAGTGAAAATCCTTTTTGGGCTTTTTCTACTCAAAAGGATTGGAGTGGAAAGCAGACCCGAGCGTAGCGAACAGGCGAAGCAAAAAAGCTCCAAAAAAAAAATCCGCCTCATGCAAAATGAAGCGGAAATTTGTATTTAATTCGATATCTACTAATAGTATGTAAATCTTCTTACTTTAGAAATATATTTAGCAAGACGAATTACTTGGTGGCTATAGCCATATTCGTTGTCATACCATACGTAAAGCACGATGTTTTTACCATCTGCGGATACAATTGTCGCGTGACTATCAAAAATTGCTGGCGCCGACGTCCCAACGATATCCGAAGAAACAAGCTCATTATTTACAGAATATTTGATCTGCTCAACAAGATCTCCGTCAAGAGCGCTCGCCTTCATAATTTCGTTAACCTCTTCAATTGAAGTCGCTTTTGAAACCTCAAGATTTAGAACCACAAGAGATCCGTTAGGTACAGGAACGCGAATTGCATTTGATGTAAGTTTGCCCGCAAGAGACGGTAAAGCCTTTGCTACAGCGGTACCAGCACCTGTTTCAGTGATAACCATATTAAGCGCCGCAGCACGTCCACGACGGTATTTCTTGTGCATATTATCTACAAGATTTTGGTCATTTGTATAAGCGTGAATCGTTTCTAGGTGGCCTTTTACGACTCCTAAACTGTCTTCAACAACTTTCAAAATCGGTGTAATCGCGTTGGTAGTACAAGACGCTGCAGAGAAAATATGCACATCATCTGGATTGTACTCGTTGTGATTTACTCCGTGAACGATATTTGGAACTCCTTTTCCTGGCGCAGTAAGCAAAACTTTGTCTGCTCCAACTGAACTTAGGTGGCGTTTTAACGCTTCTTCTGTTGTAAAAGCTCCGGTATTGTCAATTACCAAAGCATTGTCGATTTGGTATTTTGTGTAATCTATTTCTTCTGGACTTGCTGCACTAATCATGTGTACAGTTGTCCCGTTGATGATTAATGCTTGGTTTTCTACGTCTGCAACTACAGATCCGTTGAAATCTCCGTGAATAGAATCATAACGTAAAAGTGAGGCTCTTTTTTCAAGACTTACTGCATCATTTTTGTCACGTGTCACAATTGCACGAAGTCTCAGTTGACTTCCACGACCAGTTTTTGACATTAGTTCACGAGCTAACAAGCGTCCAATACGTCCAAATCCGTAAAGAACAACGTCTTTTGGTTGGATTTCTTGACTGTTTTTCGCTGATTTTAATTTGTTGATTACGAATGATTTTGCATTGGTATGCTCTTCGTTTTCAAGGTGAAATTCGTAGGTTAATTTACCAATGTCCAATTTTGATGGCGGTAAATCAAGTGATAATATTGCCTTTGCAATTTCTACAGAATCAAATACAGAGATTGGTTTTGATGCAAATTCGCCTGCATATTCGTGCAAGTTGATGATTTCGCTTACGTTACAGTCGATTAACTGGTTGCGGAAAAGTACCATTTCGATAGCTTTGTCGTACCATAAATCGCTAATAATCTTGATAAGTTCAACTCCCGCACGCCTTCTGTTGGCTTGCAATGAAAGTTCTTTGTCGTATAAATGTGTGCTTGTCATTTGCAAAAAAATAATTAGTTAGTGTTGTTATATTTTTGTTTTGCAAAAGTATTGATTTCAAACGTCTTCCTAAAACTTTCTACCAAAGTTTATGGTAAAAAAAAACCGACTTGCTAGGTCGGTTAATTTCTTCAACGTTTAAAAGGATTGTTAAATTATAATTCGCAATA
>JBBSQV010000017.1:0-34006 GCA_038243675.1 Flavobacteriales bacterium
AAATGCAGTTCGAGTTGTTACATCGCCTTTCGGCAAAATTGATCTAATTCCTCCAAGATTAAGAAGTACTAAATCAATATTTTGCGAGGTTCTGGCTTTAAAAATTTTGTTAGCGTGATCAAGAGTAGCATCTGCCATCAGGTTGCCTACAGTGGTCTGCCATGCTCCAGATTTATCTAATGTTACTGGCGCATAGGCAAGTACAGTACCCAAATCTTTATCAATATGTTCTCTATAAGGCTTGATGTAGTTGTCTATAACAATATCTGAATTCAGAGTGTCGGAAATTGGAATTTCAACACCCGAAACTGCTGTGACATACTGCTTTTGTGGACTACAAGAACTACTTATAATAAAAGTTAAGATTAAACCAATTTGTAACCATTTGTTGGCATACTTTTTTAGTTTTGACACTGAATGTGATGCGAATTTCATTAAATTTGTTTTTTAAGTAAAAGTACTATGTTTCTAGATTATCTCAAGAGTTTTGTGATAAAAAAAGCAATTAACAAATCGCTCTCTGCCGATATTGTTCACGCCGATGTGCATAAAATTAAGACTGTAGGAATCGTAGTAGATCATTCATTTTTAAATCACATGTCTAAGTTGAAGCAAAATTTAGTTGCTTACGGTATAAAGGAAGAGAATATCGAAATTATTGTACGTAATTCCCACACTAAACTAGAGGAAGATAATAAACAAATTGTAGTTAATGCTTCTACAATTACATGGACGGGAACTTTTTCAAATAGTGCAGTTCAGCAATTTATTGAAAAGAAATTTGATCTGCTGATCAACTACTACGATTACCAAAAACCTGTTTTAATTTTGCTTTCAAGCTTATCACGAGCAAATTTTAAAGTAGGATTTTCAGCGATAGACAAAAGAGTAAATAATTTGATAATTGACGCTAGTGCAGCAGAGTATTCAATCTTTGATAAAGAACTATTTAAATATTTAAAAATATTAAAAACAATATAAATGCAGAAATTAATTGGAACTGGTGTTGCTCTTATAACGCCTTTCAAAAGTGACTTATCAATAGATGTACAAGCACTTTCTAATATTGTAAAATATCAAATTGATAATGGTGTCGATTATCTTGTCGTACTTGGTACCACCGCTGAAACTGTTACACTTAGTTATGAGGAACGTCTACTAATTATTGATACAATTGTAAACGCAAATGCCGGGCATCTGCCATTAGTTTTAGGAGTTGGTGGAAGCAATACCGCAGCAATTGTAGAAGAGCTTAAATCCTTTGATTTCTCAGCGTTCACAGCGATTTTATCTGTTTCTCCATATTACAGCAAACCAACACAGGAGGGAATTTATCAGCATTTTAAAGCTGTTGCAAATGCGTCGCCTTTACCAGTTATACTTTATAATGTTCCTGGCAGGACCGGTAGCAATATGCTCCCAAGTACTGTAATCAGACTTGCAAACGATTTTGAAAATATCGTGGGTATAAAAGAAGCAGCTGGAGACATTGTGCAGGCAATGAAAATTATTGAAGGGAAGTCAAAAGATTTTCTAGTAATTTCTGGAGATGATATGATTACTTTACCAATGATATTAGCCGGCGGAGCGGGTGTAATTTCTGTAATTGCAGAAGGCTTTCCTAAAATATTTTCTGAAATGGTGCGTTTAGGTTTGGCTAGGAAAGTTGACGAAGCTAATAAGTTACATTATCGAATTGCTAGCTGTATCGATTTAATATTTGAGCAAGGGAATCCTGCTGGTATTAAGGAAGTGTTTAAGGCATTGGGTTTATGTGGTAATACAGTACGCCTTCCTTTGGTTTCTGTTGATTCAGAACTCTCTAATAAAATTCGGAAATTCGTTGAAGAAATTTAAATTAGCACTTCAGAAACTTCGATTTTCAGCCTTCAAAAAAAATGTTTTTCGGTAAGTAATAAATAACTAAATTTGCATTCCCTTAATACAAGTCTATTCATTCTGTATTTTGGGCAAAATCTATAGTAAAAATGACAAAATTTCTATCTTTCCTGCTTGTTATAGTGCTTTTTACCTCTTGCGGGCAATACCAAAAAGTACTAAAGTCAAACGAAATCAGGCCAAAGTACGATTTGGCTAAAAAATTGTATGAGCAGAAAAAGTATTCAAAAGCAATCAGACTTTTTGAACAACTAGCTCCCGCATATAGAGGTAAGCCTGAGGCGACAGATATGTATATGATGTATGCTCAGTCATTTTATAACACTAAACAATATTTTGCTGCTGGTTATCAGTTTGATAACTTTGCTTCGTCATATCCACGACATGAAAAGGCTGCAGAAGCATCATTTCTAGCGGCTAAATCATATTCAAAACTATCTCCAGTTTACTCACTTGATCAATCGGATACAGAAAAGGCTATTGAGAAGTTTCAGAATTTCATCGATAGATATCCTTCATCTGAACATGTTGAAGAAGCGAACGTGAATGTGAAAGCACTTCGTGAAAAAGTAGAAAAAAAGGTTTTTGAAGTAGCAAAAGGATACCATAAAATTTTAGACTATAGAGCTGCTATCGTAGCGTTAGACAACTTTGTTGCAGATTATCCAGGTACACCATACAAAGAGCAAGCTTTGTTTTACAAATTTGATTCAGCATATCTATTAGCAATGAATAGTGTGGAAGCTAAGAAAGAGGAAAGATTAAACTCAGCTAAAATAGCTTACAAATCTTTGGTAAAGTTCAAAGAAGATACAGAATATAAGGAAGAGTCAGCAAAGATGTTGGCAAAAATAGATTCGGCGTTAAAACAATTTTCAAAATAAAAAAAGTCATGGATTTAAAAAAGACAAATGCACCTGTGAATACAATTACATACGACAAAACTGTAATTGAGGAGCCAACAGGGAATGTATATGAGGCGATAACAATTATGGCTAAAAGAGCAAATCAAATTAACTCTGAGATTAAAAAAGAATTAACTGAGAAGCTAGAAGAGTTTGCCACTTATAACGATAGTCTTGAAGAGATTTTTGAAAATAAAGAGCAAATTGAAGTTTCAAAATTTTACGAAAAATTACCAAAACCGCATGCTTTAGCAGTGCAAGAATGGCTAGAAGGTAGAATATACCACCGCGATTCTACTAATGAATAGATATAAAAATGTCAATTTTAAGGGATAAAAATATACTACTGGGTGTCTCAGCTGGCATTGCTGCCTATAAGACAGCCAGTTTGGTAAGACTCTTTATAAAAGCAGGTGCTCAGGTACAAGTTGTGATGACACCTGCAAGTAAAGATTTTGTAACTCCCTTAACGCTCGCCACTTTATCAAAAAATGCTGTATACTCTACATTTTATGATGATCAAGATGAGAATGCAGTCTGGAATAACCATGTAGAAATAGCCTTATGGGCAGATTTAATGGTTATAGCTCCAGCGACAGCAAATACAATGTCAAAGATGGTTTCCGGTGCCTGCGATAATCTACTGATCGCCACTTATCTTTCTGCCACTTGTCCAGTATATATTGCTCCAGCGATGGATCTTGATATGTATAAACATCCTTCTACAATTCACAGTTTAAAATCACTTACTTCTTTTGGTAATCTTATTATTCCCGCAGAATCTGGAGAGTTAGCAAGTGGACTGTCTGGAGAAGGTCGAATGGCTGAGCCTGAAAACATAGTAGATTTTATTCGTAAAGATCTGGAAGGACAATTGCCACTTCACAATAAGAAATTTCTAATTACTGCCGGTCCAACCTACGAAGCAATTGATCCAGTGCGTTTTATTGGAAATCATTCGTCAGGAAAAATGGGTTTCGAAATCGCTGCAGCTGCCGCTAATTTGGGTGCGCAAGTAGTATTAGTTTCAGGGCCTACAGACTGTGTAGCACAAAATTCACTTATTAAAGTTGTTGCAGTTATATCTGCTGAACAAATGTACACTGTCTGCCATCAATATTTTCTTGAAGCTGACGTTATGATAGCATCTGCAGCTGTTGCAGATTATCGTCCGAAAAATGTTGCCGAACAAAAGATAAAAAAGCAGGAGGATACTTTAACTATAGAATTAGTCAAAAACAAAGATATTTTACAATCTCTTGGCGCTATTAAGAAAAATCAATTTTTGGTTGGTTTTGCTTTAGAAACCGAAAATGAAATTGAGAATGCTAAGGCAAAAATCAAGAAAAAAAACTTAGATTTGATTGTTTTAAATTCTCTTCAAGATGCAGGCGCCGGTTTTGGAGGAAATACCAACAAAGTTACTTTTATAGATAAGGACAATCAGATAAATAGTATGCCTCTAAAATCGAAAGAAGAAGTTGCAAATGATTTGATAGCCAAAATAATTGAAAACATATTATGAATAAATTCTTTTTTTTACTGCTTTCATTCTGTTTCATTTCCGCTCATGCGCAGCAACTTAATTGTGTTGTTACTGTAAATTCTGATAAAATTGGAAATGCGAATAATGCGACCTTTAAAACTTTGGAAACTGCTCTGACAGAATTTATGAATAATACAGACTGGACTGGGCAGAATGTGCTTCAGCAGGAGCGCATAAATTGTTCGGTTTTTATTACTTTAAGTTCTTTTAGTGCTGACGCTTATACTGGAACAATACAGATACAATCAGCGAGGCCAGTTTTTAATTCAACGTATTCTAGTCCAATATTCAATTATAATGACAAAGATTTCGATTTCAGATATGTTGAATATGAGAATCTTACATTTAATCCTAATTCGTACGACTCAAATCTCGTTTCAATTCTAGCATATTACAGCTATATTATGATCGGTCTTGACGCTGATACATTCAAATTAGAAGGTGGTAAGACGAACTTAGAAAAAGCTCTTAATGTTGCAATTGTAGCACAGCAAGGTGGAAGCAAAGGGTGGAGTCAATCAGACGGAAATCAGAACAGATATTTCCTAATAAATGATCTTGTTGCTCCTAGTTACAAACCTTTTCGAGTTGCTTTATACAAATATCATTATGAAGGTCTTGATTTTATGAATGAAGATTTAAAGAAAGCAAAAACAGCAGTTAAAGAATCTATATTTACATTAGGTCAGCTACATTCGGTTAGACCCAATGCCTTCTTGACAAGAGTGTTTTTTGACGCGAAATCTGACGAACTTATTTCGATTTTTTCAGGTGGTCCTTCAATTCCTATTGCGGATTTAGTAGAGCAACTCAATAAAGTTTCGCCATTAAACGCGAGCAAATGGGGTCAGATAAAACTATAACTGATAAAATTTCAAATAAAAAAAGTCTAGCGAATGATAAGTTCTTTATCGATTGAAAACTTTGCATTGATCGACAAAATGTCGGTCAATTTTTTTGATGGTTTTTCAACTATGACCGGAGAAACTGGTGCAGGTAAGTCTATTTTACTTGGCGCACTCGGGCTTGTTCTGGGAAAAAGAGCAGATCTTTCTGTTTTAAAAAATAAAGAGCAAAAATGTATTATAGAAGCGGGTTTTAATCTGAAAGGCTATAATCTTCAAAATTTCTTTGGCGACAATGATCTCGATTATGAAGAAAGCACTATAATCAGGAGAGAAATTCTACCTTCTGGAAAGTCAAGAGCTTTTGTAAATGACAGCCTTATTAACCTTAACGAGCTTCAGCAACTTGGAGCATTTCTTGTCGATATTCACTCGCAAAATGAAACGAGAGAACTTTCAGAAGAAGATTTTCAATTTAGAATTATTGATGCTATTGCGGATAATAACTCAAAATTACAATTGTTCTCAAAAGAACTAAAAACATACAAATCAGCCAAAAAGAAACAACTTGAGCTGAAAGACGCTTTAGCAATAGCGTTGAAAGAACAAGATTATAATACATTTTTATTTGATGAGCTCTATGCCGCACAGTTAAAAGCTGGACAACAAGAAACATTGGAAAGTGATTTTGAAAAATTAAGCAATGTTGAATTTATTAGCGAAGTTTTAAAGAAGGCTGAAAATTTATCAGGAGATGAACAAGTTGGAATTTTAAATGGTCTGAAAGACATTCGAAATTCTTTTCAAAAAATATCAGGCTTTGCAATTGAATATAAACAGCTGTTCGAAAGAATTGATAGTAGTTTGATTGAGCTTGATGATGTATTTTCCGATGTTGAACAGCTTCACGAAGGGTTGTCCTCAGATCCACAAGAACTTGAAAATACAAATCAAAAATTACAGTTAATATACAATCTTCAAAAGAAACATCAAGTTTCTACCGTAGAGGAACTCTTGCAAATACAGGAAGAACTGGATCAGAAAGTAGTATCTGTTTCTGATCTTGAAAATACTATTGCCAAAAAAGATATTGAAATTACGAACAGCGAAAATATATTAGACAGTTTAGCAGCTGATATTCACGATGCAAGAATTGAAGCGCTTCCGAAATTAACTGCCAAGCTAACTTCTATTTTAGAATTGTTAGGAATGCCTCACGTTCGATTTAATATAGAGCTTTTTCCTCTTGATAAGTATGTCATTAATGGGAAAGAGGAATTAAAGTTTTTATTTTCCGCTAATAAAGGAACAGATTTCGGACTTTTGCGTAAAGTGGCTTCCGGAGGTGAACTTTCTCGAATTATGCTGGCAGTTAAAGCAATTTTGGCTCAGTACTCAAACTTACCCACTATAATTTTTGATGAGATCGATACAGGTGTTTCCGGTGAAATTGCCAATAAAATGGGAGTGATTATGCAAGATATGAGTTCGCATATGCAAGTGCTATCCATAACGCACCTACCCCAAATTGCAGCAAAAGGGAAACATCATTATAAAGTATATAAGGAAACAGAGAACGATATTACAAGTTCCAATTTGATTTTACTTTCAAAAGAACAAAGAATCGACGAAATTGCTACAATGCTTTCAGGAGCAGATATTTCTGAGTCTGCGCTAAAGCATGCAAAAGAATTGTTGAATTAGATTATTATTTTATATTTTTAAGCCCTGCTGAATGCTACCTATTTTAAGTAGGTACTTTCTGCAAGAATTTATTTTTTTTTGAATTGAACGAATTAATATATTAGATATGATTATTGAACCAAGAATGAGAGGTTTTATTTGCACTACATCACATCCGGAAGGCTGTGCGCAAAATGTAAAAAACCAGATAGATTACATAAAATCTAAAGGATCTATTGACGGTGCTAAAAAAGTATTGGTCATTGGTGCATCTACAGGTTTTGGATTATCCTCAAGAATTACTAGTGCTTTTGGTTCAAATGCCTCAACTATCGGAGTATTCTTTGAGAAACCACCGGCAGAGGGCAAGCCAGCTTCTCCAGGTTGGTATAATTCAGCAGCTTTCGAGAAAGAGGCACACGATGCCGGTTTATATGCTAAAAGTATTAATGGAGATGCGTTCTCTGATGATATCAAAAATCAAACAATGGAATTGATTAAAGCTGATTTAGGTCAGGTAGATCTTGTCATATATAGCTTGGCGTCGCCCGTCCGCATGCACCCAAAAACAGGAGTTTTACACCGTTCGGTTTTAAAGCCAATTGGAGAGAAGTTCTCTAACAAGACCGTCGATTTTCATACAGGAAAAGTAAGCGAAATAAGCATAGAACCTTGTACTGATGAAGATATTGAGAACACTATTGCCGTTATGGGTGGCGAAGATTGGGCTATGTGGATTAATGCATTGAAGGATGCTAATCTACTTGCTTCCGAAGTAATAACAGTTGCTTACTCTTATATTGGACCATCTGTTACAGAAGCGGTTTACAGGAAAGGTACAATAGGGAGAGCAAAAGACAATTTAGAAGCTACCGCATTTACAATTTCTGACACTTTAAAATCTCTAAATGGTCAAGCGTTTGTTTCGGTAAATAAAGCATTGGTCACTCAAGCGAGTTCTGCGATTCCGGTAATTCCGTTGTACATTTCTCTATTGTATAAAACAATGAAGGAAGAAGGGACTCACGAAGGTACGATCGAGCAAATGCAACGGTTATTTTCTGAAAAGTTATATAGCGGTTCTGAAGTTCCTGTAGATGACAAAGGGCTCATCCGTATTGATGACTTAGAAATGAATGAAGATGTGCAGGCTCAGGTGGCTAAATTATGGCAAAGTGCTGAAACTGAAAACCTTGATTTAATCGGAGATTTAGAAGGATATCGAAAAGACTTTTATAATCTTTTTGGATTTGAGTTTGATGGAGTTGATTATTCTAAGGACAGTAACGAAATGACACAAATACCTAGCATTTCATAATATTTTTGTAGAAACTCTCCATTTCTTGGAGTATGATATAATCAAAAAATGGCCTGTGTAAATCATGAGGCCATTTTTTTATTCAACTTGGCAAAATTTTTTCTTTAATTATAGTAATAGATTTGTGAAATTAGTTTGTAATATAATGAACAACATACAATACTCCATAATCATTCCTGTTTTCAATAGACCTGATGAAGTTGAAGAACTACTACAAAGTCTTTCTGAAAGCACATTTAACGCCCCTTTTGAAGTTATAATTGTCGAGGATGGTTCTACAATTTCTTGTGAGTCGGTTGTCACCAAATTTATAAAGTTTCTAGATATTTCGTATTACTTTAAGGCTAATTCTGGGCCAGGTGCTTCACGGAATTTCGGAATGGAACGAGCAAAAGGGAACTATTTTATCATTTTTGATTCAGATTGCATTATTCCGAACCAATATCTAACCGAGGTTGATATCGAATTGCAGACTGATTATTGTCATTGCTTTGGTGGGGCAGACAGAGCACTTGATTCGTTCTCTAATGTACAAAAGGCAATAAACTTCGCTATGACTTCTTTTCTCACAACAGGAGGAGTTAGAGGTGGATCCGAGAAACTGAATAAGTTTCAACCGCGAAGTTTTAATATGGGACTATCTAAAGAAGCGTTTGATCTAAGCAAAGGATTTGGAATAATTCACCCTGGCGAAGATCCAGATTTAACAATGAGACTTTGGAATCTTGGCTTGGATACAAGATTATTTCCAAAGGCATATGTCTATCACAAACGGAGAATAGATTGGGGAAAATTTTCTCTGCAAGTTTCTAAGTTCGGAATGGTTCGACCAATACTTAACTCATGGTTTCCGAAATATAATAAACTTACTTATTTCTTTCCAACACTATTTATTCTAGGATTTTACTTTTCACTACTTCTGATGCTTTTCGGAATATTCTGGGGAGCATCTATATATTTGCTTTATTTTTTAATCATCTTTCTATTCGCAACAGCGGAAACCAAAAGCATTACGATTGGATTATACTCCGTCTTTGCAGTTTTCAAACAAATGCAAGGATACGGTTTGGGATTTTTAAATTCTTATTGGAAAATTATCATACTAAAGAAAAATCCTGAGGACACTTTTCCTAAATTATTTTTTTAAACATTACAAAAATGACAAAAATTATAGGTCTTACCGGTGGAATTGGGAGCGGTAAAAGTACGGTTGCACGTTATATTCATTCACAAGGTATACCTATATACATTGCTGATGATGAAGCACGAAAACTAACAGACTCACCGAAAGTTATTCTGCAGATTGTTGATGCTTTTGGCGATAATGTATTGGAAAATGGAATAGTAAATCGTAAGACTTTATCAGAAATTGTTTTTAATAATGCAATAAATTTGGAAAAATTAAATTCCATTATTCATCCTGCAGTGCGAACACATTTTGTAGAATGGTTAAAAACGCATTGTGCTGCACCCTTCATAGTAAAAGAAGCTGCGATATTATTTGAAAGTGGATCCTATAAGCAGTGTGATAAAATAATCACGGTAGAAGTTCCCGAAGACATTCGGCTGCAGCGAGTTGTAAAGCGAGACGCTGTTAATGAAGAAGCTGTAAAAGCAAGAATGCGCAATCAATGGACAGATGAAATGAGAGCGGAAAAAAGTGATTTTGTAATACAAAATATACAGCTCGAAGACATGAAAAAACAAGTTGACGAAATTCTTAAAAATCTAAAGAAATTGCAATAATGTACTTTTTCGTTAATGTTTGGTTAATGTAAATGTAGACCAATTGTTAAAAAGCTAATTTTGTGGAGATGAATAGGTTATTTTTTCGTTTGCTAGTGCTTTTAATGAGTTTATCACTGATAGGAATTATTCTTGTTCAGGTTTATTGGTTCAATTCTTCCTTTAAAAATAATGATGAACAGTTTGGATTTCACGTACGTCAGGTGATTGGCAACGTGGCAGAAAAAATTCAAAAGCAAGAGGCGTACAGTTTTTTAAATAAGTACGAAAAATTAAAAGACAGTATAGGCAAAGATCCCCAGAAAAGTGATTTGCTAGAATTTTATTATGTACAGAAAAATAATGTCACTAATGAAACCATTATTTATTCTAATAGCATTATTTCTGAAGATTATAATATTTCATCATCGTTCTTTGATAAAAAGCTTGACAGTGTAAAAAGCCGAAATTTTTCTTCCAAGCGTGTGACAGAAGTTTACAATAGTAATCTAGTAGATAATACAGATATTAGTGCAAATCTTAAACCTGACACTAAAACTGAAAAAGTTGGAAGCGTAGATATTTTACAGAACGCTCAGTTCGAAATATCGTTTAGGGATGTTGCTTCTGCAATGCCCATTCAAGAACGTATTTCAAAAGAAAGATTGCAGCGATTACTCGAAAATGAATTGGACGAATACGGAGTTCATACTTCTTTTGAATACGGAATTTATAACAACGGTCTTGCCACAAAGATACGGTCCGATAAATTCAAAAATTCTGCAACTTCTACATATTCAACACCGATTTTTACTGATAACGAAGGTCAGAGCAAATATAGCTTGATATTAAGTTTTCCGCAAAAGAAGAAATTTTTATTCTCTGATCTAATCGGAATAACTATTTTATCAATAATATTTACTTTAATTATCATTATTGCTTATAGTAGTGCTTTGAATCAATTAATAAAGCAGCGTCAGATTTCTGAAATCAAAACTGACTTTATAAATAATATGACTCATGAGTTTAAAACGCCAATTGCAACGATTAACTTGGCTTTGGATGCTATCAAAAATCCCAAGGTTAAAGATGATCCCGAAAAGAGAGAACGTTATTTGCAGATGATTAGGGATGAAAATAAACGAATGCATGCACAAGTTGAAAATGTTTTACGTATTTCGAAATTAGAACGAAAAGAATTGGAGATTTCGAAAGAGTCAAGCGATATACACGATATGATTGAAGATGCAATTGAGCATGTAAATTTAATTATTGAAGATCGTGGCGGTGAAATTATAACGCACTTAGATGCTACAAGAAGAACAGTATTGCTAAATGATATGCACTTTACAAATGTTTTAGTAAATGTATTGGATAACGCAATAAAATATACGCCAGATGTTCCAGTTATTGAAGTTTTTACCGAGAACGTAAAAGACTTTGTAATTATTAAGATTAAGGACAATGGTCAGGGAATGTCAAAAATTGCACAGAAAAGAATTTTTGAAAAGTTTTATAGAGAACACACCGGTGATTTGCACAATGTAAAAGGACATGGTCTAGGATTAGCATACGTCAAGAAAATTGTTGAAGACCACGATGGTCAGATTTTCGTTGAAAGCGAAAAAGGAAAAGGCAGCACATTTATAATAAAATTACCCCTAATAAATTAATTATGGAAACTGAAAACAAAAAAATATTATTGGTAGAAGATGATCAAAATTTCGGAGCAATTCTGAAAGATTATCTGATGTTAAATGACTTTGATGTCACTCTTGCCAAGAACGGAATGGAAGGATTTGAGAAGTTTAAGAAGGACACTTACGATTTGTGTATTCTTGACGTGATGATGCCGTATAAAGACGGATATACATTAGCCAAAGAAATACGCGAAAAAAATAAAGAAGTGCCTATTATTTTCTTGACAGCAAAATCCATGAAAGAGGATGTACTAAAAGGATATAAAGTAGGAGCAGATGATTATCTTAATAAACCTTTTGATTCAGAAGTTTTATTAATGAAAATAAAAGCAATTATTCAAAGAAAAGCAAGCGACACTAAAAGTGACCACGTTAAATTTGAATTCCAAATTGGTAACTTTCACTTAAATTCTAAGCTTAGATTCTTGACCTTTAAAGATACAGAACCAATAAAATTATCTCCAAAAGAAAACGAACTACTGAAGTTGTTGACTTTGTATGAAAATGATTTGATGCCCAGAGAATTGGCTTTGACAAAAATTTGGAGAGATGATAATTATTTTACATCAAGAAGTATGGATGTTTACATTGCGAAACTGCGTAAATATCTAAAGCTTGATGAAGATGTGGAAATTTTAAATATACATGGAGAAGGTTTTAGACTTGTTGTTAGAAACAAGGAAAATAAGCCAAAACTGGAAGAGTAAGAATTCTTTAAATTTCAGTTTCAGTTTTTTTAATTTCTATATAATTGAGAATTGATTTATTATTCTCACTAATATTAAACCATTTGGTGTAATCATTTTTTTTAAACCAAGTGAGTTGCCTTTTAGCATATCGACGAGTATTTCTTTTGATAGTTTCAACTGCAAAATCATATGAATATTCGTCGGTAAGAAAGGCAAAAAGCTCTTTGTAGCCCACGGTTTGTAATGCGTTGTTCTCTTTAAATTCTTGAAGAGAAGTTACTTCTTCCAATAAACCTTCCTCAAGCATATTATCAACACGTTGATTAATTCGCTCATATATAATAGAGCGTTCTGCTTCCAAACCTATAACGATCGGGACGAAATTGCGCTTTTTTGTATTTTTTGTCAGAAAACTTGAATATGGAAGACCAGTTTGAACACAAACTTCCAGTGCACGCATCAATCGTTGTGGATTTTCTTTTTCTATAATGCTGAATTGAACAGGATCTAATGCTTGAAGGTCGTTTTGCAGATATTTGATCCCGTGATTCTCATATTTCTCTTTTATTTGAACTCTAACTAAAGGGTCTATTTCGGGAAATTCGTCCATCCCGGATAAAACTGCGTCTACATAAAGACCGGAGCCTCCAACCATAACCACATAATCTGAATTCTGATAGAGTTGATCAAGAGTTTCAATAGCTTCTCTTTCAAAATCACCTACAGTATATCGATCGTGGATAGATTGGTTATGAATAAAGTGATGTTTGACGGCCGCAAGTTCGTCTTTAGATGGAACAGCTGTACCAACTTTCATTTCGCGGTAAAATTGCCTAGAATCGCATGAAATAATTTCGCAATTGTAGTATTTGGCAATTGCAATTGCTTTTGATGTTTTACCAATTGCAGTAGGTCCTACAATCAGAATTAAATATTTTTTTGAACTCATTCTCCAGTTTCTTTTGGATGAAGGTTTTCTCCGCAATTGTAACAAAAGTTAGCGTAGTCTTTATGATTTGATTCATTACAATTTGGACATGAAGTAGTGTTTGTAGAAGGTTTTGGTGGCTTTTTATCCAGAATTTCAGAAGTTACAATTCCCGTCGGTACAGCTATTATTCCGTAACCCATAATCATAATGACCATTGATAAAAATTGACCTAAACCTGTTTGAGGCGTGATATCTCCAAATCCTACTGTTGTCAATGTAACGATCGTCCAATAGATGCTGACAGGTATGTCAGAGAATCCATTAAGAGGACCTTCAATCATATACATTAAAGTTCCAAAAATAATGCACAATATAACTACGGTGAAAAGAAATACAAAAATCTTGTCTCTACTTCTTCTTAAAGCTATCGTTAACATATTGGAGGCGCCAACAAAATGACCAAGCTTCAATATTCTAAAGACTCTTAATAAGCGAACTGCTCTCAAGGAAGCAAGAAGGTGCGCACCGGGTAAAAACAAACTTATGTAGGATGGTAAAATAGCTAATAAATCTATGATACCGTATGCACTTAAAATATATTTTACTGGTTTTCGAACCGTAAGAATTCTCGCAACATATTCTATAGTGAACAGGATTGTAATTGTCCACTCTATTATATGTAAGATGTGTCCATACTTAAATCTAACTGCTGCTACGCTTTCAAACATGATCGCTGCAATAGATAAAAGAATCAGTATAAGAAGAATAATGTCAAATAGCTTCCCTGTTGGAGTGTCAGCTTCGTAGATTATTCTATGGAGTTTCCTCCTCAATTTTTCGTTGATATGAATTTCCAAGAAAATAAATTTTGAAATACGTCCAAAAATAGTCAATCGCTTACAAGTAGACTATTTTTAAATTTTTATTTTTTAAAATGTAAGCTTGCAGTATATTTTTGATATCTGAAGTGTGGGTGATCGGAATTAAAATATTTTTCAGAACATTCACATTGAGCACTTGATAGTTTAAATCGAAAAATGCATAACCTTTGCAGATGCCATCTTCTACCAGAATAGCACTACGCTCGTGAATGGTTCTTCCTCTTTCTCTAATAAAGAATGTTTTTCCGTCAATCTGAACATGCTGAACAAAATCTTCTACACGCTGATTGTATATTTCTACCAACGGCATAGTATTATTTGAAGTTACATCTAGTTCAAAACCAATTTTCAAAAGTTTTGGTAGAATATAAAATTCTTCTACAGCCATTTCAATCATACTTTTCGCTTCTGGAAGAGTGGCAAATAGTGAGATTTCTTTGCGAAATCTGTCGGCTTTTTTGATGTTCAAAACTCGGTAACCTTCTTCATCAACTTCTTCGTATAAACCCCACCGATAGAAACTTTTGTTGGTAACTTTATTTAACTCTGGCTTATTCTCTATAACTTCTGCGCGTTCCTTTATAATTCCAATAAGTTCTGTTGCAGTTTCCTCAAACGTGACAGTAAAAACTTCGGCTTGAATCTTTTTCGAAATTCTCGACTCGCCAGTGAAATGTTTATTTACAGCTCTCTTTATATTTTTGCTTTTTGCGATAAATATAATAGTTCCATCTTCTTTATGAACGTAGTAAACTCCAGTTTTTGATGGCAGCGCTTCAATAATATCAAGAAGCTTTGGTGAAATTCCTTTTGCGACCTCTGTTTTGATTAATTCTTTGACAATAGTTTTCGAAGTATCTTTGGAAAGTAGAAGTTTGAAAAGCTTAACTGTTGCTAATGCATCGCCGCTTGCACGGTGTCTGTCTGCCATCGGAATTTCTAACGCGCGAACAAGTTTGCCTAAGCTAAAAGACGGCTGTTCTGGGAGGAGTTTTTGAGCCAGCTCAACAGTGCATAATGTATTGGTCTGAAAATCGTAGCCTAGTCTTCTAAATTCTGTGCGCAGAATTCGATAATCGAAACTTGAATTATGCGCAACTAAAATACAGCCATTGCAAATTTCGAGAATTCTTTTTGCAACTTCATAAAATTTAGGAGCATTTACCAGCATTTCATTGTTAATACCTGTAAGTTTAATAACAAATGGTTGAATTGGAATTTCAGGATTGACAAGACTTATAAACTGATCTACGATTTCGTTCCCATCAAATTTATAGATAGCAATTTCTGTAATTCCCTCTTCGTTAAATTGACCTCCGGTGGTCTCTATGTCGAGTATTGCGTACAATAGTGTTCTTTTTATTAAATTATCTTGATCCAAATATGCTACTGCCTATCCGTACCATCGTAGTACCACAATCCATTGCTATTATATAATCTCCAGACATTCCCATCGAAAGAATTGTAAGATTATTAGCTGCTGCATATTGATCGTAGTGCGTTTTGAGTGTAGTAAATTCTGCTCTAATCTGTTGTTGGTCATCAGTGAAAGTTGCCATTCCCATTAGACCTTCAATTTTAATATGTGTGTAATTTTCTACCAAGTCAGAATTAAATATATCAGATAATTCATCGGCATCAAATCCGAATTTAGTCTCCTCATCTGCAATAAAAACCTGCAAAAGAACAGAGATAACTCGATTGTTTTTTTCCGCTTGCTTATTAATCTCCTTTAATAGTTTTAAGCTATCAACTCCATGTACAAGTGCTACGTAAGGAGCCATAAATTTGACCTTGTTGGTTTGTACATGCCCAATCATATGCCATTGAATATCTTTTGGCATTTCCTCAAACTTGTCCGACATCTCTTGAATTTTGTTTTCACCAAAGATTCTTTGACCCGCATTGTAGGCTTCCATCAAATCTTCGACAGGCTTGGTTTTTGAAACCGCAACAAGTGTAACATTTTCTACTAATGTGTTTTTTATATCTGCAAGTCTGGTGGCGATACTCATTTTATTTCATTTAAAGTTCATAAACTACAAGGCCACTTCTAAATTTTGGCTCTATATATGTACTTTTTGGAGGCATTATTAAATTTGCGTCAGCGATGCTTTTTATCTCTTTAATGTCTGTTGGGAAAAGTACAAATCCCAGTTCAAATTCGTCCGAATCAATGATTTTTTTAATATCGATGACCGACTTTTTTCCTGGTATATAATCTATTCTTTCGTCGTTGCGAAGGTCTGCAATTCCTAAAATTGGCAGTAAAACTGTGTCGTATAAAATTTGAGCGTCAAGTCCTTGAAGCGCATCATCAAAAGAGAATTTTTCTAACTTTAGCGAAAGCGAATAAAATTCATTATCCAAATACATTCCAAATTCATGTTTTTTATTTGGATGAAAAAGCTGCTGCGTCTTAACTTCGACTGCAAAATTTTCTGAAAGTTTTTCGATAAATTGTTCTTTTGAAAGACCGTTCAGATCTTTAATCAATCGGTTGTATTCGTAAATCTTAACATTACTATCCGCAATTAAAAAGCTCATAAACCTAGAAGCAGACTCTTTTTTAACATCGGTTTGCTCATCATATAGCATATTTGCGGAAGCGGATCTATGGTGACCATCTGCAATATACAAATCGCCGATCTCATCAAATGTCTTTTGCAAAAATTCAATATCATCAGCATTATCAACTTTCCATAAATAATGTATATCTTTTACAGTTGTTGCAAATTCAAAATCCGCCAATACCGATGTTTTATTTGCTAACCATTTATCAATTTCATCACTATCTGGATAACTCATCAAAACCGGTTCTGTATTAAAACCAGCATAATGCATATAATCTTTAAATAATTCTACCCTATACTGTAATGTATCTTCATGCTTTTTGATCAAGCCATTTTTGTAATCCTCAATAGTAGTGGCAAGAATTATTCCAGTAAATGTTCGATTATCAGTTTTTATTCTATGTACATATATTGCAGGTTTTTCATCTCGGATCAGAATCTCATCATCCTTAAAATCTTGATACTTTTGATGTACGAGTTTAAAACGTTTTTCAAATGTTATCTTCTGCTGATTGGTATAAGCTGGATTCAAAATATGTAAAAAAGACAAAGGATTAAAGTCCAATTGCGATGCAAGTTCAGCAGCCGAGTATTCTTCGTAGGAACGAGAAGTTACCAAACTGACCTTATCTCGAGTTGGTCTAAAAGCTTTAAAAGGATATATTTTCGCCAAAATTGTTTTTTAAGCTATGTGTTTACAGTATTAGTTTTTCTGAAATTGTTTTGCAACCGTCTCAGCTTTCTTAGATGCTGAATAATTATAAAATCCTTCTCCAGATTTAATTCCTAATTTCCCCGCTCTTACCATATTTACTAGTAAAGGGCAAGGTGCATATTTTGGATTTTTGAAACCATTGTACATTACCTCAAGAATTGCTAGACAAACGTCAAGACCAATAAAATCGGCAAGTTGCAAAGGACCCATAGGGTGCGCCATCCCAAGTTTCATTACAGTATCTATCTCGTAAACTCCTGCCACGCCATTGTATAACGTCTCGATAGATTCATTAATCATTGGCATTAAAATACGGTTCGCAACAAAACCAGGGTAATCGTTTACTTCAACTGGAGTTTTTCCTAGTTTGATAGACATTTTCATTATTGATTCAGTAACCTCATCAGAAGTATTATATCCACGAATAATCTCTACCAATTTCATAATTGGCACAGGGTTCATGAAGTGCATACCAATTACGCGTTCAGGATGACTTACTACAGCGCCAATTTGAGTAATAGAAATAGAAGAAGTATTGGTTGCCAAAATAGTATCAGTCTCGCAATATTCATTTAGTTTTTTAAAGATATCAAGTTTAAGTGTAACATTTTCTGTGGCAGCCTCAACAACAAGATCCGCTCCAGCAACACCATCTTTAATATCTGTGTATGTAATGATATTTCCAATTGTAGTAAGTTTGTCTTCTTCTGTTATTGTACCTTTAGAAACCATCCTGTCAAGGTTGCCAGCAATTGTTGCCATTCCTTTGTCGAGAGACTTCTCTGAAATATCAATAAGTTTTACTATAAATCCTTTTTGTGCAAATGTGTGAGCAATTCCATTACCCATCGTTCCTGCCCCAATTACTGCGATATTCTTCATTCAATATGTTTTTATTATTTTTTTATAATGTTGCTTTTTTGTCAAAACAATCAATTATCTGATATGCTACGCGCAAAGCTTCTGTTCCATGTTCTAAAGTCACCACAGGTTCCGTATCATTATTTATTGAATCTGCAAAGCTTTCAAGTTCTGCAAATATCGCGTTGTTATGCTCGACATCTGGATTGGCAAAATATATTTGTTTTTTAACTCCTTCGGCGTTTTGGAGGATCATATCAAAATCTCCAGGTACTTCTGGCGCTTCCTTCATCTTTACCACCTCACACTTCTTTTCTAAAAAGTCAACAGAGATGTAAGCATCTTTTTGGAAGAACCTTGACTTACGCATATTTTTCAATGAAATTCTCGACGCTGTAAGATTTGCAACGCAGCCATTTTCGAATTCAATTCTGGCATTTGCAATATCTGGTGTTTCAGAAATTACAGCAATTCCACTTGCGTGAATATCTTTCACTTTCGAATCTACAACACTTAGAATTGCATCGATGTCGTGTATCATCAAGTCTAAAACAACCGGCACATCTGTACCACGTGGATTAAACTCTGCAAGGCGATGAGATTCTATAAACATCGGATTTTCGATCATTGATTTAATTGCAATAAATGCTGGATTAAAACGCTCCACATGGCCCACCTGGCCTTTTATATTAAATTCTTTTGCTAATGCGATAATTTCTTCTGCTTCTTCAACCGTGTTGGAAATCGGTTTTTCTATAAAGATATGTTTCCCAGATTTTATTGCAACTTTTGCGCATTTATAGTGAGAGAGGGTAGGGGTCACGATATCAATCACATCAACTGCTGTAAGAAGAGTGGCAATAGTTTTGAATTGCTTATAACCAAATTCTTTAGCAACTCTTTCTCCGTTTTCTTGATTCTCATCGTAAAAACCAACAAGTTCAAATTTATCAGATTCTTCAATTAGTCGCAAGTGTATCTTACCTAGGTGACCAGCACCTAAAACTCCTATTTTAAGCATAGAATTGTATTTTGTACAAAAATACTAATAAAAAGATAACCTATAAGACGTTACTGCATTTAATTAGGTTATGTCGTTTTCCAAGTTTGAATCAAGGAGTGGAAATTGCCATTTTCTATTCTGAAAATCCCAATATCTTTGCTATTTTTGTCTGAAATCACTAATATATATTTTGAAAGATACAGCAAAACATCAAGGACTTAGAAATCAACTTGTTCAAACACTGCAGCAAAAAGGTATAAAAGATACTAATGTGCTAAAAGCGATTGGGAGCATACCACGACACTTATTTCTAAATTCGAGTTTTTCAGATTATGCGTATCAAGACAAAGCCTTTCCTATTGCTGCGGGTCAGACGATTTCGCAACCTTATACCGTCGCTTTTCAGACAGAGCTTTTACAAGTGAAACGTGGCGACAAGGTTTTAGAAATTGGTACTGGTTCAGGATATCAGACAGCTGTACTATGTGCTGTAGGCGTTAAAGTTTATAGTGTTGAGAGACAAAATGAATTGTTTAAGCAGACATCATTACTACTTCCTAAACTTGGCATAAACCCCAAGCACTTATCTTTTGGAGATGGTTATAAAGGGTTGCCTTTACATGCGCCTTTTGATAGCATTATTGTTACTGCTGGTGCGCCCTTTATACCGCAACCACTCATGGCTCAACTGAAAATAGGGGGAAGGTTAGTAATTCCTTTAGGTGAAGATCATCAAATAATGACCTTACTTATCAGGAAGACTGAAAGCCAGTTTGAAAAACATGAGTTTGGAGAATTTCGATTTGTTCCTTTATTAGAAAATAAAAACTAAGAAAAAGGTAAAATCAGGATAATACTAGTTATTGAAGTTCTTCTTAATTCTTTGAAGATCTCTTTTAGTATCTTGTTCTTTGAGAGATTCGCGTTTGTCATACGTTTTCTTACCTCTACAAAGTCCAATTTCTAATTTCGCCAATCCTTTTTCATTTGTAAACAGCCTAAGTGGAACAATTGTAAGTCCCTTCGCTTGGACACTACGAGCTAAACCCTTAAGCTCTTTCTTCTTCAACAACAACTTACGTTCAGAGCGTGCTTTGTGGTTAAATTGATTCCCAAAAGTGTATTCTTCGATATATGTATTGATCGCAAATAGTTCGTCGTTTGCAAATTCGCAAAAGCTTTCTGTTATGTTAGCCTTTCCTAGTCGAATAGACTTTATTTCTGTTCCTGCGAGAACAATTCCTGCATTAAACGTTTCGATTACTTCATAATCAAATCGAGCTCTTTTATTATAAATGTTTATTGTTTTCAGCATAGTTGCAAATGTATGAACAAATCCTTTAAAGTACAATTTTGTACGGTGTGTCAATAGGTGTTAAATACTAGTTATATTATCGGTAGTCTACTTCCTGTGGTTTTCCAATTTCAAAATCTTGAAATCCGAAATCACTTGTTCTAAAACTGTTAGTCTTAATAATATTGTTTCCATCTCCAGGAAGAGAAGGGTAATACGCTAGCGATAATTGAAAAGAGCTAAAAACTAGATAGTCATTACTTACAATAACTCCAATGCCAACTTGAGAATATAATTTACTGCCAATCAGTTCTTCAGTATTGTTTCCTAACATTGCCATAGTGTAGCTAAAATAAGGATTGATTCTAAAACCGCCAAAATTCCAAGGTGAGTAACCTTGCGTCTGTAAGGTCAGCATCAATTTTTTATTGCCATACAGCTCCGCAGAATTAAATCCGTTAATACCATTTTCTTCATTAATATTAATCATATCTCCTCTTGAGCGAGCCCGATTATTTCCTATTACTGAACGGAATTTCACAAACTGTCTAACATTCCAATTATGATAAGGCAATAGATTTGTAAAGTAGTTTGCTTGAATGGTGAAAGCTGATCTCGTAGTGGAGTTATGTTCAAAATAAGTTCCATATTCGCTATTTCCACTGATATATCCCCAATTGTAATATCGGCCAATGGAGAATTTTGCGCCAGCATATGGATATGTATAATCGTTTTTTCTAAGTGTCCCTGCAGTAAGAGCGATAATTCGACCAACGGGCACATCCTCTACGACTCCATAATTGAAAATGAACTTATCTTGCACGTATTTTCTTGAAGATAATGCTATCCCAGTCAGGAGCAGTTTTTGGCTGCTATAATAACTTACAGTATCAAATGCAATTGTTGGTCTTTCAGTAAAATCTTTGTTTAGAAATCTGGCAGTAAATATTAAGTTAGTCGTTCTATCATTTTGCGCACCTCCTTTAAAAATATTAAATGAAATACCTGCCCAGTAATCTTGAGAATTGTATTTAAAATTTTGAAATTTATAAAAGTTTTCTTTGTTTGCAATGGTGTCAGATGCAAATTGCTGATCAAAATACGCTCCTGCACCCCAGCGAGTGAAGGTTGAAACAAAAGGACGTTCAAAATCAAGAGACTTTCTATAATTGTGATCTAAATCAATATCGTACTCAATGGCCGTACTAATAAAAGTATTCATAACATTCGGCACCGTATATTTTGTACTATAAGAATTTTCCTTTGAGGCGAATTCCCGCTGATATCGATTTTCAAATTGATGACCAAGACCTAAAAAGTTGCGCTCTTTTAAATAAAAATTGCTTCTATTTGTTGATCCGGAGATGTTGGGAATTAAGCTCCAAGAGTCCAAAACTCTAATATCTACATCTACTGAATCTTTGCTTGATGCTATAAATATAGGTTGGACAACAACGCCACGAACGTACTGTTGACTACGAATTATTCTCTCAGACTCCCTCATTAACAGGGAATCTAAAGGCTTGTTTCTTTTTATAAGAAGAAGATTTTTTATTGCTAATTCTTTAGTTTTGAGATGCGCTTTGTTACCGATAATAGAAAGTTTTCTTGTAGGTTTTCTTGTCGTATCAGTTTCAGAGAAGCCAAAGGGATCTAGCGTCGTGATATTAATATATCGAATAATTTTTCCTTCATACTTTCTATAAGAGACGGGTCGTACTGTCTCAGGTCGGTTTTTTTTGCCACTACTACGCGATTTCACTGGCTGAAAAATCAGCTTGTGAATAAATTTAGTAAATTTTCGCTTCTGCGAATATTCTTCGATTTTCACATATACTTTGGTTGAATCTTTTTCTTGTGACATTGCGGAAAATGTAGTAAGAAAAAAAAATAAAAGTAGATATAGAAATTGTAGCTTAAGGCGCATTTATTTCTTAAATATTAAAGTAGTATGTATTTTTTTATTTTAAAATTTATAAACTGCTATCAAAATAAATATTAGAAATTAACATTCCATCTTATTATTGATCAATTTATTGTCTTCCCAAATAGACGTGGTTTGATTTAGATTTGGGAATTTTTTTTCGATAGATAATCTCGCCAATAAGTAACTTATTGTCGATTCAGCACCTTGATTAAGATTAACATTAGCTTCTTCAAGACCATCAAAACATCCACCAGTACAAGGATTGTAAATTGTTCTATTCAGATGATTTTTTCCTAGAAACCAGTCGAATGCGCTTTTCATTTTTAGTAAATATGCTTCTTCTTTGTAAACATCATAAAAGACATCCAGCGCGCGAATTGTATAGGCTACATCTATTGGTTGTTCGCCAAATTTTGCTGCTTCTTCACCTTTATTATACCAACCATTATTGGAAACTACTTTTATTTCATTTGCTTCCGTAAATGTTTTAGAAATTAGAAAGTCAAAAGATTCCTTTGCGATAACTGAATATTTATCATCTTTCGTTTCTAAATAAGCATATAAGAGTGCTTCGGGCAAAACACTATTTGCGTATGTCAAGTAGCTTTCAAACCACTGCCAATCTTCTTGAGATTCATGTTTGTACATTTGCACTAATCTGTCGGCAAGAGTGCATATTAAATTAGTAACGATTGCGTTTTTTCGTGATTTATTACTTAAGTATAAGCCTTTGACTGCAAATGCCATGGCTCGAGAGGAGTGGATAGTTTTAATAAAATCAAAAGTTTTATCCAAAACTTTTATAGCTTGAGATTTTAATTTTGAGTCTATCTTTTCACAACCATCGATTAATGAGCCCAAGGCCCATATTGCGCGACCATTGGAATCCTCTAAATTACACTCGTAATTTTGCTTTGTAAATATTCTTTTATCATCTACATAATTCAAGAAACTACCATCATTCTGCTGGCAAAAAGTGATAAAATCTAAATATTTCTGAAGTTGACACATGTCAGTATCATTGCCGTTTAACGAAATTTTTTCTGCAACAGCTATCATTGCTCGAGCGTTGTCATCAATTGTGTATCCACTACTTCTATCTGGCTCATTCAATTTAGAGAACTGATAAATTCCAAAATCAGTTGTCATTTTATAGACATGTTTAAAAGATATTGAAGGATTTTTATATCGTAATTGAATCAAATTTCCAGTCAATTCCTGAAATAGTTTTGCGTGCGATAAAGCTGAATTTTCCCAAACTGTAGTCATTATTTTATGCAAACCGTTCATGCGCATGTTCGTGCGAAGTTTTACGTCAAAAAGTAATTTGTTTATTGCCTCAGATAGTGCTTCAGAATCTTCACGAGGAATAATTAGGCCTGAATTATTTTTTAGAAATTCAATAGCGTGAGGCATGGGTGTGCTGATTATTGCACATCCACAACTTGCAGCGTATACAAAAGTTCCGCTAACCGCCTGGTTAGGATCTTTCGATGTGAATAAGTAAATATCAGTTAGTTGCAAATATTCCATTAATTCATCGAGACTCACGTATTTATTTATAAACTTTACGTTGTTTTGAAGGTTTAAATCTTCTACTTTTTTTTCTAGAAGTTCACGGTATTTTTCACCTTCATTTTTCACTACTCCTGGGTGTGTTTTGCCAATAATTAAAAACAACACGTCTGGCTTGGTTTTAATAACTTTTGGTAGCGCATCCAATGTAGTTTCAATTGACTTACCTGAACTGAGTAGACCAAACGTTGAGAGGACTTTTCTCTCGCCAAATCCGTATTTATTTTTTAAAACCTGTTTGTTTTCATGATCAACAAAGTGCGTTCCGTGGGGGATCACATGGATTTTATCAATCTTTATATCAAATTGGTCAATAAGAATCTTCTTCGAATTTTCAGTCATCACCAATATCCCGTCGGTTTGTGCGCAAATATTGCAGACATTTTCTAAAAGCTCTGGATTAGGGTTAGGT
Source organism: Flavobacteriales bacterium (assembly GCA_038243675.1). GTDB lineage: Bacteria > Bacteroidota > Bacteroidia > Flavobacteriales > Flavobacteriaceae > Flavobacterium. The sequence goes on from JBBSQV010000017.1 coordinate 24,483, forward strand.
AATATGGTATGAAAAGACAAAAGAGATTTTTTATTAATCTCCTTCAGCATTGTTTTAAAATCTTTTTCATGACCTGCATAAAATCCAAACTCATGTTGAAATACTACTAGAGCGATGGTGTCATCTGAGTTGATTTGTTGTGTGATATTCTCGAAGCTATTGGGTTTGTCTACATTTAAAACACTTTCGACATCATCATTTTCGTACTTAAAATTTTCGTTTGAATTTTCCAAAGCACAAATCTTAATACTCAAGCAATCCTCAAACTTATCTTTTAACGCACTAATCAGGTCGTAAGAATATGTTGCGATACCGCATTCTCTTGGTGGGTAGGAAGTAACGAGTAATATTTTTGCACAAGGGATTTGCATATTGAAAATGATTTGCGTTATTGAGTTTTGTAAACGAGCAGTGATGTTATGAGAATCAATTATCGATCAATATCTGAAATAATTATGAGTTATAAATAGAATTGCGATATTAGTAAATATCCTAACTTATGAGACAATTTGCATTATAGTACTACCAAGAAAATTTATATTATATTAATTAGTATATTCCTTATTTCTTGGCAGCTTTTTCCTTTTCCTCTTGTGCTTTTACTTTTTCTTTCGCAGCTTTTTCTTTCGCTTTTTCTATTGCTTTAAGTCTTTTTTGTTCAGCTTTTTCCTTCTTTTTGAAGAAACCTCTTAGCAGGAAATTGTCTTTCGCAGCTTCCATGTTTTCGCTCAGTCCTTTAGTACCTTTTTTAAGATTTCCAATAGTTCTGTCTAAATTATCTGCAATCGCTTCGTCATTAATTAAACGTCCCAAAGTTCCCTCACCTTTATTAATTTTGTAAAGAATTTGAGTTATCTCTTCAGAAGCTATTGCCGCATTGCCAGCTGTGATTTCCAATCCGTGCATAATCTCGTCCATTTCTACCGGTTCATTTGAATCTATCAATTGATTGTCTGCAATAGATTTTGAACTAGCCTCTCCGTTTGAAATTGTTATAATTTTATCGCCAATAATTCCCTCCGAACCAATTCCAGCTTCAGAATCGACTTTGATAAATTTTCTAACGTCTTCTTTTATCAGCATCTTGACTTGGACAGTGGTATCGTTGATAATAGTAATTCTATCAACGGTTCCGACATTAATTCCTGAAAAACGAACTGAATTTCCAACTTGCAGTCCACTCACATTACTGAATCGTGCAGAAAGGGTGAAAACAGGATCGAAAAGATTTTTTTGCTTACCTATTACAAATATGGCGAGCATAAATAGACCTATCCCTATTATCACAAATAGACCTAATCGTACTTTAAATTTGGGTGTTTGATTTGCCATTTTATTTTATTTTTTTGTTTAGTTTGTTTTTAAAAAATGAAGATATTTCCTCATCATCGCTGTTTTCGAAATCTTCAAGACTTCCTTCTTTATACACTTCGCCTTCTTTCAGCATTATAATGCGATCGGCAACCGTTCTCGCACATTCTATATCATGCGTTATTATAATGGAGCTTGTTTTATATTTTTTTTGTATGTCATTAATTAGCAAGCTTATTTCGTCGGAAGTTACTGGATCAAGTCCCGTCGTTGGCTCATCATAAAGCAAAATTTCAGGATCAGAAATTATCGTTCTGGCGAGACTAATGCGTTTTCTCATTCCACCTGAAAGTTCAGAAGGCATTTTGTCGATCGCATCTGGTAATCCCACGTTCTCAAGGACTTCCATGACCTTGTCGTCGATCTCTTTTTTAGAAAGATCTTTCCTCGTTCGCTTTAGCGGAAATTCAAGATTTTCACGGACCGTCATAGAATCGTACAAGGCCCCACTTTGAAAGAGAAAACCAATTTTTTTTCGAACTTCATTTAAATCTTCTGAATTTAAAGTTGTTACTTCTTGATCTCCAACTTTAATAGTTCCAGAATCAGATTTTAATAAGCGAACGATACATTTTATTAATACTGATTTTCCCGTTCCTGATTTTCCTAAAACAACTAGGTTTTCATTGTGCCGAAGTTCTAGCGACAATCCTGAAATTACGTGGTTTGATCCAAAACTTAAATGAAGGTCATCTATTTTTATAACTGGCTGAGAAGTATCTATTTTAATTACTTCGCCAACCGTAGTATTTGTGTCTTTTTCTTCCATTATTTCAATAAATCGGTTAATTGTACAGCAACTAAATCGACAATAATTACAAGCAATGAAGCCATCACAACTGCAGAATTTGCTGCTTTTCCTACACTTTCAGTCCCTCGTCCGGCATTATACCCTTTATAGCATCCAACTAAACCTATCACAAGTCCAAAAAAGAAAGTCTTGATAACTGCTGGAAATAAATCTGCAAATTTTACAGATGAGAAAGCCTGTGATATAAATAAAACAAAACTTACATCACCTTTAATATTTGCTCCAGCCCAACTTCCGATAATTCCTAAACCATCAGCATAAAGTGTAAGAATTGGAATCATTAATGTTGCAGCCAATACTCTTGGCACGATCAAATATTTGAAGGGGTTAGTAGAACTTACTTCCATAGCTTCAATCTGTTCTGTAACTCGCATAGATCCTAGCTCAGCACCCATGCTTGAACCAATTTTCCCAGCACAAATAAGAGCTGTAATTACGGGGCCCATTTCGCGTATAATGGATATTGCAACCATCCCGGGCAACATACTTTCAGCACCAAAATTCACTAATACTGGCCTAGATTGTATAGTTAATACTAATCCAATGATTATACCAGTTATTCCTATTAACGCGAGAGATTTATTTCCAATTTGAAAACATTGTTTTAAAAACTCCTGAAATTCAAATCCTCGTGAAAAAGTATTTCGTATTACCTTCATTAGGAATAGAAATACATCAGCAACATTAACTAGAAATTTATTTATCTTGGATTTGTTCTCGATAGCTTTGTCGCCGACTGCTATTGTTTTCTTTTTTGCGTATTCTTTAATATTTCTACGCGGTACCACTTTCTCCATTTTTATTCTTTGTTTTGTTTTGCAGAATCGCTATCTCCATTTGTCTCTGTATAAATAATCTTTGGTGCTAATGGATCTGTAGTTTCAGAGTTACCATCATATCCTTCAAACGACGAAAACTGCATTTTTTTCCATTTAAACTTTTTGGGCAGATCATCTCCTATTAAATATCCCCAAGGTTCAAGAACGTCAATTCTATCAAAAATCACCTTGCAAATTGCAAGTAGCGGAATTGCTAAAAACATACCTGCAAATCCAGCTAAAGATCCGCCGATAATAATACCCACAATACTCGCAAGCGCATTCATTTCAACTTTTGAACTTACAATGAGTGGCACCAATATATTATTATCAATAAATTGCACTACGACATTCACTGCGATAACTCCAAATATTATAGTAACATCTGGTGTTCCGCTTAAAGTTGCTGCCATACTTAGCAGCCCTGCCATCAGTATGCCAATGTACGGGATTAGATTTAACAAACCAGTTATAACTCCAAGCAAAATTGCATATTTCACACCTATAATGCTATAGCCAATAGAGGTTAAGGTAGAAACTGTTATCATTTGGATGATTAGTCCAACAATATAGCTTTGAATAGAACCCTTAATTTGACTCAAAATCTCCCTAAGTTTTGGTTTAAATTCATCAGCAAATAATTTGCAAAGAAACTTTATAAAGTGATTTTTGTATAAAATGATTAAAAAAATAAGAATTGGAACCAAAACTGCATTAAATAGTGAATCTGTTACTGAGAGAAGAGTGGTACCAACAATTCTTGTCGATCCCTCAGTAGCATCGTCAAGCATTTTTTTCTGCTCTTGTTTATTTAGATTAAAATGTTGATAAACTAGATTTTGCAAATTGTCTATATGTAGATATAGATTTTTCTTAATCATTGCAAAGTCGTTTACAACGTCGCTTACTTGCCAAGATAAAAAAAGTATGATACCAGCAAAAAAAGCTAAAAACAAAAATATTGTAATTAAAACTGCAATCACGTGAGGAAGTTTTGCTTTTCTATTTAAAAACTTTGCAACTGGCTCCAATAAAATCGCAAACAATAGTGCTAACAATAAAGGAACAAGTATGCCTTGAGCCAAATATATAGCTGTAAAAATTAGTGCAAGACTTATAAGGGTAAGAGAAAACTTGGCGTAGAACGGCAGGCTAATTACTTCTTTCATACATTAGGGGTTTAGTAATGATAAAAAAGATTTTTCCGATTCTCATTATCAAAGCAAAATAAGAGAAAAGAGGATGCAAGAGTATTATAAGTTACACAAAAAATCTTACATTATTTAACAGAATTTAATCCGTAAATTCCGTTTGTTTTCGAGGAATTGGAAGTATCGAAACAGCTTTCTGTAGTAGTAAATTGTTAGGATAAGTGGTTATGATCCCAGCAGTACTTCGGATAAGTGTATGAAAAGCACGTACATCCAAGATCTCGCCTTCAACAAAATAATCAGTTTCCTGGACACGTATATAATCACCAATCTTAAAAGGAAATGAAAAGAAAATTATCATTCCAGCCGTTATATTACTAAGAATAGACCATTGCGCGAAGAATGCAATCCCGATGACAGTTACAACCGCTGACATGGCAGCAATAACGTTTTGTGCCTTGACGCCCCACACTACAAATAGAGAGATCGTGGTGAGCATTGTGACCAAAATACCCATGTATTTGATCACAAGATTTCTTCGTCTATCAAGTATATGCGTTACAGACGCAGTTTTTTTTACAACTTTTATCAAGCTCCATCGTATCACAACCGCAGTGACTAATATTACTGCAGTTGCGATGATTTCTTCTTGATATAATTCTATTAAGCGCATATTATTTAAATATTTTTTAAGTAAGCATAAACCTTATCCACTGGCATCCCCATCACATTTGCATACGAACCTTCAATTTTTGCAACAGCAATTAGACCAATCCAGTCCTGTATTCCATAAGCTCCGGCCTTATCATAAGGTTCGAAGTTGGTAATATAGTAATCAATTTCCGCATCGGACAACTCATTAAAATAAACCTTTGTAGTTTCAGAAACAGTAGTTGAAACTAAATTTGTCATAAAACAAACTGAAGTAATTACATCGTGCACATTTCCAGACATAGCTCGCAACATCGCAAATGCATCATCGTAATCTGTTGGTTTTCCTAGTGCTTTGTTGTTTAGCCACACGATTGTGTCGCTAGTGATTAGTAAATCATTATTTAATAATTCGTCTTTGAAAGCATTTGCTTTTAGCTCTGCTAGATAATTTGGTATTTCGGCTGCAACCAGATAATCAGGATAGACTTCTTCGATCTCTTTCAATCGAATTTCAAATTTCAGATTTAAATCTAGAAAAAATTGTTGTCTGCGAGGTGATCCGGATGCGAGAATAATATTCTTATCGGTGAGATTTTTATGAAACACTGTACTTGATATTTAGTGAGATTACTACAATAGAAAGTATTCCGAATAGAATTACAAACTTAAGAACATTAGACAGATGTTGAAAATCTTTGCTAGTTTTTGCAGACCAGATTTTAATTGTAAAATAAATTAGAGGTCCAACAACCAGAATAAGTCCGTAAATGGTTGCAACCCATAAATCACTTGACACAAAATAAGTGTTTATATATACTAGTAGGCTAAGCAGCGGAATAAAACTTAAGTAAAATACAACTCTAGCTGTTCTAGAAACGCCTAAAACTATCGGAAGAGTGTGGATATCATCATTATAATCTCCTTTGACATCTGCCAAATCTTTTACGATTTCTCGAATAAAATTTAGGACAAAACAAAAAATCGCATAGTCCATTAATATTTTAAAAAGAACAGCCAAAATCGCTTGATTGTCCAAGTTTATAATAGGGTATAAATCAAAAACACCGATTATTATAACACTTAACGATAGTAAAAGTGCCACGATAATATTTCCAACCAAAATAGTTTGCTTGAAATTGCTGGCATACATATATAAGGTAGCGCCAATCATAATAAATATCGCAGAAAATCCAGGTTTTCCAATAACATTTGACAAGTAGAAACCGCAACCAACTCCGATAATATTTAAGATTGCATAATAGTTATAGGCTGATGCTTCAGAAATACTCTCACCAATAACGACCTGTTTTGGCTTATTAATTAGATCGGTATTGACATCAAATATATTATTGATGAGGTAACCACCAGCTGCAATACAAACTGTCGCCAAAACCAGTAATACATACTGCCAATCTGTTAGAGCCAGCGGCAATCCTTGAATTTTTAGAAATCCATATCTAAAGATTAGTTGCATCAATGCAAGCATTATCAAATTTTGATATCTAATAACTTTTAAGAAATCAAGCATAATTAGGTGTTATATATTTGGCAAATGTAGCTTAATCGTATTGTGCATCAAAGTACTTGAGCCACTTTCCCTGTGTTTTCATAACTTGCTCAATTACATCTCTTACAGCACCTTTTCCCCCATTTTTATGGGAAACATATTTTGAAAGATTTTTTATTTCCGCCACCGCATCTTGCGGGCAGGTGGGAAGTCCCACGAGTTGCATCACGTGAAAATCGGGAATATCATCGCCCATATACAAGACTTGTGAAGCTTCGATATTGTAGACATCTATATATTCTTTAAAAGTTTCAACTTTATCTGAAGCACCTAAATGAATATCGGTGATTCCAAGATTGCGCAGACGTACTCGCACACCTTCATTACTACCCCCCGAAATTATGCAAACATTGTAGCCGCTTTCTATCGCTGCTTTCATTGCATATCCGTCGCGAATATTCATAATTCTCAACATTTCCCCGGTTGTAGTAATGTGCACGGCGCTGTCAGTAAGGACTCCATCCACATCAAATATAAATGTGGTAATGTCATTCATCAATATTTTATAATTTTTATTGGTCATGTTGAATAGATTCTGTTAGTAAACTGTATATTTTTTTATAATCGTCATTTTCAATAAACTTCAAATGTGCATCAATAGTATTTTGATCTCCGCGAATTGCGGGTCCTGTCTGCGCGCTTTTAGGATCTAAATGATATATCTTTTCTGCTGTTTCTTTTATCAAAGGTTTCAGAATATCAAAAGGAATCTCACTCTCCTTACAGATTTGTTCTCCTATAAAGTAAAGATGGTTTGCAAAATTACTCACAAAAACTGCAGCAACGTGAAGAGATTTTCGCTGCTGCGAATTTATAAAATTGACATCATCAGAAACTGAATTTCCAATTTTTCTGATTTTCTCAAGATCTGTTTCTTCTTCTGCTTCGAGGCAAAGTGGAACCTTTTTAAAGTCGATATTTTTAGTTTTCGAAAATGTCTGTAAAGGATAAAAAACGGCTCTTCTATTTTTTGAAAATAATACATCAAGCGGCATTGTGCCAGAAGTGTGTGCCACAAGTCTATCAGAAAATGGTAAAAGCGAACTTACTTCAGCAATAGCCGAATCACTGACGGCGATAATATATAAATCTGCTTCTAATAATTCATCGTATTTGGTGATTATTTTTGATGTATCCATTAAGTGTTCAATGCCTTCAGTTTGACGTGCAAGCACTTGTTGCAGTGCTACTTCTGAAGTGTTTAAAATAGCTTTTATCAAGTGCTGTGCAACATTTCCCGAACCAATTATAGTCACTTTCATCATTTGGCTAAATTATCAAAAAAATCTTAGACATTCGTAACTTCAAAGATGTACTGACACTAATAAATTATGTATAAAATCAAACCTTTTGAGTTCTTTATAACGGACATTTTTCCTTACTTTTGCAGAACTTTACATTAAATTTTCAACCTCATGGTTAATAAAATTGGTTCTTTTTTATTTTCTACTCGTTTAATGGCCGTTCTGTTTCTCTCTTTTGCCGTAGCTATGGCCGCCGGTACTTTTATAGAAAACGAATACAATACAGATACTGCTCGAATTCTTGTTTACAACGCTTGGTGGTTTGAAGCGATAATGGTTTTTTTTGCTATAAACTTCATAGGTAATATTAAGAAATACCAACTTTGGCATTGGAAGAAGTGGGCTACTCTAACACTTCACTTGTCTTTCTTGCTAATACTTCTTGGAGCATTTATTACTCGTTACGTAAGTTATGAAGGGATGATGCCAATTAGAGAAGGAGAAACTGAACAACAATTTTATTCGGATCGAACCTATCTTACAATTATGGTAGACGGAGATTATCAAGGCGAAATGAGACGATTAACTTTCGAAAAGCCAATTCTATTTTCTCCCGTAACAAATAATAACTTTACAATTAGCGAGAATTTTGCTGGAAAACCTTTTAAAATCAAATACAAAGATTTTATTATGGGAGCAACAGAAACTATCACCGAAGATCAGAACGGAGTGTTGTATCTAAAAATGGTGGAATCTGGCGAAGGTACTCGGCACGAGCATTTTCTTAAAGAAGGAGAAGTACAGAATATTCACAACGTGCTTTTTGCCTTGAATAAACCAACCAAGGGAGCAGTCAATATTACAATGAATGCGGAAGGGAAAACAATTCAATCGCCATTTGATGGTGAATTTATGACAATGGCAACTCAAGCGCAAACTCCTGTATTAAAAGATATTGAACAACCACTTGCAATGCGATCTTTATACAGTTTAGCAGGACAACGTTTTGTTTTTCCTGATGAACCTGTGAAAGGTAGAAAAACATACAAATCCAATAACGACTTTAAAAGTAAAGAACACACTGATGCTCTTATTGTAACTCTTGAAGCAAATGGTAAATCGGAAGAGTTAATTCTTGTTGGATCAAAAGGAAGTATTGGCGAGCCTCATTCAGTGACAATTGACGGATTAGATTACACTGTTTTCTTCGGAAGTAAAGCATACACACTTCCTTTTGAAATTAAATTAAATGACTTTATCGCTGCCAAATATCCGGGAACAGAAAAAAGCTATTCTTCTTTTGAAAGTCAAGTAACCGTTATCGACGATGGAAAATCTTTTGATGCTAGAATTTTCATGAACAATGTCCTAGACCATGGAGGCTACAGGTTTTTCCAAGCTTCTTTTCATCCTGATGAAAAAGGAACTGTACTTTCTGTAAACCACGATTTCTGGGGAAGTGGAATTACATATTTAGGATATACCTTATTATATATAGGAATGATGGCAATTATGTTTTCAAAAAATACAAGATTTGATGACCTTAAACGCAAGTTAGAAAACGTGAAAGCAAAAAAAGCTAAACTTCTAACAATGCTTCTGTTATTTTTAAGTGTTGGCATGTCTGCACAAAATCAACCTCCTCATAATGAACACGACGGTCACGATCACACAGTAGAAACCGAGCAAACCCAAGGCGCTCAAACAACTGCTGCTCACGATCATTCACAAGACCAAAATTCTGCCACAAAGGCTGCTTCTTCAAGGATGCCAACTTTGGATGAGGTGAAAAAATTCATCAATGATAATGCTGTAAGTGAAGAACACGCAGCAAAATTTGGTCGCCTAGTTGTACAAGATCAAGGTGGTCGAATGAAGCCTGTAAACACTTTCTCTTCCGAACTTCTT
>JBBSQV010000018.1:0-32543 GCA_038243675.1 Flavobacteriales bacterium
AATTATATTCTACAGCGCAAGCATCAGCACAAACTCCCATTGCATTATTATCGTAAGCATCTACAAGACCATCTTTTTGAAGACCGTCAATCATAGTCGCAGGACCAAATTTAGTCGCATTTCTTAAGGGCATATAGTGAGGAATCAGACTCATGTTTTCCATTCCACCAGCCACAACAATTTCAGCGTCTCCCGCTTTAATTGCTTGAGCACCTTGCATAATTGCTTTCATACCAGAAGCACAAACCTTGTTTACCGTAGTAGCAACAACTGCTTTACTAAGACCAGCAAGAAGAGCAGCTTGTCTAGCAGGAGCTTGACCTACACCAGCTTGAACAACATTTCCCATAATTACCTCATCCACTTTTGCGTAGTCAAGATTAATTTTGTCTAGCGCACCTTTTATTGCCGTAGCACCCAATTGTGGAGCAGGAACAGTAGATAAAGCACCCATAAAACTTCCAATTGGCGTACGAGCAGCCGATACGATAACTATTTTCTTAGTATTCATTATGTGATTTTTTATTTAGTAGCTGCGAATTTAATGATTTTTACGCAAAACAGAAAATCTAATTGAGCTCTATAACCACTTTTAAAATCAAGTTTCTGCTGATTATCAACTATAATTAGGAGTAGGCTTTCGCCAAAAGACTTCAACTTTATAGATGCTGAAGGGAAAGCAAGGTAGATTGTTGTTTATAAGCTGTGGGGAGAGAAGGGGATTTGAGCTTTGAAGGTGGAGAGGTTGATATAAGCTTAATAATATTAGAATTATTTTGATTAATTCCAATAAATTTTGATTATTATTTTTTACGTGATATTGATATACTTTTTTTTAAAAATTAATAATACTTTTGACGATAAACACTTTTAAAAGTATTAAAAGTAAAGTATAACACAATGATGGAAACAGTAAAAATACAATCTAAGCTAAATAGATTAGCGAAAAAAATTATTAAAAATGCAGATAAGCATGAATTTAATCTGCTGGATTTACCGGATTTAACCTTTTTAGATGTAAGTATTAGAAAAGAAAGTCCGTTAAAAGCTTTTTTTGAAGAACTTGATAAAAAGACAGAAGACTGCTTATATTGGTTTGAAGTAGATGATATTCAAATGGGAAATCGTCTGCAAACGTTGTTGAATGAAAAACGAAGTCATTTGAAAGAAATTGGTCGAAAAGTTCCAATTGAGAGTAAATATGTAGGTAGTAATGTATTGTATGTCGGAGTCAGGCACGGAGGATTCACAATAAAGTATAATTTATCTAATCTTTCAGCAAGGATAAGAGAACATTTAGGATATTATAAAGTTGGATCTGCACAGGGCCTTCAATTAGCACATTGGGCAAGAAATGTTGATTGCAAAGTAACATTAAAAGTTGTTGAATTTGATAATTTGCCAAAAGAGTATTTAACTACAATAGAGAAAATTGTTGCATATAAATTAAAGCCTTTGTGCGGTATTCATTAGGTAAGTCATTATTTTTAATTCATAAATCACAAATATTGAAAAATTTATTATTGGTACTCCCAATTGTCCTCTTTACATCAATTTGCCACTCACAACCAAGAATAAATGAAGCTTTAAAAAAAGAATTAGATCAAATATTGCTTACCGACCAAATTTATCGCGAGTACTTAGACAATTCACTTTCAGATGAACGACGAATCGAAATTGCCAGTCTGACAAATTATACATCTGAATTTCTAAGGGAAAACATTTTTAATATTCTCCAAAAAAATGATTCTCTCAATTTTATTAGAATAGAAGAAATTATAACGGAGTACGGCTATCCAGGAAAATCTCTGGTGGGTATTCCAACCAATAAAGCAGCTTTCTACGTGATTCAACACACTCCCAAAAAAATTGCAGAATACTATTCAATTATAGAAGAAGCAGGCAAAAATGGCGAATTGCCACTCACTCTAGCAGCAATGATGTTGGATAGAAAACTTGCCCAAGACGGAAAGGAGCAAATTTATGGAACTCAAGTTCACGGTCGAACTATAGTAAACAAAGAAAGTGGGGAAAAGGAACTTTTCAATTATGTGGTTTCCATTCAAGATGAAAAAAATGTAAACCAACGACGCAAAGAAGCTGGATTCACAACAACCGTGGAAGAAAATGTAAAAAAATTGGGATTAGAATATAAATTATATACTTACGATAAGTTGGAAACTATTTTTGAATAAAAATCCCATTTTAAAACGTTTCGATTGCATATAATTTATCATTTAAAACTTAAAACTTAAAACTCAAAACGTGAAAGAATTCCGTTTACCTTATAATTACAAGATATTTATCTGCCTCGTCACTATCGCATTAGTTTGCTTTTTTTACTTTGTATTTGAGTTACTTTTGGAAAAACCCAACGAAATTGACTGGAATATTTTTCACATAGTATTGGGAGTTTCTGTTTCCTTATCGATAGTGCTTACTATAGAATTACTAAATACTTTTAAAGGAAGATTTGTTATCGGACAAGATAGGATAACCGCAACTCGCTTTTTTTCTAAAAAACAAATTCTATTTAAAGATATTCAAGGATTTAGGGTCCGGGAATATTACATTTTCTTTGAATCTAATGAAGTCAATAAACGAATTAAAATTTCTGTTTTTTTTGAGAATTATAAGGAAATTTTAGACTGGGCAAGCAGTAATTTCAATAATTTGGATATTGTGGGCGTCGTTGACAAAAGAAAAATTACAAGTAGATAGGGTCAAAACGAAATTGCCGCTAGAATTTTCGAAACTATTAAGTAGCGTTCACTTATTTACTGTATTATGCAATTATTTTGTTTGCTTTTGTAAATAGTATCTTTGTTCAAACGATTTAAAAGTACTTCCATACCTCAAACAAATGATACTAATAATAGGAGCAGGCCTCTCTGGCCTTATCACCGCATATCGATTAAAACAACAAGGAATTCCCTTCAAAATTTTGGAAGCAAGATCTAGGATTGGTGGTCGAATTTTTACCACGTACGGAAGCGACGATTGTCCAACCGAAATGGGTGCGACTTGGTTTAACAGCGTTCACCAGGAACTTTTGCAGTTGCTAGATGAACTTGGAATTGAGTATTTCGAACAGTTTATGACTGGAACATCGTTTTATCAGCCTGATCCGAATTCTCCAGCAAAATCAATCGAAATTCCACAGCAAGACCCAAGTTTTAGAATTGTAGGGGGAACTTCTGCTCTAATTAACGCTCTTTATTCAACACTAGATTCTAAAGATATTTTTTTAAATCAAACCGTTACCCATATAAATTTCCAAAATGAATCGGTCAAAGTTATCGCAGATCAGGTTTTTGAAGGAACGCATGTTGTACGAGCAATTCCCCCTAAATTATGGGCAAATAAAATCCAATTTGAACCCAACTTACCAATTGAACTACTAGCTATTGCAAATAAAACCCAAACGTGGATGGAAGACTCTATCAAAGTTGCTTTGCGTTATGAAAAACCTTTTTGGCGAGAACAAGGTCTCTCCGGTGCGCTGTTTAGTAATTCGGGGCCCCTTATCGAATTCTACGACCATTCAAATCAAGAGAGATCAAAATTTTCGCTCTGTGGATTTTTGAGTACTGCAAACAAAAATCTATCAGAAGAAGACAGAAAACACAATGTCCTGCTCCAGCTTAAAAACACATTTGGAGAAAATGCCTTAAACTTTATCGACTATCAAGAATATGTTTGGAGCAATGAACAACACACTTTTCAGAAATCTGACTCGCCACTTTTTTCACACCAAAATAATGGACATTCAATTTTCCGTAATACCTTTTTTGATGATAGACTTCTTATTTCGAGTGCTGAATCGGCAAAAGAATTTCCGGGATATATGGATGGTGCTATTTTGGCAGGAAATCTTGCAGCGGAAATAATCATCATATCAAGATAAAGTTTCACATTTTATAATAGCTCTAACAAAATGTCACCTCTAAATTCACGATCTTTTGCGTCGTTGATTGAAGTATTCAATAATCAGAAAATTAACTTTACAAAAAAGAAAATAATATGAAAGAACTACTCTTAAATGACGGTAATAAAATTCCTTTAATAGGCTTTGGAACTTATAAATTACTTAATGAAGAGGGGGTACAGTCTGTTTCTGATGCATTAACAAACGGATACCGCCTGATAGATACTGCAGCAATATATAAAAATGAAGAAGCTGTGGGGAAGGGAATAAAAGCAAGTGGGATTGATAGGAAAGATATCTCAATTACAACCAAGCTATGGAGAGACAACTTGGGATATAATCAAGCTAAAATAGCTTTCCACGAATCGCTCGATAAGCTGGAATTAGACTATATAGATATGTACTTAATTCATTGGCCAGCTAATGCTAAAAATTATACCAATTGGCAAAAGGCTAATGCCGATGCTTGGCGCGCAATGGAAGAATTAAAAGAGCAGGGACTGATAAAATCTATAGGAGTAAGTAATTTTTGGCCAGAGCATTTAGAAGCGTTGTTTCAAACCGCTAATAGCATTCCAGCAATTAATCAGATTGAGTTTCATCCAGGTTACTGGCAGCCAGAAGTAACTACATATTGTAGGGAAAAGGATATCGTAGTACAATCTTGGTCGCCAATGGCTAGAGGTAAAGTATTTGGTAATGAAGTTCTAGAAAAAATTGCTTTAAAGCATAATAAATCTGTATCTCAAATCTGTCTTCGTTGGATTATTCAAAAGGACGTGATGGTTATTCCTAAATCAACTCATTTAAATCGTATAAAAGAAAATATTAATTTATTTGATTTCGAATTATCTCAAGACGAAGTCCTTGAAATTGACGACCTTCCAGAAATGGGCTTTAGTGGAGAGTTACCAAATGTATGGCCAGATCGAGCAGAATCCAGTGATAAAATATAAATTTTTTTAGTGCGAAATTTTTAACCACACTTGTGTATTAAGTGTTGCCATTTATAGCTTAAAATACCATAAACTCTGGATACACATTTTCAAATATTTAAATTCCTTACTGGCAGTCGGCATAGTTTATGCTTGGAAGTCTAAAAATTCAAATCATTCTAAATAATGAAAAGATCTTCCTACTATTTTCTGGCTACAGCTTCGGTATTTACTATTGCACTAATTGCCATGATACGGCGAGATATTCCAGTAGAAAAGTTGAAAAAGAAATTCACAAACAAAAATTCAAAATTTATTAATATTGAAGGAATGGATGTGCATTATACAGACGAAGGTCGAGGCTTTCCTTTAGTTTTACTACACGGTGTTTCTGCTTCTCTAAATACTTGGGATGGTTGGGAAGAGAAATTGAACGGCGACTTCAGGATAATTCGCTTGGACTTGCCTGCATTCGGCTTGACTGGACCTAATCCTAAAAATGATTATTCGATAGACTTCTACGTGAATTTCATGAAATCATTTCTTGACAAACTGAATGTCGAGTCGTGCTTTATGGCAGGAAATTCGCTTGGTGGTTATATCACTTGGAATTTTGCTGCAGCTAATCCAGAAATGGTCAAAAAGATGATTTTGCTTGATGCTGCAGGTTATCCGTTTGTTGCAGAGACAACTCCGTTTATTTTCAAAGTTGCACAATCTCGGATAGCACCATATTTCAAAAATTTTACGACACGATATTTGGTCAGTAAAATTATTAATGAAGTGTACGATGATCGTTCAAAAGTTACCCCCGAAGTAGTAGACAGATATTACAATTATGCATTGCGAGAAGGCAATAGAGATGCTTTTTTGTCGGTTGTTAGTAAACTCGACTTTAGTCAGTACGAAATATTGAAGACGCTCAAAACTCCAGCGTTAATTATGTGGGGAGAGAGAGATAGGTGGGTTAAGCCAGAATACGGAAGGCGTTTTAATAAAGATTTAGAGCATTCTGAATTAATTATGTATCCAGGAGTTGGACACATTCCCATGGAGGAAATACCCGATCAAACCGCTGAAGATGCTAGAAAATATCTTTTGGCTGATTTTGATATTTTGCAGAGAAATTAAATAAACATTCCAAGAAATGTTTTTTTTAATTTTATACAAACGTTCTCCAATCGAAATTTAGATAATTTTTAATAATGAAATATTTAAGAAAGTTATTTTCTTGAAAACTATTAAGATACGTACAATAGCAACATAATTGTAGCACTAAAAAAGCCCGTTTGAATCTGCAATTCGGTTAAGAGTTGGCCTTGTATTTGTTGCCGAGCAAGATGACTAATTAAGTGATCGTCAAATTTTGAATGCGCCTGATGATGCTACAGCACTAGCTTTAATACAAGTGTTAATAAACTTGCCGAATTTCGTTGCGGGGAAGTATAAGGCAAAAAAAGTTAGAGTGATGTACTCTGTTTTATTGAAGGAGCAGAAGAAAAGTGTATACTTTAGTAAGCCGGGCTAATGTTTGATTACGTTTATTTTTCCTTATTTCAATTCTATATCTGATTAGGCTTTCGCCAAAAGTCTTCAACTTCTTATACTTATTTTTTAAGTAAGGCAAATTGTTTCTTAATAAACGACCTGCGAGAAGGGATTCATCTTCGGTTGAAGCACTATTGCTAACATTTATACAGTGTAACTATTTCACAAAGCGTCAAAAGCCTACATTGTTATCTGAAGACTTTTTATACCAAGTTCTTGCATTTTTAAATGCCGATTTGCCTATTTGGTAGTAATAAAAAAGTCAACTTAACACTATTTCTTATATATGTTGAATTAAGGACATATTCTGCAGAAAACTATGGATTATTTTTCTATATTTGATATGCCTCATTTTGAAATTGTTATGTATCGATATAGTTTTTTTGCTATACTAATCTCATCTTAGATTTGCTTAGCAGGAAACTGTCAATATTCCTATTAATAAAAACGGAAATAATATGAAATCATTAATGAGCACTGCATTGATCCTTCTTGTAACGACCATATTCTACGGACAGGAAGTAATACTAAAGACGGCAAAAAAACAGTATAAAATCGATGAAACCATTACACTGGTTTTTGAAGTAAATGCTAAAGTAGATTCGGAAACAACTCTAACTGGCACAAATTTCACACTTGTAGACGGTCCTAAAAAAAGACTAGCAACAACTACAAAAGACGGTGAGACAAGTACTACTTTTACTTCCACCTATAATATTAAAGCTAATTCGCCCGGAACAGTTGAAATCATTTCTCCTACCTTTCATTTTAATAATCAAGAAAAAAGTGCTGGGAACTTTGCCTTTAAAATTTCTGATCATAAGCTTACTGAAAGTGAGTTAGACGAAATTAATTTCAATAAATTCAAGGAAAATTCTGCTAAAGAAAAGGGCTCTGTAAGATTTGTTCTATCAGGTAATTTCGGATTTATCGAAAAATTTAATGGTAGTAAATGGGAATTTAAAAGACGACTAACAAAAGAGGAAGTTGAAGACTTAGCAAAAAAATAATAATCATAATTTTTCAAGCTGCAAAAGTGCAAAGAGGAAGTTCAAGTTTTTATCGATGCAAACAATATATTCTACCAACAGATTTTTGACTTGCCAACAAATTATATAGAACAATACTTCTCATATTAATTTTACAAGTTTCTACTTTTAAATAAATTAATCCATATAATCAACTTATTTTGTTTTAGATAGCTTTTAAAGAATTTGCTTGTGCGGAATAAAGATAGTGAAACCCGTACCTTTGCCCGTTACTGATTTTGCGATTATTGTGCCGTGATGAAGTTCAACAATCCTTCGGCAATACGCCAATCCAGGACTGATTTTATCAAATTGTTCCCCTCTCTGAAAAATTTTAAAAACCATCGATGAATCAGTACTAAAACCAGTCCCATTATCGGAAAAAGAAATTTTTACATAATCTTCATACAGGTACTTTTCCGACGATTCTATAAAAATATTACGCTTAACTAAAACAGTCGATATCTGAATAATACAGAATTCATTCTCAGGATTACAAAAGCGAATCGCATTCAAAAACAACTCGATAAACAAATTTTTTAATAACTCTTGATCACCGATAAGGTTCAGACAATCAATTTTATATTTAATTTGAACATTCTTGCCTGCGATTTCAGACAGTCTTAAGGCATCTTCGATTAACTGTTGTGCATCGATATTCTGCACATTTATTTTCCTGTTTTCTAGTTCTTCAATACGCTGAAGGCTCATCACCATATCACGCATATGTTGATTAAATGCAATAATTCTATCAAGCTTCTCACTTGCAGATGCAGGTAAGTCTTTGTTTTGAGTTTTGATTAAATCGGCAAATAATACCGATTTTCGCAATGGCTCCTGCAAATCATGAGCGATGACTTTAAAAATTTCGTGATGCTGTCTGTGTAATGCTTCCGAAGTTCGGATTTGCAACTCCAACTCCCGCTGATGTTCTTCCAGTTCGACTCGGATTTTTTGTAATTCTTCGTTTTTTGAAAGTGCTTCCTCAGCTTCGGTTTTTGCGAGAAGCAACTCTTTTTCAAAGCGATTTCTGTTAGATATAATCATACCACAACAGTAAACCTCATCGATGTCGCCATCGGTCTGTCTCTTAACATTTAGCAGAATAGGCAGATCGACTCCACTCTTTGATCTGAAAGTAAGAAAAATTTCTTTGGCAAAACCCTGCATTTTTAGGAGTGGCACAAAGTGCGTCTGCAGAAAAATTCTACTTCCAACCGTCAGGAAATCTTCCAGTCGAACCGTATTTTCTTCATTAAACTCAATTCCCAACTCAGTTTGCATAGTCTGATTCATCTTTCTAATCAAACCGTCAAACGTAAATGAAAATAGCAGGCTAGGCGTGATATTATAAACATCATACCAATTCTCATCAAATGTTTTCTGCAGGCTAATAAACTGTCTGATTTAAAAATTTCTGAATAAGCGTTACGGTTTCCTCAGGGTGACTCAAGTGCGGACAATGTCCTGTTGCTTCCATCTTTTCGTAAGTGCTACCTTTTATCATTTGATGCGTATATTCACCTACTGTATCTGGAGCAATTGCATCATCGGAGCATTGAAGTATCAAACAAGGCATTGTCAATTTTGACAAATCATCGCGATTGTCCGAGAAAAATGTTACTTGGGCAAACTTTCGGGTAATTATTGGATCGGTAGAGCAAAAGCTTTCTTCAAGTTCCTTGGCAAGTTCAGGTCTATCGTCATTTTTCATAATTACAGGTGCTAAGAAATTTGCCCAACCTATGTAATTATTATCCATAACATCTAGAAGCCCTTCCAAATCTTCCTTGGAAAATCCTCCAATGTAGCCCATATCATTTATGTAACGGGGTGATGGGCCTATAAAAATCATCGACGAAAACACATCTGGCTGATCTAGCGCCGCAAGCAGTCCAATCATAGAACTTACAGAATGTCCTACAAAAATGACATCTTCCAATTTAAGTTCTTCGCAAATGTCAAGAATATCTTGTGCGTATCCATTAAGCGACGAATACCGTTCGGCATTGTAAGCGCTATTATCAGATTTTCCACAGCCAACATAATCAAAAAGGACAATTTTATATTGCTCTTTGAAGGCTGGAGTTACAAGTCGCCACATATTTTGATCACAACCAAAACCGTGTGCAAATAACATAACTTGTTCTCCCTCACCAAAAATTGTAACATTATTCCTAAGAAGTACGTCTTTGCTCATAAAATAAATTTGGGTGATAAATGTACAAATTTTAGTAACAGTAAGAAGAAAATTAGTGTCAAGTAAATATTAATTCTAATTCGCAATTAAAGTACAAATTTCAATCTAATCGTAAAATTTTTTAGGCTTTCGCCAAAAGACCTCAACTATATAGATGATTGTTTTAAAGTAAGGCAAATAGTTTTTAATATACGCCACGCAAGAAGGCGATTTTATCTTCGGTTGAAGTACTTCTGCTAAAATTGAAGTACTGGAACTTTTTCATAAAAATTTTTGAAAACTTCAATTTTGCAAAGTCAACGATTACTACTTTTAAAATCGTAAATCCCTAGCCGTGATAGTAGCGCAAATCCCGCAGGCAGCGGGGCTATTTTTTCCTGGCGTAAAAGAGCGACCAAAGGAAGCTCCTTTTATGTCATTGGAAAAAAAGTCCCGCCACGAGGAATTGCAGAGAATAGCGCGATAAGCTTCAAATAATAAAGAAATTCTTTGATTACTTCTCCAATCCCTGTCTTAAAATTTCTTTTATGCCTTCAATGTGATCCGTAAATTCTGTTATTTGAGATAATACTTGCGCCATATTGTTGGCATCACCAAAAGCTTTCAATTTATTATTTTTCAAAAAAGTCGCTTTTATACTTTCCCAACGCTCTGCTTCTTCGGGTGTGATCATCTTGGTCATTTCTTTGAATTTCAAAAGATTGGCTTCGGCGGCATTTGTTAATGTCTGCGTTTCGTTTTGATAATGCGAAAGTAGCACAGTTTCTATCTCGGCGTCGTTCATCATTGGAACAATTTTGGACACCAATTTATTCATATCGCGATATGAACCTTGAAGTCTAAATGGCGGCTCAACGCGATACGAATCCTCCATAGCGGCGGAAGCGATATAAGCGGAGTTTGCTTTAAGAACCACACTTCTAACCTTGATCACTTTATCTAGCACCGCGATGTAAGCTTCAATATCTTGCTTAGAATGATTTCCTTTCAATTCAAATCCTTCCTTTTTTCCTGTTGCCGCCATCTGAATTAATGGATAGAGATCTTCAGGATTTTTTGCTGCTAATTGCGTCAGAAGTGGGTGAGAGGTAAGCGAGTTTTCAATCAAACTTAGCTCAAAAAGATCGGAAGTGTTTCCGATTACATCTCCTAAATTGTAAATGTCAGCTCTGTTGGCAAGCATATCTGGAATTCTAAATTTCTCGCCAGTTTCCGTGTATGGATTTCCAGCCATTACGACACAAAATTTCTTAGATTTCATATCATAAGTCTTGGCATTTCCGTTGAAAACACCTTCCATTTTCCGCGTTCCATCGGCGAGAGAAATAAATTTCTGCAAAAATTCTGGATTGCAATGCTGAATATCATCAAGATAAAGCATCACGTTGTTTCCCATTTCCAAAGCTAAATTTAATTTTTTTAGCTCTTCTCGTGCAGCCGAATTTGTCGCCGACGCCGGATCGACAGATGTGATTTCGTGACCAATTGCAGGTCCGTTTATTTTTACGAAAACCAATCCCAATCTATTGGCTAGGTATTCCATAAGAGTCGTTTTTCCGTAACCCGGAGGCGAAACCAGCAGCAACATTCCAGAGCGATCGGTACGTCTGTTTTCGCCGGCACTTCCTAACTGCTTCGCCAAATTATCTCCAAATAAAGGCAGATATACCTGATCGATCAATTTATTTCGTACAAACGAAGTCAGTACTTTTGGTTCAAATTCGTGCAGTCTTAAATCTTCTTTTAACTGAACTGTAAGCTGATGTCTTTCGTTTCTAAATTTCTCAAATTCTGGAACATCGACTTCAAAATAGTGATGTAATAAATTAATAAAACGATGATAATTAAATAAAAATGTCCCATCAATAATTGTTGGATGCGAACCTGAAAGACCAGAAATTTCAGCATCAGCACTTATCGAAATGACCATCTCATTACTTTCGCTAGGAAATAAAAGAAGAGCAATTACTTCATATACATATTCGAGATCAGTTGCAACTTTTGAATCTGAAATAAAAGATGAAACCCATTGCTTCGCCAATTGTAATTTGGCTTCAAAATTACTCGCTTTCTCGATTCCTTGCTTAAATTTTAAATCTGTATGCTTTTCAGCGATAATCTTCTCAAAATCTTCGACAAGCTGTTTAGCTTTTAAACTTGTTACAAAAACATTGTCCTGCATTAATTCTTGAAAAAGATATCCCGAGATGCGTTCTACATCTATTTGTGCTTTTCTGACAAAGTCCAATTCCTCCGAAAATGATTTCACTTCTTTCTGAAGCTCCAACAATATATAATCAAATTGACTGCTATTAGGAAAAATCTCCAAAACTTCTCCAGCCGACTTTATTTTTTGGTTTAAAGTTTCTCTTTTTTCCGCTTCTAAATTATGCCAGAAAAACTGAGCGAATGCTCTCGTTTTAGATTCGAAACGGAGCATGCCAAGTGCGTTGTGTTTTTCTAATAAAGTTTTTAAAATTTCGAAAGCATCCGCATCATGAACACCTTTAATATAACCTTCAGAATAATTCTTGGAAGTCTCATCCGCAACAATGGCCAGAAGTTCTTCCGCTGTCATAGAGGTTAATGCTTCTGTAGAGTAATTCTTAAAAATTTTATACGCTAGAAATGATCCTCTGTAAATTTGATCGTTTTCTGAAATTAAATCTTGATTCCAATATTTTTTTCCTGAATTTAGAATTTCATTTTTCAAAGGTTGATAGAAATCCGTACCGGTTAAATGATAATTTAATTTTCCGTCTTTAAAAACGATCGTCAAGTCTAGATTCTGTTTGTTTACAGCAAATTTATGCTTGCCGAGCTTGATGATGTTTTCGCCATCTTCGTATAATTCTTGCTTATCTTTTAATTTTCGCAAAGCATCTTCCTTTGCCGATTTTAAATCGGTTTCAATTGATTCAGCTTTTCCAACATCTTCCAAATCGTGCAGTTGCTTTACCAAATCACGAAGTTTAGAAATCATCAAATCTGATGCAAAATAACCATTGATTTCTTCAGCAGAATTAAATGTCAGCGATTTCGTGGCAACGCTCTTTAAAATTCTTTTCGAAGCATTTTCTACTGCAATTGCTTTTTTATTTCTAGCTTCAATTAAGCTGTTTTTCTTGGTTTCGAAAGCGGTATAGATTTCTTCGCGCTTTTCTATAATCAACACAGTAAAATCGTCGTAATCCGCAAATCTAGCTTCAAGATCTTCCAGCTGAACTGACATTTTATTAAGTGATTCTGCAATTTTATCAGGAGTGTTTGCACGATCAATCGCATTGACGATACTTTGATCAATCAATTTCATTTGTGCTGCAAAATCAGCCTTCGCTTCCTGACCACCAAGCGTGCCTAATTTATTTTTAATTTCTGCTTTTACTTTATTTAAAGTTGCAAAAATCAATGAAATATTATTAATAATTTGAGTTGCGTGCGACGTGTCATCGATCTTTAAATTTGAAACAATGTCAATCAGCATTTCAAGATCAGATGTAATTTGATTTACTTCTTCCTCTAATTTTTTACCTTCAGCTACTTTGGTTATCGCTGGAATTTCCGTTTGTTTTTCATCAACTCGTGTTTGATATGGCTGTAAGGCTTTTTCGTCCAAAAGAAACGCGACGCAATATTGCGAAATTCGTTCAGTCTGCTCAACAATTTCTTTCTCTAGATTTGCTATAAACGACTCATCAACATATCGAACTTCTTTCAGACTAATCACTTCACCACGAAGTGTGCGCAAACTGGCAAGATTGCTTACAAAAACGTCAATATTATCTAATGGAGACGATTTAATTGTACTGAAAAGTTTGCTAGCTTTCTCTTCTTTATGCTTTACAATTTCCTTGGCGTGCAAGCGCAATTGAACAACTTTCTCAAATTCATCAATAGCAGCATTGGCGGTGCTTTTTATTTCTAACAGCGGAATACTTAGCTCAAATGTTTCAGTTCCGTCAATCCAGTAATAACCGTCTAGAATATTTTGCGAAAGCTTAGATAGATCAGCATACAATCCGTCATAATCGTCATTCTTGTTGAGAAGTGTGATTATCGAATTGGAGTCTGCCATTGCTTTTACAATGTCTTTATTTCCAATTTTATAAATAAAACTATCTTTATGAGCAGATGGAATAATGTTGCCTTTGACGAAAGGTGTTTGCCAAATTTGAATTACATGATTTTTGGTCTGTTCATTTTCAGATTTAAAATAACACAATTCACCATCACTAAGAATCGTAAATCCGTTGCAAATAATCGGAGTTTTGACTTCGTGTGAAATCAAATTATAAGAAATCAAGACATATTGTCCATACTTATCTTCGTAAAAAACATACATAAAATCTTCTCCATTTGGCGAAGAAATTCGTTCTTGAAATAGTAAATTCTCAAGTGTATTTTCAAATATTTTGTACTCACCTGTTTGCAGATAATATCCGTTAGAAAATATTAATCCGTGGTTATCAGGTAGCAAAATCGCAGCATTTTTGATACTATCAATTTTTTGCACTTCTTGTAACTTACGATTATAAACAAAAAATCGCGGCTCTTCTTGGAAAGGTTTAATTTGTAAAGCAATGAGGTTTCCAAGATCTGCAAATTTGTAATTTCCATCGTCCAAAGTCTGATCTGGAAATTCTACTTCTTCGTCATAGATTCCTTTGCCTGAAGCCGTATTGTCTTCAATTTTGATGGTTAATGTTCCTCCAATCGTTTCGACAAAAACTTGATCGAGAATAGAGATGTGCGGATATTTTCCGTACTTCTGCATATCTCGGGTGGTTTCCTGCCATAAGAAATCGTGCTGTTTTGGGAACTTATATTCGTGATCACTTCGGTTGTCAATATATTCTAATTTATCTTCCCGAATCAACCATTTAAAGGTTTTGATATCTGTAAGTCTATCAGATAATTGGAAAACCATGTGAAGATAATTCCCAGCAATAAAGAATTTTCTGAATTCTGTATCGCGGTAATATTTATAAAGATTTAAAAAGTCGAACAGGAATGTTTCGTCATTTATTAAATCAAAATTTTGAAGTTGGAATTCCTGGTTTTCATATTTATAAATACTAAAAACATCCTCAATCTTGATTTCTGTTCTCAGTCCAAAATAAACGTTGTAACCAAAAAGACATAAGTCGCCCACACTAACAATATCGCTAGAGATACAGTTGTTTTCTGTAATGATTCGATTGTTTGCTATTAATTTGGTTTCAATACTTCCGAAAACTTCCTTTCGGGCATCATTAAGCAAGTTCAATCTTTCAATTAAATCCTGTTTCTGAGCTTCTAATCGGCTTTGTATGATTTCGTAAGTTCCGCCTTCTAGTGCATTCATACTATAAAAATGTAGGTGGTGGTTAATTTAAAATGATCTGAGAAGTTATAATCAGACTTAAAGTATCCTGCAAGATTTTGGAAATACTCTTGCAGGAATCAATGCTATGCTACTATCCCAATTTCTTATTAGTCAAACCAAGATTCTTTGCCATCGCCATTAAATTGGAAAACAAACCTTGTTCGCTGTCGTCGTTGCTTCGTCTTTGCAATTCTATCAGCAGACCAGAAACGGTTAAATTTTTAATGTCCGCGGATGAAATTCCGTATTTATCAGCAAAACTTTTGATTTTCTCCATCAAATTTCCGCTGTCCATAGTTCCATCGCCAAGAATTGCTTCCTTAATTTCGGTAATATTTTCAGAGCTATTTACAAGTCTATCAAAACCTTTTGCTCTGGTAATTTGACCAACGATTTGCTCAAAGAACATTGTTTCCCCACCAACAATATCAATTTTCGCTGCTTTTAGTGCTTCTCCAATTACGCTCGCTTGAGCATCAGCGATATCCTTCTGAATATTGATGTGTGCCAAATCAACTTGTAATTCTTTATTAAGACGCAATTTAAATTCTTCGTGCTCTTTTCCAACGCCGTCCAATTTCTTCATTGCATTGGCTTTCTCTTCAATTCCTGTAGCTTCTGCTAGAGCTTTCTCGCGGATTACGCTTGCTTCTGCAAATCCTAATTCTTTTGAAGCTTCGGCTTTTGCTTTCATTCCCACAGCTTCGGCAAGTGCCATTTTTTCGACAACTACAGCATCAACAATTCCTTGACGTTCGTTTGCATCTGCTTTTGCGTGCATAACTTGTGCTTCCGAAAGGCCAACAGTTGCATCTTCTTTTGCTTTCGCTTCTGCTAAAATTTTTCTGGCTTGTGCTTCTTTTTCACTCGCAATCATTTGAGCTTCTGCGTCAATATTGATTTCTTCCGCTTTTTGCTTAGCAGCTTCTTTTTCAGCTTCGGCAGCTCTAATTCTCTTGATATAAAGTTCCTCACTAGATTTTTCGGCTAACGTAATCGCAACTTTCTTCTCTCTATCTGCAGTTTTAAAAGCTTCGATATCTTTCATATTCTCTTGTTCCTGAACAACTCCTTTTTCAAGAACAACTCGATCGCGAATGACATCCTGAATATTTTTGCGTTCAATCTCAACAGCTTTGTCCTTTTCAATTTGAGCCAGCGTTACAATTCTCTCACGTTCTGTTTGCTCGAGCGCGCGATCTTTTTCAACTCTTTCGGTTTCTACTGCTTCCGTTCTTTCCTTGTTTTTTAAAGCAACAATTACCAAACGATCTTTGTTTTCTTCGGCAACAGCCACCTTCTCCGAAGTATTAATACGAGCAGTTTCAGACTTTAAACGTTCTTCTTCATAAACCTTCAAAATTTCTGCTTCTTCGCGAGATTTGATGTTAGAAATCTCCCTTTTTTGCTGCTCTTCTTTTTCGGCAAGTTGCCTGTCAAGTGCCAAAATAGCTTCCCTTGCCTCAACGTCCTGCTTGCGGATAGTTTTTTCTTCGTCTCTACGAATTAAATTTGATTTAATGTTTTGAGCTGCAGTTAGTTCAATAATCTTCTTGATACCTTCGGAATCTAAGATATTATCGGTTTTCAAATGCATAAGAGGAGTTTGTTCCAAATCATCAATTGCACAATCGTCGAGGATATACCCGTTAAGATCCGTTCCGATGATAGAAATAATTTCTGCACGAAACTCACTTCTAGCTTCATACAATTCGATGAAATCAAATTTCTTTCCAACAGTTTTTAATGCTTCAGAGAATTTGGCATCAAATAAAGTACGAAGCACTTCTAGATCAGAAGCTCTCTCGCAACCAATTGTCTGAGCGACATTAATAATATCGGTTGTAGATTTATTGATTTTAATAAAGAAAGTAACTTTTATATCTGCTCTAATATTGTCTTTACAGATTAGACCATTCACACCGGTGCGTTCTACATCTAATCTTTTTACAGAAATATCCATTATTTCCATTTTGTGCAAAACAGGAACAACAAGACCTGCGTTGTAAAATACTTTCGTTCCACCGGCGCCGGTTCTAACAATCACCTTTCCTTGGATGATTTTCTTGTACATCGAGATTATCCAGACGAGGAGTCCGATAATGACCACAACTATTGCAATCATTGTAATAAGTAAAGAAATTTCTAACATTTTTTGGGCTGAGTTAATTTAGTTGAAATTGGAAATAATTATAATGTAAATTTAATAACGTATTTTAAGTTCGAAAGTAAGCGTGTTATCTTATTATTAATAGTCAAATTTTTCGATGAGATAATATTTTTTGTCAACGCTTTCAGAAACTATTACTGCTTCTTGTCCAGCTGTTAATTTCTCGTTAGTATTGCTTCGTGCAGATAATCGCATCGGATCTCCGTTGACGGAAAGTTGAATTTGTCCCGTTTTCAAATCGTCTAAAGCTGAAAAAACAACACATCTTCTACCGAGGAAATCAATTTCAGGTTCTCCTTTATGATTTACTTGCTTGTAAAGATAGGAGAGAGGCCTGCTAAAGATCTTGACAATAAAGAGACTTAGTATAAAGTTTGGAATCAATAACAGAAGTCCTATCCATACACTTTCTACTCCTAAATAGTACGTCACATTTATTCCGACAAACCACATACTAAAGAAGATTATGGTGAGAATAAACATCAAGGGCAACTCGTCAAAATTGAAGAACTCCAAGATTTTCATTAAACCACTTCCTTCGGGAGTTTCAGTTCTGTCTGGCAGGTCATGCGTATTGCTGTCAAGATCTGTATCCATATCCGAATCAAAGTCGATACTGAAAAGATCAGGATCGAGTCCGGCGAGAATGACAGCCATCCAGTACAATAGCATTACGACTGACATAATGCTGAAGAAAGCCATAACCGGTGAAAAGGAAATCTCTATAAGTTCTTTCATAAGACCTATATTATTCTCTAGTATCGCCGATACCCATTTGTTCTTTCAATTTTTCTAGTTCGCTAGTAGCTTTGGTTTGCGAAACATTTATTGCTTTATTGATTTCGTCGTCTACAGATTTAGAATTATTCGCAATATCGCCGTAAGCTTCTGCCAATGCTTCCTCTTGAGCAACTTTTTCTTTCATTCGCTCTAGCAGAGCGACCGTCCCATTGCTATCAATTTGAGCCATTTGTTTGTTCAAGCTCTTTGTCGCATCGGCAACTTTTACTCTTGAACGCAAAATCTTTAACTCATTCTCCCATTTGGAAATATTTTGTTTAATCGTCTGAACGTTCGATTCCATTTGAGAAACATTATGGTCAAACTTTTCTTTGTCGGCAATTGCTCGATTTTGCCCGCCAGTCGCTTCTTCTTTTTTGATCAACGCTTCGGTTGCCAAACGGTCAGCTTCTGTTGCATCCAAACCGCCTGATTGGGCTTTTTTCAGAATCAACATTGCTTTCTCGTTATAGTCTTCGCTCTTATTTGCATATTCTTGCACTTCATTTTTTGAGCGAATACTCATAGCTTTTACTTGAGCTAAGGCCTCTAAACTTTTGTCCAAATCCTGTTTCATATCACGAATTCCTTGCTCGGTCAACTTGATTGGATCTTCGATTCCATCTATGGCAGAATGTACTTCTGCTTGTCCTATTTTAAATAATCTTTTTAAAAATTCCATAACTATTTGTTTTTTGAAAAATTAATAATTTGTTCTGAGTACTCGCTTAGCAGAACACTTAATGAATTTAAGGTTGCTTCAAATTCGTTTTGATTTAGATTTTCGATTTGTAAAGAATCCCGAAAAATCACTTTCTTGCCTGAATCATCTAAGACAAATGCGCCATGAATAATGTCACGGTTTTTTTGCAAAAGTGATTTGTAAACCTGATTTCCTTCTTCTTTAATTTCGAAAATAAACTGTTCAAATATTACAATCGGAGATGCGACGCAGATAATCAAATGAAAAATACCTTCAGATTCATTGCTCACAATGAAAA
The DNA here is from genome assembly GCA_038243675.1 of Flavobacteriales bacterium. Classification (GTDB taxonomy): domain Bacteria; phylum Bacteroidota; class Bacteroidia; order Flavobacteriales; family Flavobacteriaceae; genus Flavobacterium. The sequence continues at coordinate 18,956 of JBBSQV010000018.1, forward strand.
TGCCTTCCTTTTGATTCTCATGCTTAATTTCCAACTGCATATTCTGTAGAAAACCTCTTATAACTGCGTAATAGTCTTTCATATCCTATAAAATTATGATTTTATAAAAATCGGTTATTTATAAACATTAACAAGCATATTATGAATTATTTCTTAACAAACTTTTAAAGAAATAATGTTATATACTAAAACGCTTGGTAATATTTGCTACCTTTACTAAATGTATTAGTCAAATATACAAAAGAAATTATTAAATGCAAATTAAATTAGCAAAATGCTACTAATGTTTGGAAAGAATTTAAAAAAAATACGAAACGTCAGAGGAATGAGTCAGCAAGAATTTGCTGATATCTTTGATTTAAAGCGCGGTACACTCGGTGCTTACGAGGAAGGAAGGAGTAATCCTAAGCTAGAGACGGTCATTAAAATTGCTAACCATTTTAGCATAGGACTGAAAGAGTTGTTAGTTTCGGAACTTACCGTCAACAAACTTCTTAAATTCAATGAACGTCTGACAGTAGAAAATGATTCATACAAAAGAATTGAGTTCGGAGGAATTCCCTGTATTATGCCTTCTGATAAATATGATTTCATCAGAGACTATTCTGGAAAGTTGGATTTAGAAAAATTTTCTGTTGTTAAGCTTCCTTATATAGAGAGCGAAAACAGAATTGCATTTGCAGTTGACGATTTGGCAATGACTGGAGGAGTGCTGGAATTTTTTCCAAAAGATCTTGTGATAGGAGTAGAGTGCGATAAAATTAATATTGATGATAAAAGCTTAGTTATTGTTCTTACAAAGTCAGATCTTCTTTTTAGAAAATTTTTCACGTATGAAAGCAATTTTGTGCTAAAAGCAGATCATCACGGAGTTGAGGATGTTGTGCTACTGTCGGAAGATATTGTATCTATTTGGAAAATAGAACATATTTTTAATTATGGAATTCACGCAAAAGAAATATCCTATGAAAATCGATTTGCCGTACTTGAACAAAGCATAGAAGCATTGAAAAACAGTAAGAGTGAGATATAATTTATAAAATCCTTTTCGTGCTTGATGTCTAATAAAAAAAGTCTGGTCTCGTATTTATGATCTCATCTAAAAATTTGATGTCTTTCGGCGAAAGCCTAAAATTTTTCTAAAGAGGAAATATTATAATTTCAATTTCGTTATAAATTAATTTTTAACATTCTATATAAAATTTCTAAAATTTACCGGATAGATTGCTAATTTAGCATTTTTAAAAAATTAATATGAAGAATTTCTACTTGTCTATTCTGACGCTTATTTCAGTTCTTTTTACCAATGTTATTTTTGCGCAGTGTGAAGGAATAACTGTCGAAAGTCTTTCTAATCCTGGACCTTTTGAAGTTGGTACTCTTACCGAGGCTGACGGAATTCGCAACGGACCGCTTTATGCTGGCGCTACAATCTATTATCCTACAAATGCTACTGTGCCATTTGCTACTATTGCAATTGTGCCTGGATTTATAGCTGCTCCTTCAAGCGTTGAAGAATGGGGACCATTTTATGCTTCGCATGGAATTGTGGCGATTATCATTGGTACAAATTCACCTTTTGATTTTCCGGAAGCACGAGCAAATGCACTTTTGGATGCTCTACAAACTATTAAGGACGAAAATATTAGAACATCATCGCCACTTTTAGGAGCTCTTGATTTGGATAAATTGGCTGTTAGTGGTTGGTCTATGGGTGGAGGTGGTGCGCAGAGAGCGGCGGTTTTGGACAATACGATTGCTGGAGTTGTTGCTTTATGTCCATATCTGCCAAGTCCTCAGTTAAATCATCAAAGTCCTGTTTTAATCTTTAGTGGTCAAGCAGATCCTACAGCACCACCGGCTCAGCACGCAGATATTCATTATAATGTCACGCCAAGCACCACCGATAAAGTGTTGTTTGAAGTTGCAAATGGCAATCACGCTGTCGCAAATACGCCCACAGGTGGAGACGGCGCTGTTGGCAAAATTGCGCTTTCATGGATTAAATTGTATGTCGAAGAAAATGATTGTTATTGTTCTCTACTGTCGGACGTTCAATTACTAAATTCTCCTGTCGCATCCAAGGTTTTACAAAGTTTTCAATGTGAATCCCTTGGTGTTTATACTCCTGAAATGACGATTGCACTACATCCAAATCCTACTCAGGATGTTGTTAATCTGGAAACGCTCGAAGATGTACATTTCGAACTTTATTCAGTTGTTGGAAAGCGTATTCAAGAAGGTTTTTTGGCAGGGAATGCCAAGCAGATCGATCTATCACAATTGCCTGCCGCACTTTACTTTTTAAAGATCGAAGGCAAAACCTATAAAATAGTTAAATACAATTAGAACCTTCAATTCAAAATTATTGGTGATTTTTTGGCTTTCGCCGAAAAGCTTTAGTTTCAATTGAAGTTTGAGAAATAACGAGCTGAATATTGCTTACTTTCAATTATAGAAAGAAGGCGATTTTTCCTCGGTTGAAGTACTTTTGATTTGTTGCTTTAACAACTAATTTATAGGACTTCGAAGCAAAAAATTCGTTTCTTCTGATTGCTATTTTTTAAAAGCATCTTTTCTTATTCAAGAAAGTATTCTATTTGAGCTGCACACTTTTTAAGATTTTTTCTTTATTTTTTTTAAATTTTTATTTTCTAGGCTTTCGCCAAAAAACTGTTGCTCAATTTATAAGACCTGTACATCGAGCAGATGCGGTTTTTTTAGAAGCGAGAAGTGATTTGGTCTTTGTTGAAGCAGTCCGGATTTGAGTGAAATTGTTTCTAGCAATAAATGACATGCTGCCGTTGTTAAGACAGGTGAATTCAATGGAGAATAGTAGCAAACAAATCTTTCTATAACACAAAATAAAACGCAGTTTTACTTAAAGAATTAAGAGTATCTTAGATTTTGAATTTTGTAAAAAACTTAGACTTTTTCGCAGTAGAAAAAATAATTCACGTGTTGAGACTATTGCAGTAACTTAATAAAATCTGTAAAATGAAATTTAGAATATTATTTGACAATTACCTTTCCTACATCATCATTTTTGCAGTTTTTACAATTTTTAAATATTCATGGTTTGGAGATAGATTCAGTTACGGTTTTTTCATAGTATTTGGTATTCTCTGGCTTTCACAATTACTATTTGATAAAAAAATGTATATATCGAGTATGAAATTGGACGAAAATTTTATAGAGGTTACTTATCTAAATTTCTTCATGCAAGAAAAAAATATATTAAAGACAGGACTTTAATCGCAAGTGTGAATAGTTTTCAAAACAATACTTTCTTCAAAAAGAGTGAGACTTTACAGATTGTAGAAAAAGATAGTTTGAAGGTTCTGAAATTTAGAATTACAGAAAAGGGTATTGAAGAAAATATTCAGGAAATCTTCAATCAGTAGAATTATGACGACAGCACAACAATATTATTTTCCGTACTTTTTTGATCAGTTTCAGTTTAATGATGCATTAAAAATCTTTGGTTTAAAGACCAAAGTATTTTTTAATAAGGAAACCAAGATGGCCGAAAAACTGATTCTAATTCAGAGAAGGAAGTTTACATTTTTTGCCCGCGAAAAAACATTATTGGAACTTTTGTCTGGAACCTCATTAATGATTGTTGGAAACCACCTTATATACTGGAAAACCGATCAAGATGAAATAGAAATCCAAAAAGTTGACTTGACCTCTTTACAGGCTTTTGCAGAAACTAAAAAAGTCACTTTCCATATCAAAGACATGAATCTGGGAAAGAGCGAATATGATAATGATCTGGATTTAAAAAATTTCGTGTCTTTTGTGAGAAAAAGCGATTTAAAATATGATTTAGATTACTTTGAAAATTTTGCAGTCATTATAATTAATGACTCAAATATTCGATTGCTTCCTTATGATAGTTTCAACAAATTGAAAGGAGATTATGGATATGTATGGCCGGCCATTGCGCAGATAGATACCATAAATAACATATTAGTTGGAAAAGGAATGAGAATGGAGGAATTTGAAATTGATTTAAAAAAAGATCTACTTTGATTCGTGAGTTTTTTATTTGGTTGGAATTTAATTTAGAATAAATTTTATGAATTGTGCCAACGACTTCTCAATTATTCTAGCAATATAACTTCGGCAGCGGAAAAATCGCTTCTTGCGGGTGGTCGACTAAACGACAATTTGCCTAGCTGTGACTCAATTTTATAAAAAGTTGAAGTCTTTTGGCGAAAGCCTCCAAAATTTTTTCCCTACCATTAAAATTATTTTTTTTACGAAGGTTTAACTTACTAATAACAACGTTAATTTTTTTAAAATCAAGATTCTGGCTATCTTAGAGTTTTAGTGGAGGCAGTTAATATATTTGAAGAATTTGCCTGTTTTCTTTTTAAATCCACTAAATTCAATGACCTTACATTGTAAAGGGAAGGAGTCCGAAAATTCAAGAGAGTAGGAGATATAAACTTTTTCAAAAAATTAGATATGACATTATTAGAACAATTGCAGAAACTTGCAACGGAGAAAAATTCTCCATGTGTTACCATTTCATTGAATACGCACCGCACGCATCCGGACAACAAGCAGGATGAAATTGTGCTTAAAAATCTACTGGACGAGGCGAAAGATAGAGTGATAAGTGAGTTTGGAAAAAGAGATGTTGCAGAACTACTTGAGAATATTGAGAATGTCCATTTCGAAATTGATGTAAATCATAACTTGGACAGCTTACACCTTTTCCTATCAAATGACACAAAAGAGATTGTTAGATCTGCTTGGCCGACTGACAATCAAGGCGTGCAGATTTCGGAGAATTTTGCTGTTCGCTCGTTAATCAAAATGTATGTCAGAAGTGAGAATTATCTAGTTATGGTGCTTTCACAAAGCGGTGTTCATCTGTATCAAGCTGCAAATGACTCGATAGTAAAAGAGATTAATAATGATGACTTTCCATTTGGAGAAAACCGACATTTTAATAAGAACTCCGTAAAATTGAGTGATGCTGAGTATCAAGATAACCTATTAAAAGAATATCTAAACAATGTTGATAAAGCAGTAGTTAAAGTACATAATGAAACAAACCTAAATTGCGCCGTTATTGCCGAAAATGATAATTGGAGTAAACTTCAAGAAATTGCAGATATGCCAAATATATATATTGGTCACGATGCAATTGACAATAATAATACGAAAACGCATCAAATCGTAAAACAATCTTGGGCAATCGTTGAAGAAAAGCAGAAAAGCAAACGAGCAAGCGCGATTAGCTCGATGGGAGAAGCGGTAGCAAATGGAAAAGTGCTGACAGATTTGCAAGAAATTTATCAAGCGGCAATTGATGGACGTGGAGATATTTTGATAGTAAATCAAGAATTTTCGCAACCTGTTATAATGAAGGACGAAAGAACGTTTACTTTGGTTGACGATGCGACCAACGAAAATGCAATTGATGATATAACAAGTAATATCGCTTGGGAAGTACTATCAAAAAAAGGAACGGTACATTTTACAGCTCAAGAAGAATTAGATGATTTAGGAAAAATTGTTTTAAAAACAAGATACTAAATCTTAATAGTTAATACTATATCATAAGCTTTTGAGCTTACTGTATTATTGAAAACCTCATAAATAGTTAAATATTTATGAGGTTTTTTCATTTTTGGTGCTTAATGTTCCGCTCGTCCCAGCAAATATGCCACTCATCATGATTTAGTTTTTATGCGTGGATAAGTGCTTTATTTTTACAGTATTAATAACTAACAACAACCATTATGATCAAATTAGGAATTTTATTCGTCGAGTTAATACTTATTGCACTATTTGCTTAAAACTATTAAAATCACATATTATGAAAATTCAAGACACACAAAATCACGTAACCTTTGAAAAGAAATCTAATAATTTCAAACATTTAATTATAGGCTCAAAATCTGCACGAATTGCCAGTATTCTACTTATTGCATTTTCTATTGCATTTGTATATTACTCTAGAGAAAATAAGATGAGTGCGTTCTCATTACTTCTCGGAATTGTATTTCAAGTCTTTTACATCTTCAAATATTTAGGATTGAAAGGTATTGAGCAAAATCCTAATACTCCTAGGGAATTGTCCAGCAACCTTTCAAAATTCAAAATTTATATGAAAAGACGCAAAAAAAATGAATTGCTATTTTTGGCGATTTGGATTTTGTCATGTATTCCCGCGGCGTCAATGTATTTTGGATCACAATTTAAAGCGGCAATCGGTGGAGTAGTATATATTTTGTTTGTGGGCTTTCTAGGTCACCTAGCTTTTAAGAAAGCAGATAAGGAAATAAATAAATTGGAAGCTGATGTGCAAATGTTATAAGTACTCTATATAATAGAAGTGTTTATATTTTTTGATGGGAAATAAGTCAGCAGCTAGAATTTTGAGTTATTCTAGCTGTTGTTTCCTGTTTTTAATCAATTATCAAATACTTAAATATTGTAAGTTTGATAATTCAAAGATTCTCAAATAAAAAATGAAATATTTATTTTCCAAATCAGCTTTACCAAATTATTTTATTTGGTTAATTGTTCTGATTCCAACCTATATATTTAAGTATGACTATACTGTTTATGGTCAACTAAAAATTGATCCTTGGTATGTGATATTAGAAGGAATAAGTTATATTATTCTCGCTATAATTCTCACAGCTGGAATACAATTTGGAATCAACAGATTTACTGACAAGGATGAAAGCTTAAGTCGAAAAATTATAAAATTTGCTGTGTTCGTAGTGATTGCAACATTTCTTTATAATTTACTGCTATGGCCATTTCTGGACTTCTTATTTATGTTTATAATGAATAAGGAATCTCCAGGATCGGGCATCATTGCTACTAATTTTTATAATTGGTTTGTATGGATTGCTTGGTATTGTATCTTTTCACTTTCGTCTTTAAACAAAGAAGTTAGAGATGAAAAAATTAAAAATGCAAAGCTGTTAAGTAACTTGAAGGAATCGCAACTCAACACCTTGAAAGGTCAAATCAATCCTCATTTTATGTTTAATAGTTTGAACAATATTCGCGGCTTGATGTTAGAAGATGTCGACAAATCGCGGGAAATGTTGACCCGATTGAGTGAATCTTTGCGGTATTCACTTACCAAAAGTGATCAGAATTCAATTGCACTGAAAAGCGAATTGGAAATGGTTGATAATTATGTGGAAATTTCAAAAATTCAGTTTGATAAACGTTTAAGATTCACTTCAGAAATTGACCAAGAATCTCTGAACAAGCAGATTCCACCAATGATCATTCAGATGTTAGTAGAAAATGCAATCAAACACGGCATTTCCAATTTGAAAGATGGAGGAGAGGTCAAACTTTTAACAAATGTTCAAGATAGTAAATTATTGATCGAAGTTGCCAATACTGGTAAGTTAAGCACTTCCGATAATACCACGCAATTAGGTTTGAAAAACATTAAGCAGCGTCTTGAATTACTTTACGGAGAAGCTGCGACATTTAAGTTGGAAGAAAAAGATAATCAAGTGGTTGCCACCATCAAAATTCCATTAGTATGATATCATTAAAAGCGGTTATTGTGGAAGATTCCCGTTTGGCTCGCAATGAGCTGAAAGAACTTCTCAAAGCACATAAAGAAATCGAACTTATTGGCGAAGCAGAAAATGTAGACGACGGTTTTAAGTTGATCAATGAAACCAAGCCAGATATATTATTTCTAGATATAAATATGCCCGAAAAGGATGGTTTCGAATTATTAGAAATGCTGGACGAAGTTCCGATGACGATTTTCACAACTGCTTTTGATCAATATGCGATTAAGTCATTTGAATACAATGCTTTTGATTATTTACTAAAGCCAATTAATCAAAAAAGATTTTCAAAATGCATCGAAAAAGTGATTGAGAATGTTAGTAACGATATGGAAACAAAATCAATTTCTGAAGAAACTTTTAGCTTACAAAAGCAGATTTTTATTAAAGATGGTGAGAAGTGCTGGCTAGTAAAAATTCAGGATATTTCGATGTTTGAAATTGTCGGCAATTACACTAGAGTTTATTTTGAAAACAACAAAGCATTGATTTACAAATCACTTTTACAGATAGAGGAAAAGCTGCCGAATGATGTGTTTTTTCGAGCCAATCGTCAGCAAATTATTAATATTCAGTACGTAAAGAAAGTGGTTTCTTGGTTTGGAGGAAAGCTAAAAATCCAAATGAATTCTGGCGACGAAATAGAAATTTCCAGAAGACAATCTTCTATTTTCAAAGAGCAGTTAAGTTTTTAAAAAGTTTTTAGGCTTTCGCCAAAAGTCTTTAACTTAATCTTTGATTGTTGCAAATCGGGGCATACCGTTGTTATACTTGATTTGTAGAGAAAAGGCGAATTAGTCTTCGGATACAGATTTAAAGGTTTAGTTGAAGTGCGGTAATTGTCTGAACTATAGTTTAATATCGGATCTTAAGCTATTGAGGTTAAGCATGAAATACTTCATGTACTTATTAAAGTAGGGATTAAGCCAACAGAGATTTGCTGAATTTATAAGACTGCATCCTATTTTGTTATTATCGAAAAAATTGTAAGGAGTAGCGGACAAGGTTTAAAAACCTTCTCTCAATACTATATTAACTTCGATTGTTTATATCATCTAAATTCCTCAATCTTTAAATTTTTAAATTTATTACACCACATACTTGATCAAAGCAAATCCGCCTATCAAAAATACCGTAAAAGCAAGCGCTAGAATATTGAAATATTTGTCAATAAAAGTTTTAATACTTGGGCCAAATTTCCAAATTAACCAACCAATGATGAAAAAGCGAGCGCCACGGCTAATAATTGATGCCAGAATAAACATCAAAAAATTAATGTCAAAAGCTCCAGCGCTAATCGTGAAAACTTTGTATGGAATAGGAGTGAAGCCAGCGGTGAAAATTACCCAAAAGTCGTATTGTATAAATAAATTTTTTATAGATTCGTATAATTCGATAGAGAAGCCAGGTATATTATTGAAGAACATATTTGCGAATGGCGAAAAATCACCACCTGCTGTGAGCCACATAATATTTCCGATTGAGTAGCCAACTACTGCGCCCGAAACGGATCCTATAGTGCAGATAAGAGCATATCTAAAAGCTTTATGCGATGCACCTAAAGCAAGTGCTATCAATAAAATGTCAGGTGGAATTGGAAAAAATATCGATTCGATAAATGCCAGGAAAAACAAAACTGTTGCTCCATATTTTGTTTCGGCCCAACTTAAAACCCAATTGTATAACTGTTGAATCCACTTCATCCGATTAGAAAATTTGAAAAATAATTAATGCATAAATAACAAATCGCACATATCTAAATAACGCCCACACTAAATAGTGCTTGAACTTGTACTTTATCAATCCGCAGGCTAAACTTACAATTGAATGTGGAAGTGGTAGCATTGCTCCGATAAACACAAAAACGCCGCCCCATCTTCTTAAATTAGTAATGTGTCCTGCTATTTTATTTTCAATGTGATTTTTAACGGCAGGAATCAGAAACAAGCGATTTCCAATAAAGTATGCAATAATACCACCTATATATGACATGGTTGCCAACGCAAAAAGAAATAACCACGGCGAAGTCGATTTTGATGCCCAAGCAATAAATATTTCTGGCGGTACTAGACCTAAAATCGTCTCAGAAAGTAGAAAAAAAGATAGAATAACTTGTGGAGAATAGTTTACAACAAGACTATTGAGCAGACTATCAAAATCTAAAAAGAAATACTCTAATGCTAATAATATTGAACCAAAAATTAGAATAGCAATTCCGCCTTTTATTGCTGTGGACTTTAGAAACGAATAGAATTGTGTAATTTTATAATAACGATTAAGAACAACCAGCTTCTTCGTTACAGTCTTATTCGGAATCGTTTTGGTATTTTGTTCCATGCTATAATTAATTTAAAAAGTTCACTTTTCTCGATAGTTTTCGTAGTCTAATTTGAATCTCAAAACACCTACCATCACCAAATAATTTTAGAACATCTGCTGCTATATAGACAACATTGCACTTTTTGTTCTTATAAACTACAAAATGCAACATTTCGTACGTCTGGTCTTGACATTAGGATATGTTTGTGAGTCAAAACTTTTATGGGTGCAAAAGTACAACTTATAGACCAAATTATTTGGTACGAGCTAATCGTAAATCTTAAACGGAATGAGATAATTGATCAGTCACTATAACGGCTGATTTTTGAAAATTGTGTAGTACTATTTTGGAGCAGTAATAACGTATTTGATCCACATTAGTCCCGCTGTCCTCTGTATCTTTTTCTTTTTCGCAGTTGCCATACTGCGTAGGCGAAAAAAGAAAAAGGATGCCGTTCCCATCGCGGCTATAATTGAAATTTAAAATTTCTTAGATATGACAGTTCGATCGCAAAATTTAACAGTATATTGATAGGGATATTTTAGACTAAAAACTTCAAGTTAAGTAATGATTTCAAGAATAAATTTAAAATTAGGTGAAAGGAATTAAACGAAATTAATGAGCTTAAAATACTTGGAGATTTCTTAAATTCTAAATTAATAAGCAGTTAAAAATAAGACGAGTTTTATATATGTCATTGTCTATATTGCACTATTAAGATGCTTCATGTAAATAAAAGAAAACTACAATGCCGCTTAGAAACACAATAGCCTCGCAATCATGTGATTACGAGGCTATTTGTGAAGGTAGAAGGATTCGAACCTTCGACCGCCTGCTTAGAAGGCAGGTGCTCTATCCAGCTGAGCTATACCTCCATTAGTTTTAAAACCTATGGAAAAGTTTTGGTCGGGGTGGCAGGATTCGAACCTGCGACCTCCTGCTCCCAAAGCAGGCGCGATAACCGGGCTACGCTACACCCCGAAAAACATTTTCTAATATTTTATAAATTCACGTGGAATTTATACTAGAAAAATATAGCGGAGAGTGAGGGATTCGAACCCTCGGTACAGTTTCCCATACGCATGTTTAGCAAACATGTCCTTTCGGCCACTCAGGCAACTCTCCAACTTTTTCAGAAATTTCTCTCTTGCTAAGCGGTTGCAAATGTAGGGCACTACTTTATATATTACAAGTTTATTCTAGCTTTTTTTTACGAAACTAGCGAAGTTTTTTAGAAGCTATTCAATATCAAAGTAATATGATTTTTTATTTTTTTTAAGATATTTTAATTATGTCCTAATGTAGCTAATACATTGGGAAAAGGTCTAACTTACGGTCCAAACTAATTTTTGAATATATTACGTTTATGAGGATTATAAATAGATTACAACTGTTATTACTATTTTCATTTATCAGTTTTTCTGCTTTTGCACAGAAACAATCGTCCGATATATGTGCAGAAAATGGGCAATTAATTTCTGATACAACTTTTGTAAACTTAAAAGACTACAGCAACAACTTTATTTACGACCTTAAGTATGCTACTGACGACAACTTTTTGAAGGAAGTAGTATATGATTGTGCGGAATGCTATCTACGTCTAAAAACCGTCAAAGCATTAATCATAGCCTCTCAACATTTTGAAAAAGATGGTTATAAAATTAAGGTTTTTGATTGCTATCGCTCGCTTGATGTGCAAAAGAAGATGTGGAAAATCGTTAATAATCCTAGTTACGTAGCAAATCCCAAAACAGGATCTGTTCATAACAGAGGTAAAGCGGTCGATTTAACGCTTGTAGATTTAGATGGTAACGAACTAGAGATGGGAACAGGTTTCGACTTCTTTGGCCCCAAGGCGGGACATAATTACAAACGGCTTTCCACAAAAATATTGAAAAACCGTTTGTATTTAAAAAACATCATGATAAAAAGTGGATTTTCTCCTTTATCATCAGAATGGTGGCATTACAACTTAAATGATAGTACTCAAGATCCAGTTGCCAATTTCAATTGGGAATGCGATTAAAGTTTCAGGCAAGTAAGCAATCTCTGAAAGTAAGTTTCAGGCTCATATGCAAAACCGTCCATTTCAGATATTAGCGAGGATTTTAAAATGTAATTTGTATTTGCAGATGCGTATTTGACCCTAATGAAATTGATTGGAGATTCTTTCAAATCTTCCAATGAACCTTTGGTAAAATAAAAATTTGAGGACATAATCCTATTGCTATATCCTCCTTCTGTGCGCACACTGGTACCGCAGTCATCAGTATCCGCATAAACCATTGTAATTACTTTTCCATTTTGCAATTGCAGATAAAGTCTTGAGCTACTATTAAAACAGTCAGCTACCATAAAGTTTTTACTTTTTCGAATATGTTGAAAATTTAATGTCGGGGTCCCATCCGTAATCGCCAACGAAAGATATAAGTAGCTTTTATCGTCGCCAAAATTCTTTTCGTAAACTAAATAAGGCATTGTGCTTTGGTAGGTACCAATAGAGTCTGTTACGTTTTCTGAGATTTCACATGGATTCTGCGAGAAGCCCAATACTGACAATAGGAGAAAGTTATAAACTAAAAAGTGTTTCATTATAAAGTTGGAATTTTGCTGCAAATTAAAATTATTTTATCATTATTCAAGTTTGTTGTAAAAAAACAGTACATATTTCCGCCATCTTTTATTTTCATTTTTTTACGTATTTCTTCTACGGTCAATGGAAAATTACGAGTCGTAATATTCGCTTTTTTCAATGAACTTACTTTCGACATTCCCGCTTTATTATACTCTAAAACTTCTTCTATCCTAAAACTACGCCCGGGAAATGGAATTAATATTTCAGATGTATAAAGATGGGAGTGCTGCTGAAGTTTTGGCAGATCTAATTGACTGCTCAATTGATTGAATTCTCCCGACTTCATAATTGCGGAATATGGTTCGTATAAAAATTTCTTTGGAAGAGAGTAATTTGGAGAGATCTCGGCATTTAATTGGAATTCAACTTTTTGAATTTCTGTCTTATGGAAGTTGATACAAATAACTTTTGCCTCCTCTCTAAAGCCTTTTTCTATTAAAAATAATAGTTCCTTCATCTCATTATCTACTGCAACAAGATGAATTTCTTTAACATCAACCACTTCTTGCATCGCTGCAGAGATGTCCAAAATCGGCGCAGCTTTTATTAAAACTTTGCTCGATTTCGAAAGATATAATGGAAGTAAATCAACTACGTTTGGAGAGCAATCAGATAGCAAAAAAACTTTGCCCTTGCTTTCGTTCCGTCGTGACGGATCAACATAAATACAATTCCATGTTCGGTCGAGTTCTTTAAGAATTTGAGTGCTGTCGCCAATTTTGCACTGTATATTATTAGCGTTAAGCACTTCAAAATTATGAGCGACTATTTCCGATAAATCTTCCTGCATTTCGCAATGCACAACCTCTTCAAAAATTTGAGAAAAGTAATAAGCGTCCACACCAAATCCGCCAGAAAGATCTATTAAAGCTTCGCCAGAAACTAATGAAGCCTTGTATTTCGCAGTAATTTCTGAAGAAGTTTGCTCAACGGAAACTTTTGATGGGTAGATGATATTCTTAGTTGAAAACCACAAAGGGAGCTTATTTTCTGCCTTGGTCTTTGCGGTAATTTGATTTAAAATCTCCTTGAAATCAAATCCATCGAATGGATTTTTAG
>JBBSQV010000019.1:0-31989 GCA_038243675.1 Flavobacteriales bacterium
GTTATGGCCAAGTCGCCCTAATCATTCCTGATTATCACACCGCAAAAAATCGCAATAGAAAATTCGCGTTTCCCAAGTTTCTAGAAAGTGGATTATAATTTCCAAAAGATGTTTATAATTGAAATCTCACTTTGGGAACTAAGCGCAAACTTTGTAGTTGTTGAACTTATACCTTGTGTTTTGAAATTCTAATTCCTGAAAGATGTTTACCGAAAAGTTTGCGCCCACAGAACGTTTTGGTTTTTCCACTTTCTAGAGAAACTTGCGGCAGAACTTCCGCGGATCATTGCGATTTTTTTGCGAACACAATTTGGTATTTAAGAGATATGTTTCTTTTTAATTGTGTAGCGACCAGACCATAACAGCGGTTTTGCGAGATTGGGGTTTTAGGCTTATTAGGAAGTTGGATTTGTATTTGTAAGATTTGTTCTTTACTGAAAATTTTGTTTTAAATTAGTCCCCAACCTCGCAAATCCGCGAACCGTTATGGCCAAGTCGCCCTAATCATTCCTGATTATCACACCGCAAAAAATCGCAATAGCAAATTAGTATTCCCCAGTTTCCAGAAAGTGGATTTTAATTTCCAACAGATGTTTAGAATTGAAATCTGACTTTGAGAACTGAGCGCAAACTTTGTCGTTTTCCGAACTTCCAGCTTGTGTTTTGAAATTTTGATTTCTGAAAGATGTTTACCGAAAAGTTTGCGCCCACAGAACATTTTCGTTTTTCACTTTCCAGAGAAACTTAAGGCAGAACTTCCGCGAATCTTGCGATTTTATTGCGAAGACAATTTGGTATTTAAGAGATCTATATCATTCTAGATTCGTACCGACCAGACCATAACAGCGGTTTTACGAGAGTGGGAGTTGAGCTTAAGTTGAAAATGATTTTGTTTTTGGAATGATAGTATTGTATGGGAAATTTAGTTTAATTTAGTTCCCAACCTCTCCAATTGTGGGGACGTTATCTGTGATTAAAAACAACACGCCAAAAACAAAAACACCTATGGAACAAATTCGACAATCTCACGACAGGACAGTTGACACAATTTTAGCAATCTCAAAAAAACATTGGGCGACTTACATAATTCCAATTATTGCATTAAATTTTGGAATATTGTTTCTAATTTCAAAAATTTATTTATTCGGTATTATACTGACAATTTTTGGAATTATAAAAATCCTATCAAATAAATCAACTTCTTGGACATTAACTAATGAAGATTTAGTAATTAAATCGGGATTTATACCGTGGAGAAAAACGTACTTTGAAATTCCAAAAGAAGATATCTACGAAGCATTTTATAGCAAATCAATGTTTGGAAGTATGTTTGGATTTGGAAATTTATCGATTAGACGAACAGAAGGAACGACTTCTTCATTTTCGTGTTCCGGAATGACAGACCCAAAAGAAATAATGGGTTCAGTAAATTCGTTGGTTAGAGAAATTAAAAAAAATCCAAAAACTAACACAATGAATTTCACAAATAATATTTCTTTAGCCGACGAAATTCAAAAACTTGTCGAATTAAAAAACCAAGGAATTTTAAATGATGATGAATTTAACAATCAAAAACAACGGCTGATTAACCACAGCTAACATGGTATTTGCAGAAAAAGCCACGTAATCACTCTATGAATAGGGGCATTCTTCGCAAATACCCAACCGTTGTAAACAATTTTGAATAACTATGAGAATCAGATAGAGCATAATAAATAGTAAAGAATGAACTATTAATCTTGTTAGTTGGTCTGCAAATCAAAAAAACGAAAAAATCAAAATTATTATTAATGAGTTCACTTTTTTTTAGAAAATCGGCTATTGCTCTAACTGGTCTTTTCCTTTGCATATTCTTGATTGTACACCTCTCTGCAAATTGTATTTTGTTATTACCAGAAGCTATTGCAAGAGATTTATATAACTCCTACTCAACAACATTAAGAGAAAGTCTTTTAATTAAAATAATAGCCTATGTTTTATATCTATCTATTATTCTTCATGTGTTTTACGCTTTATTAATAACGCTTAGAAATCGTAAGGCAAAACCTCAGAAATACATTGTAAACAATTCCAACGAAAACAGCTCTTGGGCTTCAAAAAATATGGGAATCTTAGGAACGCTTATTTTGATTTTTATCATTATCCACCTTGCTAATTTCTGGGCACGTATTAAACTTGGATTAGGAGAAGAAGTAGTTCTTGATGCATATGGAAACAAAGATGTTTATAAAGTGACCTATAACTTATTTCAAAATATCTACTTCGTGATTTTCTATACGGTAATTTCTATTCCATTGGCATTTCACTTGCATCACGGGTTAAAAAGTGCCTTTATGACATTAGGTTTTTACCACAAAAAGGGTTTGAAAATTCTAGCAAAAATATCCTTAGTATATGCTCTCATAATGGGTGTTGGTTTTGGGATTATCCCATTTATTGTTTTTTTCAAATAAATCGAAGATGAAATTAGATTCAAAAATTCCAGAAGGAAAACTCGAAGATAAATGGCGTAACTATCAAGTTAAGTCTCAATTAATAAATCCAGCAAATAAGAAAAAGCTCAATATCATTGTTGTTGGCTCTGGATTGTCTGGGGCTGGTGCAGCTTCTTCGCTAGCTGAATTAGGCTATGATGTTAAGTGTTTCTGTTACCAAGATTCAGCAAGGCGTGCTCATTCTGTAGCTGCTCAAGGAGGAATAAATGCAGCTAAGAACTATCCGCATGATGGAGACAGTATTTATCGCATGTTTTATGATACTTTAAAAGGCGGTGACTTTAGATCGCGGGAAGCCAATACCTATAGATTAGCAGAGCTCTCTGCTCCGCTCATTGACCATTTTGTGCAGCAAGGTGTGCCTTTCGCAAGAGAATATGGAGGCACATTAGCCAATCGAAGTTTTGGTGGTGTACAAGTGGAACGCACATTTTATGCGCGTGGACAAACAGGTCAGCAATTACTTTTAGCTGCTTATTCTCAATTATATAAAATGGTTCGTGCTAAAAAAGTAGAAATGTTTCCGCGTAGCGAAATGCTCAACTTAGTCGTCATCGACGGAAAAGCAAAAGGGATTATTGTTAGAGATTTAGTTACTGGAGAATTAAAACGTTATGCTGCTGATGCCGTGGTGTTGGCAACTGGAGGTTATTCTAGGGTATTCCGCCTGTCAACTTTGGCTATTGGCTGCAACGGAAGTGCTTTGTGGAAAGCGCATAAAAAGGGTGCTTTTTTTGGGGCACCAAGTTTCACTCAAATTCATCCTACCGCATTACCACAAACGAGTGATGCACAATCCAAACTCACATTAATGTCTGAATCACTTCGTAATGATGGTCGTATTTGGGTGCCAAAAACTAAAGCCGACACTAGAAAAGCAAATGATATTCCTGAAGATGATCGCGATTATTATCTAGAAAGACGTTATCCTAGTTTTGGGAATTTAGCACCTCGAGATATTGCGTCGCGTGCAGCAAAAGAGCGGCTTGATGCTGGTTTTGGAGTAGGACGCTTAAAAAATGCGGTTTACTTAGATTTTAAACACCCTATTGAAAAATTAGGATTGGAAACCATAAAAGACCGCTATGGAAATCTTTTTGAAATGTATAAAAAAATTACAGGTATTGATGCTTATAAAGAGCCCATGCAAATCTCACCTGCAGCTCATTTCTCAATGGGTGGTCTTTGGGTAGATTACGAATTAATGACAACCATTCCTGGTTTATACGCTATAGGAGAATGCAATTTCTCAGATCATGGAGCAAATAGATTAGGAGCTAACTCATTATTGCAAGCTAGTGTTGACGGTTATTTTATATTACCAAATACAATTAATAATTATTTGGCTTCTGAAATAAAAACAGATCTTCCAACAATAAACCATCCAGAATTTGTCAAAGCAGAAAATGAAACCAAGGCATACATAGAAAAAGTGCTGGCTGTAAAAGGAACAAAAACAGTTGATCATTTTCATAGAGAACTTGGCAAAGTCATGTGGCAAGAATGCGCAATGAGCAGAAACAAATCTGGTTTAGAAAAAGCAATTACTCAAATCAAGATCATCAGGGATCAATTTTGGAGTGACGTAAAAGTCACAGGGAATGACAAAGAGATGAATACAGAACTGGAAAAAGCATTGCGTCTGGCCGATTTTATTGAATTAGGAATTTTGATGTGTATTGACGCGCTAGAACGAGAAGAATCTTGTGGCGCGCATTTTAGGGAAGAGTTTCAAACTGAAGAGGGCGAAGCCGTTCGTATAGATAAAGACTACAGTTATGTTTCTGCTTGGGAATATGGTAGTCATGATTTTAAATTACATAAGGAAGTATTAGAGTTCGAATTTGTAAAACCTTCTGTGAGAAGCTATAAATAATACATTATGAAAGTAAAATTCAAAATCTGGAGACAGGAAGGTCCAAAAGATAAAGGAGCCATAAGGGACTATGAAGTAGATGGCTTAACCGAAGACATGTCTTTTTTAGAAGCTTTAGATCATTTAAATGAATTGTTGGTTCTTAAAGATGAAAAAGTAATTGCTTTTGAATACGATTGCCGTGAAGGTATTTGTGGACAATGCGGTGTCTTTATTAATGGTCGTGCACATGGTCCGCATGATAATATAACGACCTGTCAATTGCATATGCGTAGTTTTAAAGATGGTGATACTATTGTAGTTGAACCTTGGCGCGCGGCCTCATTCCCAGTAATTAAAGATTTGGTTGTAGATCGATCTGCTTTGGATAAAATTATAGAGCAAGGTGCATATATAAGTACAAAAACAGGTAGTGCTCCAGAAGCCAATTCGATTCCTGTACCTAAAAATATTTCAGATCGAGCTATGGATGCAGCTGCTTGCATTGGTTGCGGAGCTTGTGTGGCAACATGCAAAAACTCATCTGCAGCCCTATTTACTTCAGCAAAAATTAATCATTTAAATAGTTTACCTCAAGGTAAAGCTGAGGAACATAGACGTACGGCAGAAATGACGTATCAAATGGAGATTGAAGGTTTTGGTAGCTGTACTTTCACTGGTGCTTGCGAAGTAGAATGCCCTGAAGGTATTTCGATAATAAATATTGCTGAAATGAATGCGCGTGTCGCCATGTCAAGATTATTGGGGTAAAAAAAAGCGCACACAATTTATAAAAAGTATTGAAGCGCTTCTTATAGTGAAAGTGGCGGTCAGTTTACGCCCCGAAAAGAAAGTGAAAATTTACTATTAAGCGTAAAGTTATCTATAATATATTACTGACCATTTCAATATTAGGAATTGTGATTGCGCCATACGGAATAATCAATGCAATGGTTAGTTTAAAATATGAAATAGAAAATGTCCAAGACTGTATCTCTAATCTTAGCGGTGAAAATCTTTGTAAAGTTATAAGATATTTAAAAATGATTTTTGTGTGTTGTATTTTGCTTTTAGGATGTTTAATCTATTTTCATAAAAAAATAATAAAGCCGAATTTAAGCAACATAATGTAAAATTTAATAATTTATAAAAAACCGAACGCTTAACACGATATTTCTAGTAGCGGGTCAGAAGTTCCTATCAGAAAAATTTTTGTTAATTGTTCGATTTGTTGTTTTTACAAAGACCTTTTATAAAAAATCACCCGCCAGCAGAAATACCCAAACGTTGTATGCAAGTTTCAAAGAAAGTCTAAAGGAAAGACAGGACCGAAAAACAATATGTTAACGGAAAAGTTTATACTTGGAAATATCTTGAAAATTCAAGAAATTTTTCCGGTTGGAATTTTACTGTTGACCGAAAAGCAAGCGAAAGTTTATCAGAATTGCTTAAATTAATGCAGTTATGCGATTGGTCAAATAACAAGGAAATCCAGACATTAACCACATCTGAAAGACAACTAAAGGTTCCGAATAATCAAAACGGGATTGGTAAAAGGAAAGCAATCTCTAAACTAATTTTTCACTCTAAAAAAGTTGAAGATAAAAATTATTAGAAAATAATTAAAAAAGAAAATTGAATTGAGATTCAATTTGGAGAAACAAACTTGTCGAATTTGAGAAAGCTATAAATGGAATTCCGAAAGGAGAAGGCGATTTTGCAATTTCAAGTGATTCGGAAGAAAATATTTTCTATTTTTGGTGGAACGGAGAAAAATAAGAACCAGCATATAACAAGGTATTTCTGTTAAAGGTGAGGAAGTTTATATCATAAAGATTTTTGCTAATTGTTCAATTTTTTATATTTACAAAGACCGCACCTAAGTGACGTTAGTTTGGTTAGCAAACAGTCATATGGCTAAATATGAATATGAGTTTATGAAAAGACAAACAATGGGTAGTGACTTCAATAATTTAAATCAAAATATTTCTTATCATATAGCTTTTTCTTCGACTGAAATGCCATATCGTAGAGAGAAATTTATTGAAAAAAGTCATAACGATAGAGAAAATTTACTACACTTTTTACCTTTGGCAGTTCAAAACTACTTTATTGATTCAAAGCAATTATTAATCGAAAATAAAGAATATGAAAATAAAGAATTTGAAGGAATGTTTGGCTTAAAAAAAAGTAAAACAAAGTGGTTTAAACATTTTGATGCGTTAGTTTTTATAGGAATAGGAGAAAAGACAGTGCTTAAAAAATGACGATTAAAGATACTGTTGCGAATAGCACTTTGAGCTAGCTGGAATTTAGTGGAGTCATCGACTCGCATCAAATTTTCGATAAGCTGAAAATTAAAAGGTTACGAATTTCTAGCCATCTCAAAGTGGCGAAACGAACGTCAGCGGACATTGCAAATCGAAGTTAAAAAAGTCAAAGCAATAACATTAAAAAATAGAGAATATGCAAGAAATCAATTCTATCAATATTATGGAGAAGTTTTCCATGTTTGAAAAATATTGGACACCTCACATTATTGGAGAACTTAATGGACAATATGTAAAACTTTGTAAATTTAAAAATGAATTTGTTTGGCATAGTCACGAAAACGAAGACGAACTTTTTATGGTATTCAAAGGGACACTCTTGATGGATTTTCGAGATGGCAGAACAGTTGAAGTAAAGGAAGGAGAAATTCTAATTATTCCGAAAGGCGTTGAACACCGCCCTCATACAAACGGCGAAATTGTGTTTAATCTTCTTTTTGAACCAAAAGCGACTTTGCATACAGGAACTATTGAAAATGAAATAACGGTAAAAGAATTGGGGTGGATTTAGAGTAAGAAAAACAATGGCCCGCCAGTACACGCTTAAAGAGATTATGAGCTTGTACTTAAGTTGAATTTGTCTGACATCGTGTTATGCAACAGACGATGACACAAGCTCAATCATCAAGTTTTGAGAAAAGCGATTCAATTATGCTAATAATACTAAAAATCCTATTTCGCAAATTAAAACTTAATCGTATATTTGTCTAAAAATATAACATTATGAAAAATTTTAGATTTAACTCTGTTTTAGGTATTTTAGCTTTAAGTCTTTTGTCTCTAACTTCTTGTAAAGATGACAAAAAGGTTACTACAGATGAAAACATCGTAGTTACTGAGGATGCAGTTGCTCCAGCAAAAATGGAAATAGCAGAAATTACTTTGAACTCAAATGACGCTATGAAATATGATATGTCAGAGATCAAAGTTATGGAAGGTCAAACTGTCGTTTTAACATTAAACCATACGGGTAAATTACCTGAGGCAGCAATGGGCCACAACTTCGTTTTATTGAATCAAGGTGTTGTAATGGCTGATTTTGCTACCGCAGCGGTAAAAGAAAAAGACAATGATTACATTCCAAATGACGGAAAAGATGTAATTGCACATACCGAAACTATTGGTGGTGGAGAAAGTACAAAAATTACTTTTACTGCGCCTGCAAAAGGAACTTATGATTTCTTATGTTCGTTCCCAGGTCATTATTCAATGATGAATGGTAAGTTTATCGTAGAATAAATTTCGAACGATATTCTTATTCGCAAGAATTAAGAATACATATAATAAATTAAAGAGGACCTGAACGTCCTCTTTTTTTTGTGGAATAAAATCAGGTATGCTTGGAAAATTTTCAGGCTTTCGCCAAAAGACTTCAACTCGATAATTGACTTTTGGTAAAAGAGGCGGAATGTGTTTTACAAGACATCCGGCAAGAAGGCGATTTTTTCATTTTCGAAGCAATACGCCTTCACATACATTTGCAATAATTAGTTTTAGCAATAGTTGCTTCACCTTCAGTACTAATTTTAAAATAAAGCTGATTCCCAAAGACATATTCAAAAATTCTCGGAATAACTTTCAGTCAACATTTAATATTATCTAATTTATAGCAATAAGAATTGTACTTTAGAATCATAAATTAGAAACTTACAACAAGAGTATTCAATGAGCAAATTCCAGAACCTTCTCGACGAATACAGCGAGAGCCATCAAAACCAGACCAATAAATTAATTCATTGGATTTGTATACCATTAATATTTTGGTCTATCGTAGCGCTTATTTACACAATACCAAATGCGCTATTAAAAGAAACTTTTGGCAATCATTTCTTAGCAAACTGGGCAGTCATAATTTTGATTCCAGTTTTACTTTACTATTTTACCTTATCCGCCACCATCGCTATCGGAATTCTGATTTTCGTCAGTATCTGTCTTTTTACATCAGAATTTCTTTTTCAAAATTCAAATTTTCCGTTGTGGGCAACTGCACTTATTGTTTTTTTCGTGTCGTGGATTGGTCAATTCTACGGTCATAAAGTAGAGGGGAGAAAGCCTTCATTTTTAAAGGATATTCAGTTTTTACTTATCGGTCCCGCTTGGCTGATGCATTTCATTTATAAGCGAATGGGAATTAAGTATTAATCCTTTGTTAGAAAAATTGTTAATACGATTAATTTAAAAACTTTGGTCGTGCAAGGGGTCTAGATCGACCCGAGCGAAGCGAATTATTGAAACACATCTTTTTCTGGAGCTTGCCGAAGAAAGATACAATCTAACCCGGCCTAAAGAGACGACCTTATAACAAAATCTTCAAGTTAGAAATTTTTACCAAGAGCATATTAAAGAACACACAATAATTACTTATATATATTGAAATTGAAATACCTTCTTTTCCTATTTTTTACCTCAATTAGTTTCGGTCAGAATATTGATCTTATTGATCAAATTTCTTTCTATTACTATACTGGAGGCAACGTTTGGAACAAAGATGGAATTTATTCTAAAAGCGAAAATTTTGATTTCATTAGGAAACAGGATGGTGATTATGTTTTGTCAAAACATTTTGTCATTCTCGAAAAAGTGAAAAAAAGCGTCTATCAAAAAGACACTATTTTTAAAACAATTAGGCAATTAAAAGTAATTCCAAAGAGTGAAAGTTATATTTTACTAGCTGAACTTAATACGAACAATGATAATTTTACGGAACAATATTTAAGAGAGCATTTCAGCAAACCCACGAAAAGAGAACTTCGAAAGATTGCGCGAAGTGTTAACGAAGAATCTTATTTTATCAAAAACAAATATCAAAATCGCATAGATATAAAAGAAAATTACTGGAGATTGCAAAGTTTTGATTTATTAGAGAAGTATATAGAAACAAATCAACCTAAAATTAGCGAGACAGTTGTAACCAATGATGGATGGAATTATTTAGAAATAAATATCTTTGGACAAAATAATAGTATAGTCTACTCACTGGACTTTCTAAATTATGCTGGTCAGCCAATCACAATTAGAAACATTTCTAATATCTCTACAATCACCACTGTAATTAATCTAGATGTAAATATAATTTTGAAAAATCTGATTCCAGAAAAAACTCTACCGTCAAAAGAATTAGATTTGGATAATATTAGAGATAACTATATTGCGTGGTATTTACAGAATAAGAACGAAAATTTATAAAGGAGTCTTTTAGTTCATCTCACAAACGAAGTATTACAGCATTAAACCATTCCCAATGAAAAATCCAATCATAGACCTTCACTGCGATTTACTATCATATCTAAATAGACCAAACTCCAACATTAACAATACAGAGGATATTGGCTGCGCAATTCCCTACCTCAAAGAAGGAAACGTAAAACTTCAGGTGATGGCAATTTTCGCCTCCACTGAAGCAAACAGCCACCAAATAGGAATACAGCAAAGTCATATTTTCAAGGAATTGTGTTTTGATCATAGGAGTTTTTTCGCTTTGAAAATAAGCATCTAGACAATTTTGGTGAGAATAAAAAAATTGGAATCCTAGCATCCATAGAAAATGCATCTGCGTTTTGCGACGAAGAATTGCCACTCAAGAAAGGTTTAGAAAACCTAGAAACCATAATCGACAATGTTGGAAATTTGTTTTATATAGGACTGACACATCATCTAGAAAACAGATTTGGCGGTGGAAATTATTCGAAAGCTGGATTAAAGAATGACGGAAAAGCTTTAATCGATTTTTTAGATAATAAGAATATCGCAATCGACTTTTCGCATACAAGTGATGCCTTAGCCTACGATATGCTGAATTATATTTCCCAGCAAAATTTAAATATTCCGATACTTGCCAGTCATTCCAATTATCGGTCAATCTTTGATCATCCTCGAAATTTACCAGACGATATTGCCCAAGAAATTATTAAGCAACAAGGTTTGATTGGACTTAATTTTGTCCGAGCATTTGTAAATGATGATCATCCAGAAGTGTTATATGAACATCTAAACCACGGATTGGAACTTGGTGGCGAAAATGCTGTGGCGTATGGTGCCGACTTTTTCTTTACAAAAAGCCATCCTGACAAATCCAGAATTCCGTTTTATCACCAAGAGCACCAAAATTCTGGCGCTTACGTGGCTATGAATGACGAAATCCAAAATATGTTTGGAACAGAAATATGCGAAAATGTAAGTCATAAAAATGCCATCGAATTTTTGAAAAGACTTTGGAAATAAAGAGGCATTTTGAGGCATAAGATATTTAAGATCATATCAATAAAAAGTTTAATTTAGTTGGCAGTTTCATTAAAACATATTTTATGAGAAAATATATAGGGTATTTCTGTTTCGCACTTTTTATAGGATTATTAATTTTTAGAATTTATAGCAATATAATATTCGAGCAAGAATTAAGTGGACATTTAAAAAGAGCTTCTGATGCCAATACAGTTGAGCTGGCACTAACTGAGTTGCAAACTTCATTGCGATATATTGAAAAAAATAATCTTACAAGCGGATACACTTCTGTGTTCTACAAAACTCCAGATGAGGATTTGAGTTTTTGGTATGCAAACATAAAAGCTAGTGCTCAAGAACTTGAAAAATCAAAAGGTGGATCGCTCTTAGAAAAAACCAATGTTTTATTAAAACTGCGCGAATCACTAATGGACAATGGTGATAATGAAAGCAGTATCACAAGTCCTGAGGGTATCTCTGTTTTTCCAAATAATAAATTAATTACAATCTTGTTTTTGATTTCTATAATTTTTCTACCTATACTATTAGTGGAAGCAATAAAATACGATAAAGAAGAAAAACTTAAATTAGCACTAGAGAAAGATTCCAAAACAAGACAATGATAATTTAATTATCTCGTTAGATTTTTTATTATCAACAACTTCAAAATATATCCTATTAATGAAAAATCTGTTGTTTATTCTCTTTTTTGTTTGTCAGTTTTCGTTTGCGCAGACACAAGCAAAAATAAAAAGTCTTTCTTCACACGCGATCGATCTTACCAAGCAAAAAGTTGTGTATGATGGCAGCTATTTTTCGATTGCCTATCCAAATGGTGATGTTCCTAAAGGAATTGGAGTTTGTACAGATGTGGTGGTTCGAGCTTACAGAAAACTTGGAATCGACTTGCAAAAAGAAGTTCACGAGGATATGAAAGCAAATTTCGCAGAATATCCAAAATTGTGGGGCCTAAAATCTACCGATAAAAATATCGATCATCGAAGAGTTCCAAATTTGATGACATTTTTTAAAAGAAAAGGAGCAGAGAAGAATATATCAAATAAGGCGTCTAATTATCTTCCAGGAGATATTGTTTGTTGGAACCTTGGCGGCGGGCTCACTCATATCGGAATCGTGGTTGACAAAAAATCCTTAGATGGAAAGCGGAATTTGATAGTTCATAATATAGGAGCTGGCCAAGTATTAGCTGATTGTCTTTTTGACTTTAAGATTATTGGACATTATAGATATAAACAGTAATTTCAGGTAGTAGTGTTTATAGAAATTTAGACCTTGTTGATTTTTCTGAAAAATAGAAATTTATTTTAACTAACAATCTTATTTCTTAAATGCGAGGGGGTGAACGTTGCGAGTGAAACGAACTGATAACGCACATACTTTGTGGAGCTTGCGGAAGAAAAGATATAGTGGAAAACCCTACCTAAAATGTCGCTCTTGAAAAAAAGGTAGTATCTATATTGAACTTATTAACTAATAAAATAGTATTTTGTCAAAAGCTTCAGTAAATCATCTTTTTTCCCAAAAGAAGCAAACTTATTTTAAAAACAATCAATGAGAAATTCACTAATATTGCTATTTCTGTGCTTTGCCGCAAGTAGCTTTTCACAAAACAAAATGGTAACAGAACCAATACTTTCAGGCGAAATGGCTGCCAAAATTGTTCAAACTGCAATGCTTGAAGCCAACAAAAACGGACAATTCATCACCGTTACAGTTGTGGATAAATCGGGTCAGATTCTTGCCGTGCAGCGTCATCACAGCGCTGGCGTGCATACTTTGAGTGCGAGTTTCAAGAAGGCCTATACTGCGTCCTCACAAAAGCGCGAGACTGCAGTAATTGCCAAAGGTGTCAAGGATGGCATAATTCCCGAGGATATTCGCTATCTGGATGCCAACTTTTCTATCATGGATGGAGGCGTTCCGATTTATATAAATAACGTCGTTGTTGGCGGAATAGGCGTGGGCGGCGCTCACGGATCTGCAGATGTGGATATTGCAAAGGCTGCCTTAAAGGATTTGTAGTTTTTAAAAATTTGTTGGCTTTCGCCGGAAGTATTCCAGCAATAACAATTTTGATAAGTTTGAAATTAAATCTTCGGAATATATCTAGCAGGGCAGTTGTTATCGGATGAATTTATAAAGATGAATCGACGTCTATTATTTTCAAGATGTGCAGAGACAAAATAATCATTTACTATTTATGTATCACCTTATAACCCGGTAATTAAAAAATGCAAGAGGATCTCTCTTGCATTTTTTAATTTAAATTCCGGTATCTAGTAATTAATTTTTTCCAATCTAATCGTCGATTTTTTATCAGCAACTTCTCTTAATAAGATGTAGCCATTCTTAGCCTTTACAGGATATATTTGTCCTTTCTCTGTAGTCATGGGAATCTTTTCATAATTATAGTTTCCGTCTACTTGCGTGATTACTCCTAGAATCCATTTTGGATTACGTGTGCTTTTCTTTTCATTATCGGTATAGAAATATGCGTAATTATCTCCTTCTAGTTTTTGAGAATATAAATAGTCAAATGCTCCATAATACTTAAGTGTTGGACCCCAAGCCGCAATATTTGACTCGTTTTTAGTTTTATCGACTTTTTTGTAATAAACCAATTTCATATTAGCATCAAATTCCATGACGAACAAATCGAGAATGCGAGAATTATTTGATGGATGATATCCTTCAGCGATAGCAGTTGTGTGTCCATTTTGCGAAAGTCGGAAGTTTAAGAATTGCAGATATCCGTAGAACTTTATTTTACCATATTCGTCAATTATTAAATTATCGGCAAATCCTTCCCACAAAAATTTCTCTTCAGACAATTTTTTTCCAGTAGTTCTATCGTAAGTAATTTTAGCTATTCCCGTAACTTCAAAGAAATAGAACATATTTTTTTTGTTCATCTTATTTAGTAAAGAGTAAACAACAAGCTTATCAGCTTCATATTTTATCGTTTGTACATTATTTAAAGTCTCTCCGTCTGATTGCTCAATCGAAAATCTTCTAACACCAGTAGTCAAATCAAATACATCGTAATATGTTTCAAGATATTTCCCGACCTTCTCGTAGTTGGTACGTTGCAATATCATATCATTACCTTCGCTACTATAATACTCAAACATATCAAACGCCTTGGTTCCGGTATCGTTGAATTTATATTGCCATACTTCATTAAAATCTTTATCTAGAACTTTAAAGCTATGAATATCCCTAGCCACTTTTTGTTCGAAGTATTCGCCAGAATAAGCTCCCGAAACTTCAGTTTGATCAAAAAGTAAAAAATTTTTGCTACCAATTGGCTGCATTTCAACATTGTCCTGCAAATCGTCCCAAGTTACTTTTGAATCGGCCGATTCATTCTGAACGGTCTTACGATTGTCCTTCATTGTAAACTGATCTGAAATTGTATATGATTCTAAATCCAATTCTCTAAAGCGATGATTAAATTCTGCAACCGCCCCCATCATACTGCTATTGGTGCTATCTTGAATACCTATTACCAATTTATTTCCAGTTTTACGAACAAAAGAAAAACCGATGCTAATTTTTATAATGCTCGAAAATCTGTTTTGCACAAACGTGCCTGACGTCAACTTATTCAAATTTTTGTCCAGCAATACATATTCTAATTCGTAGACAGCTTTACTTTTTCTATCATTTTCATAGAGTAAAAGATATCCATAAACGTCGTCGCCGTCGTCATTGTACACGATTCTCGAATCTAAATACTTTCCAGAAGAGAGTTCACCGAGATCTTTTACTTGTGCGTTCGTACAGATAAAAAATAACAAGAATAAGGGTAATAGTTTTTTCATATAGATTTATAGTAAGTAATTATTTCTTTCAATTCACTTTTTCGCATTTCTCTTATCAGGTGCAAAAATGTGTTATAACTCGAGGAATAATGCGGATCGGGCGTTTCTAGTGCTTCATTAAGACGATATAGGTTTTGCATTTCTTGTAATTTTTCTAAATTCTGTCCAGTCATTTGTTGCAACCACTTATCCTCGGGATTTGTTTGTAACTGAACCAAGCAATGGTATAATGACAATCCATACGATTTTAGATAATGCAAAGAATAAATATAATCGAATTGTGCAGATTTTTTTAATGCTGCAAATTCAGAAGTTTCAATTTGTGTGCTTTTCTTTTCTACTTGAAATAGTTGAATCATTCTTTCGGCTCTTAGCTCACAATCTGGATGGGTTTTGAGAGAGTCAATCGTCCAGAATTTTGGCGTCTTATCATAAGTGTAATCAGAAAGTTCATCTTTTTCTAACCATTTCATTTTAAATGGCTGAGTTGGCGTAGTAAAAGTTTTTTGATAATTTTCGATTGAAATTGAGTCAATATCTTTATCAATTTCACTTAGCCACAGCAGCGAATTCACAGCCTCAGATTTGGCCTCTGGAAAAGCTTTTGCAAATAATACATACCCTAAAGAATCCGCTTGAAATTCAATACTCCTGCTGGTTTTTCTATCTTCGTAAACGATTTGTCTAAAAAGTTCAGATGCCAACTTTCCTTTGTTATATTTATTTTTTTTAATGCTAGAAGTTTTATCTTTTATATCGCTAGAAGTATGCAACTGCGCAGAGGCCACAACACTATTATAGGAATGATTGAGCAAACGGTGAGCTATTTCATGACACAAAATATAGGCAATTGTGTATTGATTTGTTGCTCTTAAGAACATTGGGAGATTAAAAACAATATAACCTTCGGCAGAGGCAGATGCATTCGGATTTTCAGAGGCGGCTACCAAAACCTTGACTTGGTCGATTTCTTTAAAGCTGGGATTTGCTTTTTGAACAATTTCTAATTGTGACTGTAGGAATGTTACGTATGTATTATCTCCAAAAAAGACTCCCTTGTTGATTTGTTCTTGAATATCTTTTTTTCGAGTTTTGTATACTGTCAAAGTCTGATTTCGTACTTTTTTATCTGATAACGATGCAAAGTCGCTCTCCACTTTTGCAGCTCTCAAACCAAAATCAGCCACAAGTAATTTTCGATACTGAAGATTTAAAGTATCAATTGATACACGCTGCTGTGCCTGCAAATCAAAAAAAATTAGTACCGCAACAAAAGCATAAAAAAATCTGATCAACCGCATTATTTAGTTCATTTTTAGTGGTGTCAAATATAATTTAAAACTAATGCCGATGGTCGATTATAAAAAGTTTCTTAATATATTCTTAATAAAATTTTAAATTCTTGAAATTTAAAAGTTTTCGCTTAAGCTGAAAGAACATTACCGACACTTTTTAAATAGGTTTGAAGTAAATTCTCTTTAAAATGTCTAGTGCGGGAGTAGTCTTCGGTTGAAGCACCATTGCAAAATTTCAACTTAGGGGAAGGAATGAGATGTGATCTACTTTATAATATATTCGTTGATATTGGTACTTATTTGGCTAAAAAGCACCTTAAGCAATCTTACAAAACAATCAACAAAAGAAACAAAAGGAACAATTTATACTTATTTACTATTCACCTAGAGTCACTTAAAACATCCCAATTGTCTGTTGTTGGGATTTGATAGCACTTTATGTAAAATACAAATCGTTAATCCGCCTGTGATCCCTTTCTATACAAGACAAAACGCTTCAAGAATCCTTTTTTCCATAAATATTTTTGCACATAATAACAAAGACGGTAAAACAAAGCAGCTAAATGCTGTTACTAAAAAGCTCTGAACTGTTTTTTTAAGTAAATTAGAACTTGAATTATAAAAAAACAATCATGGACGAATATTTCGGAATATCGCAGGTGTCATTTTTTTCAATTGTGCTTACCACATTGGGTATTTATATTGCAATGATTATTCTGGTTAGAATCTCAGGCAAACGCAGTTTTAGTAAAATGTCAAGTTTCGATTTTGCAACTACAATTGCGATAGGATCAGTAATTGCAAGTGGTATGGTGCTCAAAGAAGTAACTTTAATTAAATGTGTAGTTGCACTTGCTAGTATTTTTGCGCTTCAAAGTCTAGTTGCGTACTTGATGCGTTATAAAGGTTTTCTAAATGTTGTGGACAATCATCCTTTGCTGTTGATGAACGGAAGTATAATTTTGCACGAAAACCTAGATAAAGCGCATATCACCGAAGCGGATTTACGTTCAAAACTTCGCACTTCCAATGTTATGCAACTTTCTGAAGTCAAAGCAGTGATTCTAGAACGAACAGGAGATTTAACTGTTCTGCACTCAAATGATAATTCGCAACAAGTGGAAGATTGGTTGCTATCAGATGTGATGAGAAAATAAAGATTCAATATTTTTGTGTACTGCAATATCAATCTATACTTTCCAAACAACAACAACCTTACTTATAATTTGGCTACAGATAAGGTGGGCTACTTGTTTGTTTTTATACATTTCGTGCTGTTCTCCTTTTACAAACAGCTTTTTAATTTCCATAGCTGCAAACCAATCTTCGCCAGGTTTATTTGAATCACATTGTCCAAAAAGCAGTTCGATTCTAGAGTTGGGTTTCTCTGCTTCTAGGCGAAGCCTCGTTGCAGAAACTGCAAATAAAGTATGAACATTTAATCCTTTTAACGCAGCTTTCCAGGCAATTTTACCACCAACGCTAAAGCCGAGAACATTGATATTTTGTCTTTCAGATTCCAATAGATTTAGTACTGCTTTTTCAATACTGCCATTAAGAAACCACTGATGTGATTGTTTTTGATCTAAATCTGTTGTGTCAATTCCGGCTAATTCGGGTGAGTTATAAATATTAATATCAAAATGTTTGTTTAGAGCAGAAGTGCAATTACAAATCCATTCTGAACTTTTGGTTCCCCATAAATCTGAAAGTAAAATTAATCTTGGTTTTTTCATTGAATTCATATTTCTAAATTTAATAATCACAGAGCAGATTTACGACTTAAAGTAACTTATTACCACTCTACCATTATACGATGGGAAAGATTGAGAAGTGTTATTGGTCGCTATTTCTAAGATGTAGAAATCTAACTTTTATAAAAACATTAAATGAGTAAAAATTAGAAAACTAACAAAATTTTGATAAACAAAGAACTAAAGTTAAAGGATCCCAGAGTTTCTATAATAGCAATTTATGACGATTCCTTTTGGCCAAAACATGACCCTTAAGTCAAACTTTCTTAATCATTAAGTTATGCCTAAATTTGCACTTTGATTTGAATTGGAAAGTCGCGAAAAATTAAAACTATGAATCAAAAATCGCACGTGAAATGTCTAGAATGTGGGACTTTAAACTTGAATCGAGATTACTGCGAAAACTGCGGTTCGATAATAAACATCAACTTAAAACGCCAGCTTGAACGGGAGAAAAATATTCAGCAGCAGATAGAAGAGGAGCGAATAAAAGGGCCAACGAAAATTGATAAATTCTTCAACCATGCGACCGAGCATCCGAACACGATTGTAAGAAGTTTTTCGAAATTTATCTATGCGATTTGGTTATTCATCGGAATGATCGTGGGTGCAATAATAGCAGGTTTCATTAGCATTGTGACAGGATAAAATGTTTTTAATAAATTGTGTCTGAATTGTAATTTATGGATAAAAAACTCTACATATTAATGTGCTTTAATGCAAGCGGAATCTTTGTCATGCAAAAAGCAGGATTTTATCTACCTGAAATTCTGAACAATTATGCAAATGATCTGCTTTGTCTACCGCTAGTTCTTGGTGGGATTTCCTTTGCAATTAGAAAATTAAAAAGAGATAAGTTTTTCAAATTTCCATTGTCGTTCATGCTTTTCATGGCGCTATATTATTCAGTTTATTTTGAATATTATCTGCCGATTAACAACCCTCGATATACGTCAGATTGGATTGATGTTACGTTATATTTTTCTGGCGCGTTGTTTTTTTACGGGTATGAAAACCTCGGAAATTTCAGATTCAAATTTGCAGCTATTACAAAAATTAACTTATCAGGTAAAATGCTGTAATTTTATTTTGAAAACAATTTTAGTATAATGGCACATTGTTATGCCGAATCTCACAAATATTGTTATTGTGAAAATGTCTCGTCGCGCAAGGGATGGGAACGGTATCCTTTGCTGCTACACTAGAATTGAAAAACAACAAGTCAATTTGTGCAGCAAAGATATAGAGGACAGCCCAGTACCGAGCTAATATCAAATTTCAAGCAAAGAATAATTATGAAGTTGAACCGAGCTACTTCGGTGAGATACTGCGAAGGTATGCGCCCAAATAAAATATAACTAAGTACTTTCAAAAGCTTTCATATATTCGACGTTCTTGATCTTTGCGAGATATTCGTTTTTCACAACCTGCAAATATATTGGTTGATTTCGATATTTATATTCAAAGACTGTATTTTGAGATATTATGATAAAGAGAATTCCAATCAGTTTTATCTATTTCATGGGACTATTCTTTTGTTCCCCAAGGAGCTGCGGGAGTTGCAACGGTTTTCGTCAAATCAAAAGTTACGGTAAACACCCGGTCGCTCCCAATTCGACGCAGGTTGTAAGTGAAGCTAGTCGCATCAATCGTGAACCACCAAACATTTGTTGCTGCGGCAGGCAAAATTTTGGTTGTATGTGAATCTGCTGGAAACATCTGTAAATTCCCCATACCCAAATTTGCGCTTGTTCCTCCATACTGGGTTAGCTTTTCTTCGCTGCCATCAGGATTGCGATGATCGTGTTTTAGGCTTAAAATCTTATTGGCATTCTTGTGCAAAACCCATGTTCTAGATTTATCTTCTCCAACAAAAAACGGTATTCTAATGTCATTTTCCTTACACGAACGAACATGCATTAATAATGTCCTTCCAGCAAATCCATCGCCTTCAACGGCGCCAGCAGTGATGACGCCTTCATAAGATTTTCCACAATGTGCTTCAAGCTGTTTCCAAAATTTCTCAGAATTCGTGTCCTCTTGAGCAAGGAGATGAAATGGAAGTACCATCAGAATATAGAGTAGTGTTTTCATAAAAGATTTGCGTGTAAGTATTAACAGATAAACATACGAAAATTACATTCAGGATTGTTTACTATAAAATCCAGTAATTAATAACTTTTTACATTTTTTTTTCACTTGTAATGATCAAGGAAATCGACATCGAAATTGTAAGAATTGCGAGATTGTCTATTAATCAGTTAACGTGCAAAGTATTGACTTCTATTTATTTTCATTCCAATAATAACTATCAGGATGCTCGCGTTTGCCAAATATAGCAGTGCCGACTCTTACAATTGTTGCGCCTTCTTCAATAGCAATTTCCAAATCTCCACTCATTCCCATCGATAATTCATTTGCAGCAATTTCCTTGTCCAGCAATTGAGTTTGTAAATTTTTGAGCAACTGAAAGCACTTTCGAACTTTCTGATCTTCGGCAGAAAATAGTCCAATTGTCATTAAACCTTTGATTCTTATCCGGTCAAATTGCTGCACTTCCATTGCGAATTTTAGTGCATTCTCGGGATTCATTCCAAATTTACTTTCTTCATAAGAAGTGTTGAACTGCAAAAAAGCATCAATCGTTTTATCTTCATATTCCAATCGATTCTGCAACTTTTGAGCTAAGCGAAGTCTATCTATTGTCTGGATGCAGTCAACATTATATCTAAGCAATTCCTTTATTTTATTGGTTTGAAGATGTCCAATAAAATGTGTCTGATGCTGGATATTTTTTAACACATCATATTTCTCTTTGATCTCCTGAATTTTATTCTCACCGATCAAGGTCTGACCGGTTTCTATGGCAATTTTAATACTTTCGGCGGATACTGTTTTGGTCGCCATCAAAAGCTTGACATCCTCTCGATTACGTCCAGAATTTCTGCAAGCTTTATCTATTCGGTTAAGAATCGTGGTAAGATTATTTTGAATATTGTTTTCCATTCTAAAGTGATGTTTTTTAATTTAGTCTTATTCCTTTTCACGAGCTGTTTGTACAATATAATGTTTAAGCTCTACTAGAATATTGCACAGTTCAGGTCCGCATCTACGTAAATATCTTATTTTGAAAGAACGCGCTTTTTAAAAATTGCTGTCAAATCAAATTATTTCAGTAGCAGAATAAATTCAAATACAAACAGTTATTTTTTCTTTATATAAAATTTATTGGTCTCGTCAAATGCACGTTGTATAACTTCGTAATTGAGGTTTTGATCCAAGACATTCAACTTTAAATCTGTGATATCAAATGATCCAGAAGCATAAATGTTTGTAATTTTATTTTTTTCGATCACCGAATATTTTTGATTGTATCCACAAACGAACCAGTCTCTTTTCGCATGATCAAAAATATTCTGCCCAACGCTAAAATCAGTTATTTTATTGGTCACGCCTAAATAATTCTGCATTATCGTGGGCGCAATGTCGTAATGCAACGTCAAATGACTGTGTTTTTTAGGATCTTTGGAAGCATCATAAATTAACATTGGAACTTGGATTTGAAATTTAGAAAAATTGCCGCCATGCTGCCAATATCCTTTTTTATTATCGTTGAATTCTTGTCCGTGGTCTCCCGTTATCACAATAATAGTACTTTCTAATTTATTCTTGTTTTTAAGATGTTTGATGACTTTTCCGATCTCATCATCTATAAAATGCAATGAATTTTTATACCTGTTTATGAATGAGGTAGCATCGTAGCTATCGTTAAAGGCGAGAAAATCAACTTCCTTTAATGAAGGCTTAAAGGGAATATTGTAGGAATCAGGATAGTCAAATCCATGTGCCGCATCGTAGAAAATTAAACTAAATGAAGGTTTAGAGATATTTCTTTTAGGAATGCTGCTCAACCAATCTTGTGTTACATCTTGATCTCGCTCGTCCGGCGACTCGCCATCAGAAAATAGTCGCAGGTTTTTTACATTTGCAAATACATTTCGATCGAACGTTGGATTTTCTAAAGTAGAACTACTGAAAACACTAATTTCATAATTTTGTTTTTGCAGTTCATCAATAAAAACGGGTGCTTTTTCTATTCCCGTAAAAGAATCATAATAAGTGGCAGGGATTCCATAGAACAATGAAAATACTCCACCTGTAGTCATATTTGAACCGCTATTGTGATTTGTAAATACCTGCGACTGCTCGGAAAATTGTTGGAGATTGGGAGTAATTTCTTGTGATAAGCAGTCAAAACGCCAAGAATCGATAATTATAAATAGAATATCCTTTTTATCATTTATTGGTACAGAGGTAATTGGTTGTAAAGGATAGTGAATAATATTTTGGCTCTGGTTTTGACTGATGTTTTTATTCTTTTCAATCAACTCTTCATCTATCAAACCTAACTTTGTCATTAGAGTTCCCGCGGTTAGTGGAAAGAATGCAGGATAGACATTTTTGTACTGTAGCACTGGACGGTAATAATTGACGTAAGCCCAAGCGAACATAAAATGACTCATCAAAAGGCAGATTATAAAAAAAGACATCGTTTTTGCAATGTGTAAATTAATCTTATGTTTCAAGATTTTTTTTGAGATATAGAAAAAGAATACTTGTAATGCAATTAGTCCAATTACAAACAAAATGGCAGTAATTGTATTTGAAGTAGAAAATTGAAATATATCTGTGGCTCTTTTTCCAAATAGCAAGCTTAAAACGATAGGAGATAGGTGGTACCTGAACTGACTAAAAATATTTGCATCAATTTTTAAAATAACTAAAAGAAATACTGTTAGTGCTGCATAAGCGACGCTTGTCCATCTAACGGATTTGAAAATCAAGTAAATAGGTGTTGCAAATAGTAGTGGAATCGCTGCAATCAAGAAAAAATGACTAAAAGTAGTCGCGAAGAAATAAATTTTTGCTTTTATCTCCTTGTTATTTTCAATATAATTCAAGTACGGCATTGCTAGTAACATGACAAGCAAAAAATTAAATAAAACCTGAAGATATAATTGTTTTAGAAAAGAATATTTTACGGATTTCATCACAAATGATTTTTGCAAATGTATCAATTATGGGCATCAATGCTAGAATTGGTTTTTATTTTATTCGCCAGCTTTCCAATTGTCATTCCTTGTACTAGAATGGAGAAACAAACTATAATGTAGGTGATCGTAACCCAAATATCTTTGTTAAGATCATTAGGAATTGACAACGCCAGAGCAATGGAAATTCCTCCGCGGAGACCGCCCCAAGTTAAAATTAGCAATGTCTTGCTGCTCATTTTCTCCTTTAATCTGATGTAAAATGATGGGATTAGAACGGAAATATATCTAGTTATTAACACAACTAAAATTAGAATAAGCGCCACTAAAAGTACTGTTGAATTTGTCTGAATTACTAGCAATTCAAAACCGATTAATACAAAAAGAATGGCGTTTAAAATTTCATCAATAAGTTCCCAGAATTTGTCTACATAATCGCTTGTTGTATCTGACATTCCATAATTTCTGCCGAGATTACCCGTAATAAGTCCCGCGATAACCATTGCCAAAGGCCCAGAAACGTGGAGCAGATATGCAAATGTGTAGCCGCCCATTACTACTGCCAATGTAATTAAAACTTCGACTTGGTAGTTGTCAATGCTTTTGATTAATTTGAATCCGATCCACCCAATTATTCCACCTAGTATTATTCCGCCAATGGCTTCTCGGCCAAATAATATCGCTATGCTTTGAAATGACATTTCAACATCAGGCTTAGTAAGTTGCAAGATTGTTATGAAAACCACTACGGCAACACCATCGTTAAATAGCGATTCGCCAGCGATTTTGGTTTCTAATGATTTGGAGACACCAGCACTTTTCAAAATACTTATCACAGCGATCGGATCGGTTGGCGAAATCAACGCTCCAAAAAGCAAAGAGTTGAGAAGACTGACTTCTAAACCAAAAAAGTTTAATAAATAATAGGCGGAATATCCAATGATGAAAGTGCTAATGATTACACTAAGTGTTGAAAACAGTACAATGGTTAATTTTTCGATCTTTAAATCTTCGTACTTTATATGTATCGCACCAGCGAAAAGCATAAAACTCAACATTCCTTCCAATAATAATTCGCTAAAATTGATGCTACTTAATTGCGACGCTGCGGTTGCTTTGATTGATGGAAAAAAATATCCAGCGATTATCACGATAAAGGAGAAAATTAATGAAACTAGCATCAATCCAATCGTAGCGGGCAACTTTAAATATCTAAAATTGATATAGGCAAATAATGCTGATATCACGATTAATGTTGAGAATATATGAAAGAGTTCCATGCTTTATATTTTGAAAGTTATTCTTACCATAAACTTTTACCAGTTAGATTGCTGGCAGTGCGAAGCTGATAGTCAATTATTACTAAATAGTTTGAGCTCTAATATATTGATTTTCTTGATTTCTTAGGAAAAATATTTTGTTGTATATGTTTTTGGAGTTTTATTGCAAGGACCGCAGAGCTGTGTGTGAAAATTTACTGTGAATAAACTGGGTTTAAAATGAAAATAGTAATTTGTTATCTTTTTTCTTTGCAATTTTATCTTGCGTTCTTTGCGGTTAAATTTTTACTGCTATGTTCGTATAAGCACTTTTTTGCGATCAAATCCATTACACAAAACTTTTACCAAAAGCTTATTAAAAGCCTATTCTATAATCTGTATTTTTGCCAATTATAATATTTATCAGCCATTATGCGACATTTAGCGGAAAAACCAAAAAGTAAAGACAAAACAGAACCAAGAGTAACAATGAAGACGGCTTTCAAAACCATCATTTGGCCAAGGCGAAATTTGGTTTTTATCGGTTTACTATTAATCGTAATTCGGAGTTTATCAGGATTGGTTTTGCCTTGGCAAAGTAAAGTTTTGTTGGATGATGTGGTGCCAAATAAAGATTTCGATTTGCTGTATTCTTTGATTGCAATTGTAATCGCGGCCATTACCGTACAGTCTGTAACCTCTTATTTATTGACAAGAGTTTTGAGTGTACAGTCCCAATTTTTAATTAGTGAACTGCGATCTCAAGTACAAAAAAAAGTGCTTTCCTTGCCAATTAGTTTCTTTGATAATACCAAATCTGGTGCGCTGGTCGCGCGAATTATGAGCGATGTCGAGGGTGTGCGAAACTTAATTGGTACAGGATTGGTGCAATTAGTTGGAGGTTCATTTACAGCAATTGTGTCCTTAATAATTTTGATAAAATTAAATGCTTGGATGACACTTTTTGTGTTTGTGCCACTTTCTATCTTTGGATTTATAGCGTTAAAAGCGTTTAAATTTATTCGTCCAATCTTTAGAGCGCGCGGAAAAATTAATGCCGAAGTAACAGGAAGGTTAACCGAAACACTTGCAGGAGTCCGTGTTATAAAAGCATTTAATGCCGAAGCACAAGAAAATATTGTTTTTGAACAAGGTGTGGATAAATTGTATCAGAACGTTAAAAAAAGTTTGACCGCCACCGCTTTGATGACGAGTTCGTCGACTTTTTTGATTGGTGTTGCCACCACCGGAATTATGGGGATGGGTGGTTACTATATGATGATTGGTGAAATGACCACGGGAGATTTCCTATTTTTTACCTTGATTCTTGGTTTTATGATCGCGCCAATTGTGCAAATGAGTAATATCGGAAGTCAGTTAACGGAAGCGCTTGCAGGTCTTGATAGGACCGAAGAATTGATGAATATGACTGCCGAAGAAGATGATAAAAATAGAGATATTCAACTGAATACCATAAAAGGTGATATTGAATTTAACGATGTTTCGTTTTCGTATGAAGAAGGAAAAGACGTATTGCACAATATCAGTTTCAAAGCTCCGGCGGGTTCTGTGACTGCGCTTGTTGGAAGTTCAGGGTCTGGAAAATCGACAATTGCAGGATTGTCAGCAACATTCTTGACACCAATTTCGGGGAAAGTTACCATCGATAATCAAGATTTATCCAAAGTTAAATTGAGCAGCTACCGTCAATATTTAGGGGTAGTCTTGCAGGATGAATTTCTTTTTGAAGGTACAATTCGCGAGAATATTATGTTCCCACGACCAAATGCTACCGAAGACGAACTTCAAAATGCTGTAAAAGCGGCTTATGTAAATGAATTTACCGATCGTTTTGATGATGGTCTCGAAACCTTAATTGGCGAGCGCGGCGTGAAGCTTTCAGGCGGTCAACGTCAGCGATTGGCTATTGCGCGTGCTATTCTCGCTAACCCGAAAATCATTATTTTGGACGAGGCGACTTCAAGTTTGGATACCGAAAGTGAGGCTTTGATTCAGAAGAGTTTAAATGAGTTGATCAAGGATAGAACCACGATTGTCATTGCCCACCGTTTGAGTACGATTCGCAAGGCCGATCAGATTTTGGTCATCGAAGCTGGTCATATCGTTGAGCGCGGCACGCACGACGAGCTAATTGCCAAAGAAGGTAGATATTTTGAATTGTATACCTATCAGTCGAAAATATAAGTCGGGAAGAGGTTGGTTTTCAATCGAAATGATGCGTTTTTTTTGGAGCTTTCTCCTGCTGTCCACTATATCTTTCCTGCCCAAAAGAAGGGGCCGGAAAGGATGCCGTTCCCATCAGGGCTAGGGGACTTGCTGTAAATTGAAGTGATGTATAGTGAGAGTTTTATTGACTTTACTACAAAAACAGCTACAACTGAAGTTGACTGAGATCTCGATTATTCATATTATTGTCAAGAAAGATATTTTATGATTGTGGTTTTTAAAGCGGATATGCTTCTTAGATAATTCTAGATGGTTATGCAACAAATAAGTTTAGAAATCAATTAAATCCTGAGCATAATACCCGTACTTCATAAAGACTTTTCCTTTTCTAACGCGATAATATGGCTCAGGATATTCAGCTTTTAAATCTTTATTCTGCAAATATCCTGGAACTACAATTGGCTCTGAAACATTTACTTTATGAGGCTGCTTCAAACTCTGCATTTTTCTAGAAGCATACTCTTCAAGTACCGGCGAAACCCAGCGACCATCTTTGGCTGTATAAACAGAGCGAAACTTATACTTCACTTGAACAAGACTGTCGCAATACTTTGCAACATATAAAATAATGTTTTCGTATTCATCATAATTCACGATCGAGAAATGATCGTAGGACGCAAAAGTGATCGTATCGCCTTCAAATTTTGAAAAGTTTTCTAGAATTTTATAGGTGGCTTGCGACTTCGAATCCATCGAATAACGATTACAGTAATTTATATGTGCGGCTGATTTTATTTCAATTTTGGAAGCTATAAAAATATAGGTCTGGGGTCTCAATTCTTTGCAGGCAATATATTCTACGCAAGGCTCTTTCTCCAACGATATTTCCATATCATTTTTTGCAAGAAGATCAGCTACCGAATGTCTTTGCGAAACAAATCTTTCTCTGCTAAATATCAGAGAATCTGTCGCCAAAGCATTTATTGCAAAGTTTCCGTCATATTCCGAAAATGTAATTACATCTTTGTCTTCCCACATTTGATGATAAAGGGCTTTTGGGTAATTCGGTGGAAGCTTTCTCAAAGTATCATTCAGCGTTATCATTACATTTCCAAAATCCGTGGAAGTTTTTGCAATGCCCGACACTTCCAACTTTTGGGAGAACATTTGGAAAGTTATTCCAAGATAACATAATAGTAGAAGTTTCATAATGCTAATGTAGTAAAAGAATTCAGACGATTATTTTTTGGAGCTATTTTGCTTCGCCCGTTGGCTTTGCTCGGGTCTGCTGTCCACTGTATCTTTCCTGCCCAAAAGAAAGGGTAGGAAAGGATGTGTCTCGCCCGTTTTTTTCGGGCCGTTCCCATCAGGGTTAGAGGGTGAGATGGTTGATTGATGTGAGGTTTTTAAATCTAAATTTTCGAAATTATGGTAATCATAAATGTAAATACAAAAAGCAAACAAGCCAAAAAACTCTATAGAGTTAGCAAGGACTTTTGATGTTATTATTATAGAAACAGAATTAGAAGATAAAATGATGGTACAAGATCCAGTAGAAAACTAGTACGATCCAAAATTTGTTACAACAGTTTAAATTCTTTTAATAATGACAAAAGGACAACAATTGACTCAGCTGATATATGGGAAAGTATATGTTAGCTAAAATTTAAACTTTGCGAATTTAAAACCTACCAATAAATATACTCGTACTTATAAACGCCCTCTAGAGTACCTTCAATTATAATTTTCGAAATAATTTTTCCTTTGCAGTTATATCTAAATTGAGTTGGCCATTTTCTTCCACTTTACCTAAATATACTTGATACCAAAATTAATCAAAACATTTTCGGTGTAATAATCCTTTTTTTATACGGTATTTCGATCTACTAGCTTATTGATCTCTATACTGCAAGCACGTTACATTTTTTTTAAATTACTATTTAGCCTTCGCAAACTCTGTTTGAAGTATTGCTTTTTATCGACCATTTTTGTTTAAAATTTCAGTGGCTTGATCAATCCAATCTTTATCAAAAAGTAATTTTTTATCAGGCTCGATTCCCTTTTCCTCGTATGGCAAATACTTGCGCCAATTGTCTTTCATATCGGAGAAATAGATTCGGAAATCTTTTGACGGCAATTCCTTGTCATCGCTGTAATTATGACCATAAGTGACTATGCCCTTTGTTCTTTGACCCAACAAAATTACATTGCGTTGACCTTTAAGCTTAATTACAAATTGTTCAGCATTACTCGTCGTAGCAAAATTCATCAAGATAAAAATTTGGCCTTTTTGCTTTTTTAATAATTTAAAAAACATCTCAGAAACTTTGTCGCCACCACCGCTATTGTCTCTTAGGTCTAATATAAAATTATCATTTTTCTCAAATTTGGGCAAAGAATTATAAAATTCAGTCGCTTGTTTTATTCCATCGTTAGACGAATAAAATGTTCCAAGCTTTATGTATTTGATGTTTGCTTCTAAATTTTTGAAAACGAATTTTTCTTTAGGAAAAGCAGCGCGGTAGAAAGATTCTTTATGGTTGTCTTTCCTCCTATTCATTGCTAAAAATGCTCCATCAGAAAAATAATCAATTGTAGAAATCAACTGCTTGAAATAAATTTGCCTGTTACAATTCGAAAAGAATTTCTTCTTTAGGAATTAGAAAAGTATGGTTTCGCCACGTTCCCAAGAAGGAATCTTTGTATCTAAAACAATCCCTTCAAGTCTATTTGCATTTCTGACAATCGCAATTTTAAAATAATTTTGATAGTAGTAAATTCCTTCGTGCGCATCAATTCTTCTGTTTGAAAGTGCAAGATCCAAACTATCTAAATCTAATTTTGATCTTGGGAAAATATTATAATCAGGATCTTTTTTTAGTTTCTCAAGAAATTCAGGTTTTAGTAAATCTTCATAAGCAAAGATTTCGGTATTTCCCGAAATGTCATTGTGCAAATCTTTTACATGATCAACAAGTTCATATAATTTGATAAAGCGCTCAATAGTAGGTAAGTCCTTGTTTGAAAGAGAAGCTTTTAATGCTGAATATTTTGCTTCAACATGTTTGTGAGTTGCTTTTTGCGTTTTGTAAGATGTGGTGTTTTTTAAGTTTGAATACACGAAATCCAAATCCTTCAAAAAAATATTGCTTGAGTCAGCTTGAGCAAAACAAAAGCCAGCGAACAGCAGATTAAGTAAAAGCAGAATAGTTCTCTTTAGTCTCATAATGACCTTATACAGATTTTCTTTATTTTTTTGGGCTAATAAAGTTGTTTAGCTCTAACTGATTATGTGATGTGGCAAAACGAAAATACAATAATAATAAGAATTCCTGCTAAGCTGTTACCTGAAGTGTTATAGAAACATTACTTCTACTTTTCAGTAATCGTAATACAAATTCCAATATGGTCGCTTAACTTTTTATCGAGATTAAACACTTCAATTTCGGTTTTCTTTCCTTTTAAAAACTCTTTACTCATTACAATATGATCCACATTCTCTGGAATTTTGCTGGTCAGGTTTTCCATATCTAATTTTTTAAAAGCTTCGTTTAACGTGTTTCTAGATTTATGACTTGGATACGCGTAACCAGAAAAGAAAACATTCAGATCTCCAATGATGCAGTATGCTTTTGTTGAATCAAATTTCTCCTAATCATTCAGTTGACCTTGCAAGTCAGTTTCGAATCTCTGTCCTTTTCCACCAAAGACTCCGATGATAGTGCCGTAAACAATAAGAATTCCAAATTCAGTCTGGATATCTGAACAAACACTTGTAAAGCTATCGTATGTTTTATGAGTTTCTATAATAGGGTAGCTTGTCCAAATGGTGGTTCTGTTTTCGCCAGCTTTGTATTTTATGTTGTCGAAATATTCTGGAAGGAATTCTGTGGAAATTGAGTTGTAAGTGTCGTTTAGTTGAAGTTGGCTACCAGTTTCGGTCACGGCAACAATATCAGCGGAAAATGCTTCTATTTGGGATAAAATGCTTTGCTTGTGGTGTTTCAGGCGTTCGAGGTTGAAGGTGAGAATTTTGATTTTAAACATTATATACATTTTTATCTGACAAGCTGAATTAATTATAACAGAAGAGAGTAAAAAATATAAATCATTATTTACAGTATAGCAAATTGTAAATTTGAAATTATTTTATGATGTACATTTTCCTCTATATTTTATTTATTAATTAAAGCTGACGGAAGATGCCTTAACAAAATGTAAGATATATATTCTATTAATTCATCTTCGAAATTCGGTTTTGAAGCTAAAAGATTAACTGTAGGCTCGTAATAATTA
The DNA here is from genome assembly GCA_038243675.1 of Flavobacteriales bacterium. Taxonomy (GTDB): domain Bacteria; phylum Bacteroidota; class Bacteroidia; order Flavobacteriales; family Flavobacteriaceae; genus Flavobacterium. The sequence goes on from JBBSQV010000019.1 coordinate 30,589, forward strand.
CTATCGACAATTCTTTCGCCGTTTTCGCCTGGAAAAATTAAATTAAGTGAATTAATTTTCTTATTTGGATTTTCGTATATACCTGTATTAATGATATACTTACCTATCATCTCTGGTAGATATTGGCTTTTAACTGTGTGAAATTTAGAATATTTAGCATCAAAAACGAAGTATTTTTTATCTTGATTTACTATGTTAAATATCTCTATTATATAATCTGGATTATAATAATTACCACTTTCTTTGGTATCGATTCTTCTCAAATCAAGTTTTTGTTCTTTTTTTGAAGTGTCGTAAAATTTTCCTTCATAATAAAGGCTAATTCGAAAACTTTCAGTATTAAAAGTTATCGTTTCGATAATCTCGTCGCTTCTTTGAGAAGCGGCGCAGATTTCAAAAAGATCTAATTTTAAATTATTCTTTATTGATTCTAAAATTACATAAAGAACATAAACTTCGTAGAGCTTACTTAATTTACTAATATTCAGCAACTTAAATTCTCCAAACAAATCAAATTTATAGTTGTTTAAATTTTTTATTAAGGTAAAGGCTTTCCTATAATGAAGCTTTTGGCTAAATACGGTAGTTAATATGGGTTTCTCAATTTTAGGTTTAACATCAAAGAATAGTCTCTTGTATCTATTATATACTTTAATAGTTTTTTTTTCTAGGGATGTCGAATCTTCAAATAATTTAACAAATGGAATTCTTTTTAAATCTTTAAAATCTGCATACAAATCGTCTTTATTAGGCTCTATGTTGATATTCGCTTTAATTGTGAATTTTAATTGTGAAAGTTTCTTCAGTACTATTAGGAAAGAACCTAATATTATCTGATTTTCATAATTATTATATGAATTTTCATTTTCAGAAGTATTAATATTATCAAGTATACCATATTTATTACCGATTCTAATAGAGTCGTAATGACCCTTGAGAGACGTATCAAAATAAATATCATCCAAATTAGATATTAACCATTCAATTGTATCTACACTCACCTTATGAGATTCATATCGCGTTTGTTTATTAATTTTCCTTAAAACAGTATGCGGCAAATTATCAAAAGATTGGTAAAGCTTTTCAAATGTAGAAATAAAAGTCTCAATGAATGAGATTAGTTTGGATGTTTCGCCAAGTTCAAATCCATCTCTTTTAAAATCTAACTCATAAGTGCTTTTTGAAAGAAATATATTAAAAAGTTTTTCTTCCTTTTCCCATAAATAAATAAATATATCCTCAATTTCGGATAGTTTTAATTTTGTATCCACCCGTCCAACCACATCTTTTCTAAATTAACCTAAGCAACTATTTTTGTTTCAAACAAATCTAGTTATGGACAAAAAAGAATTTATGCTCTCTCAAGTTGAATCTTGGAAGCAAAGTGGATTAGCACAACGA